>CALGZB010000182.1 GCA_937934655.1 uncultured Acidimicrobiales bacterium | reverse complement strand
GCATGACGCAGCCATAAGGCAGGCTGCAGTATGGATCTTGCACTTTCAGGACGTCGGGCACTCGTCACCGGAGCATCGAGCGGTCTAGGGCTTGCGTGTGCCCAGTCGCTGGCGGCTGAGGGTGCCCAAGTTGCGATCGTTTCACGGTCAGCCGATCGATTAGCTGCTGCTGCGCTCACGATTGAAGGGGGCGCTACCCAGATCGTGGCCGACCTTTCCGAGGCTGGAAGTGTCGACGACATGATGGCGGTGGCCAGCGAAGCGTTGGGTGGCGTCGACATTCTGATTGCAAATGCGGGTGGTCCGCCGCCCGGCAACTTCGCATCAACCGACCTCGACGCCTACCTGCCAGCGATACAGCTCAACCTGATGTCTACCGTCGAGATGTGTAAGGCAGCGGTTCCGGCGATGCAAGCAGAGGGATGGGGTCGGGTTGTGGCGATCACATCGATCTCGGTTCGTGAGCCCATCGACCAGCTGATCCTTTCCAACACGGCCCGCGCCGGTGTTACTGGTTTCTTGAAGACGCTTGCTCGCGAGGTCGCTGGTGACGGCGTCACCGTGAATTCGTTGCAGCCAGGCCTCCATGCGACCGATCGGTTGAGCGGAGCGTTCGGGGGCGACCTCGCCGCCTTGGCTGAGACGGTGCCGGCAAAGATGATCGGCGAACCCGCCGACTTCGGACGCCTCGCAACCTTCCTGTGCTCCGACAGTGCGAAATTTGTGACCGGCGCAGCAATACCGGTCGACGGTGGCTCAGCCCACGGTCTCCAATAGGAACAAGCGGTCTTCCTTCGTAATTCTCGCCGTGTCAGACTGGCGATATGGAGCTGCAGGTGCGATCGCCTCGCATACCCCAACTGGGGGTGTGCATAGAGAAGCTTTGGTATTGCGAAGAGCCATCGGCTTCGGGCTGGGAGTTCGTGGCTCCTACGGGTGCCGCCCAGATGGTGCTGCCGTTAGGTGAGGGCTCGTCGGCGCCACTGGTTGCCGGCGTCTTTACCGGCCCGCAGCCAATCGATGCATCCGATAAACGCCGCGCCTGTGGCGTTGTGTTCCGGCTCGGCTGCTCGGGTGCTGTTGTGTCGGCTCCACTCGGAGCGTTGGTTGATCAGCAGGTCGAACTGAGCGGCGAGTTGTGGACTGGCCCAGGGTCGATCGCCGATCAGCTTGCCGACACTGCGAGCGGCGAGCAAGCACTCGACAACCTTGAACGGATCTTGCTTCGAGCGTTCGATCAGGAGTGGCGGCCAAATCCTGCAGTCACCGCAGGGGTCGAACTTCTCGACCGTGGGGTGCCGGTCAGAACTGTGGTGGAGCAGCTCGATGTGGACCGCAGGCGATTCGGGAACGCCATCAACCGTGACCTCGGTGCTACCCCGAAACACTTCGCTCGCATCCGCCGGTTTCAGCGAGCGCTTCGGGTTACGCGTCGATCTGGCGACGTGTCGCTCGGCGTCCTAGCAGCGGAGCTTGGCTACAGCGACCAAGCCCATATGACTCGGGACTTCCGAGAATTCTCGGGGTCTACCCCTTCGTCGGTTCATGGTTTGGAAACGACCAGTCCCGGCCACTTCCGACACCGCTGACATTTTCTTCAAGACGCTTCAGCGAAGGTTTGCGAAGATTCAGCTATGACAAACGAAGCACAACCCTGCGTATCCCTGGCCGTCTACCTGCGACTTATCGTCGACGACGCTGCTGCAGCGATCGGTTTCTACGAGAAGGCCTTCGACGCAGTGGAGCTTGTTCGCTTCGCTGACCCTTCCGGGAAGATCGTTCACGCCGAGGTGCAGATCGGCGACGACGTCGTATCGCTCAGCGAAAGCGACGGCGAGACCAACCGGTCGCCATCGCAGCTTGGTGGCTCGCCGGTCATCGCGATGTTGACCACGCCTGATGTCGACGAAGTGGCTCAACGGATGATGGACCATGGCGGAACGGCCATCTTCCCAATCGACGATCGGGAGTACGGCCAACGGGATGGTCGCTACGCCGACCCCGAAGGCCATGTCTGGATCTTGACGCAGGTCAACGAGGAGCTCAGCAACGATGAGATCCAAGCCCGCCTTGAGGAGTAGGGCGTCGCATAGCTATACGTCGGTTACTCGAAACCGGAGAGCGGCGAAGCCAAGGACCACGGCCACAAAGAGTGCGAGGATCAACCCGCCAGGTACTTGGGCCAAGAGGCCAGGGTCGGGACTATTGGTAAGCGCCACCCCGGCAGCGCCGGGAAGCCACTTGCCCACTTTGGGGAGGCCGATGATGAAGGTCGGTTCGATAACCAGCAACCAAGCCATACTTCCGCCAACCGCTAGGGGTTGATTGCGAACGAGGAAGCCGATTGCGGCACCTCCCATGGCGTAGAGCGGGGCCGCGATAAGGATTCCCAGAAGCGCCTTGGTTACCAGTGGAGAGGTAGCGCTGAAGGCGACATCGTTGAACGAGTAGTAGCTGGCGGTTATTGCAACCGCCGCCGCTGCCCCAACGACTCCGAAGACGAAACCGGTGGCTCCTGCGCCGATCACTTTGGCAGCCAGCGGGGTGGAGCGAACCGGCGCACTTAGCAACCGTTGATCGATCGACCCGAATCGGAAGGCCGCTGTTGTCGCAACCAGCCCGGCGAGCAACGAGAAGATCATGGTGGCCACGGTGGAGGCATGCATCGCAAGTCGAAGGGTGTCGTCGCTTGCCAAATCGTCAACCGTTGACAGGTTGGCAACCGCAGAGACTGCGGCCATCACAACCGAAGCCAGTAGCAGCAGCTTGGTGGTCGCCGACGTCCGGGCGGTGAGTGCCTCGGCCTTGAGCACATTTGCGAACGACGGCGTGGAGGAGGCTCTTGATGAAACCGAAGTCATGATGTCACCTGAGGGATCGCAGTCGAGACCCTGAAGACAGCATCTTCGAGTCGGGTTTCGCCGGTGCGCTCAAGCAGCGATTGCGACGGTTCGTTGGCCACGATGTGGCCGGCGTCGATGACGACGACGTGATCGACGATCGAGGCCAGCTCGGCCAGTTGGTGGGTCGACACGAACACTGCAGCACCCTCGTCGGCCCGACGCCGTAGGAGGTCGCGCAACCACCGGATTCCTACGGGGTCGAGCCCCGATGCTGGTTCGTCAAGCACCAGAATGTCTGGGTCTTCAAGCATCGAGGCGGCGATCGAAAGCCGTTGTTTCATGCCGGTTGAATACGTACGGATTTTTCGATTGGCCGCATCGTCAAGGCCAACCATCTCCAGAACCTCGGCCACCCTGTCTGAGGAAACTCCCGCTTCGGTCGCGATGATTCGCACGTGTTGGAAACCGGTTTGTGTTGGGTGGGCGCCGAGTTGGTTGAGAACTGCGCCCACCCTGCTGCGAGGCCGAGCGAGCTGTTCGTAGGGCTGCCCATCGATGACCGCCGTACCGGAGGTCGGACGGATCAGTCCGACGATCATTCGCATCGTGGTGGTCTTGCCCGATCCGTTGCCGCCGATGAAACCGGTGATGGAGCCGAAGGGAACATCGAAGGATGCGTTGTTGACGGCTGGTTTGTTTTCGGAAGAGCCGCCAGCAAACGACTTGGTGAGGTTGCGCACCGAAATGGCGGGTGTGTTGGTTGCGGGCGCGGTCATGCGTCGACCTGACTGTTCTGGCGGATGCGCCGTATGAGGAGCACGCCGAGCCCGAGGGCCAGGTGTGCCGCAGCGGCGCCCGCGACCGCCATCGCACCGGTATGCATACTGATGAAGAGGGCAATGAAGCCGCCGACGGCGAGGACGATTGGGATATGGGCCTTGACTTGGGACCGGGTTGAGGGTGACTCTGGAGGTGAGTTATCGAACATCATGTTCTCTAACGTACGAACCAATAGTTCGGTTGCCCAGAGACAAAACCGGTCTTGTGTGCACTATCGAACAGAAAGGCCAGATTGTCCCGAAACGAAACCCGAAACGAACCACAAAACGACGCAGAACCTGCGCCACGGGTTGACCCTCGAGTAGCGCGAACCAAGGCGCAACTCCGCGATGCCCTCCGTGAGCTCATGACGCACCGCCGCTGGGACAAGATCCGAGTTCAGGACATTCTCGACATGACAGGTATTAGCCGGTCCGCGTTCTACTCCCACTTCGACGGCAAATACGACCTGCTGACATCGGGAATCCCCGACACCATCATCGACATCGGCAATCCTGGCAGCGACGGGATCGACCTCACGCCGTTCTTCGCTCACGTTGACGACATGGCAGCGGTTATGAAGCCCCTTGTAACCCAGCCGGTTCTTGGCGACATTATGGCCGACTTCCACCGATCGCTTGCAGCCTCATGGGCTGAGTACCTCGGTCTCGATGACGACAACTGGGTGCTCCCCGACATACTGGCCGGAGCGCTTCTCGCCGTGGCGAAGTCCTATGTTTTGCAGCGCCCTCGACCCGAACCTGCCGTTGTCGCCAAACAAGTCGAGCTGCATTTTGCGGCGCTTCTATCCGCTGCCGACGAAACCGAGGTTGGTCAGGCAGCGGCACCGGGGATGTTGCGGCGATAGCCAGCAAACCCCCGAAGGCGGAGGCTGTTCGACACCACGAAGAGCGACGACAACCCCATCGCTCCCGCCGCTATCATCGGGCTGAGCACGCCAAAGGCGGCTAACGGAATCGCCGCAGCGTTGTAGGCGAATG
>CALGZB010000181.1 GCA_937934655.1 uncultured Acidimicrobiales bacterium | reverse complement strand
CGCTGACCTCATCGCTGCCGGAATCGTCGTCGGTGCTGTCGTCGAAGAATGACTCTTCTGCATCGGTGCTTGTCGTGGCGGCGTCGTCGCTGCTTCCGCACGCACTTGCGATGAGCGCTAAGGCCAGCAAGAGGGCGAGAAGCGCTCGAAGTGGCGGATTGTTTGGTCGGTTCGTAGATGATTGGTTCGTGTCCATGTGCAATGTGACGAACCTGTCGTCTCGGCTGGTTCCCGACGAAATATGACAATCTCGTGAAGGAACCCAGGAAACGTCCCGATCTCGCAAGGTTCACCGTTGGTTTGTTACGCCTATGTACCCAGGGTGATTCGCCAAGTACCGTGGTGGCACATGCCGGTCATACGCTCCATCGATGGGACTCGGATCCACTACACGACCTATGGACCCGCCGACGGCGAGCCGCTGTTGTTGATTCACGGACTGGGTACCGACCACATGGGTTGGATTCTTCAACGCCCGGTGCTTTCGAAGCGGTTCCGGTGCATAGCGATCGATAACCGAGGGTCTGGTCAATCCGACAAACCCATCGCTTCCTACGAACTCACCGACCTTGCTGAAGATGCCATTGCGGTGCTCGATGCCGAAGGGGTCGATTCGGCGCATGTCGTTGGCGCTTCGATGGGCGGCGTCGTCGCCCAGATCATTGGGGTTACCCGCCCCGAACGAGTTCGTAGCCTGGTTCTGGCATGCACGGCCTGCAATATGGGCGAGTGGCGTGAGGAACTGTTTCACGAGTGGGTCGAGCGGGCTCCCGTGCTCGGGATGCGCCGTTTTATGACCGAGAACCTCAACTGGCTTATCGGTCCGCGGTCGATGCGCCGGCTCTGGCCTATTGCCAACCTTATTGGCGTGATGGCTGCGCGGTCTCCGGTCCATGGTTTGGTCAACCAGCTCAAGGCACTGCTTTCGGTCGACCCCGAGCTTTCTTCGGAGTTGGCCACCATCACCGCGCCAACGCTTGTTGTGGTGGGCAGCCAGGACATTCTGACGCCGGTCGCCGACTCCGAGCGGATCGCCAGCATGATCCCCGACGCCGAGTTTGCGGTTATTCGCGGCGCCGCCCACGGGTTGATGTTTGACCACGCTCGAACCTTCAACGGCATGCTCCTCGACTTCCTCGAAAAGCAGGTCGACCAAACCCCCAACCTCGCCTCCGCCGTCTAGCCCGACCCAGATGTCAGACCAAGTGTCAGAGCAAGTGTCAGACCAGGTGTCAGAGCAAGTGTCAGAGCAAGGGCCAGAGCAAGGGTCAGATGTCACATCAGACCCCGGCGGTTGTTTTGGTGGTGGTTTTGGGCTTTTCTGGTTGTTGGGCGTCGGTTTTGAGATGATCTGATTCGAGAATTGCGGCGATGGTTAGGGCGGCTGAGCCGGCGATGACGAGCCAGCCCCAACTTTCGATGCCGACGGTGCTGTCGAGACCCTCGTAGGCCCCAACCGCCACCGTGACGGCTGCGCCATACGACAACGCTGCCGGTTGGCGACGAACCGCTCCCCACACCGCAGCAGCGATAGCCACCATGCCGAGGGCGATTAGATGACCCGAGTTGCCGGCTTCGATTCGTTGCCAAAAGCCAAGGGCCGTAGCGGCAGACAGCGTTGGGCCGACCACCATCCAGGGGTGGTCCTTGGCGTCATGGAACAGCCAGCTGATGAAGAACAGGATCGGGTAGACGTAGGGTTCCGGCGATGCGACGCCGGCGGCAAGTAGCCCAAGCGTCCAGCCAAAGCCGGTGACGAGGACACCGAACACGCTCAGCCCAGGGTTCGATATATGCCGACCCTGGGCCCCAAGGCCGATGCCTACGAGGCCGACCACGAGAGCCGCTCCAACAAGCCATAGGTGCTGCGCCTCGGGGATTGGCAGCGCGAACCCAATCGCAAGGGCACCGAGCGTGAGCGCAAGAATCCGGTACCGGCCATCCGATGAGCGGAACGACTCAGCAGCGCTGGCTCCGGCAACCACGAATGCCGTGAGCGCAACAACGCTCGAGGCTTCGCTGACCATGAAGCCAAGAGCAGCTGCCCCCACGACTCGGAGTGCGAAGGTCAACCCGTCGTGATGATGTTGAATAATCCACGCCGTGGTCCAGAGCGTCGCCATGAAGAACGCTCCAGCAAGGTAGAGCGACTCGTTGGCTTCGCCGATCGAAACAGCTCCGACCAACGCAGGGATGAACGAGAGCATGCCTGCCTGAAAACCGAGTTCCTGCTCGTTCGTTCCGCTTGCGTAGCGGCCGGTGAGCAGCATGAGGCCGGCGGAAGCCACGGCGATGGGCGCAGCGACTTTCCAGTCACCAAAGGCGAGTAGTGGGGCAGCGAGAGCCAAAGACCACGACGTGAGCAGTCGGCCTGGGCGAAGGGTGCTGATCGAAGCCAGCGACAACGTGATAGCGACAAGACCGGTAAGTGTCGGATCGCCAAACGTGAGTTGCACCGACGCCACAACTGCCGCGGCGAACCCCGGAAGCGCTGGGCCCCAGTTTCCGCCGACCAACATCATCGGGAGCGGAGACTGAGCGTTGGCCAAGCCTCGACGCAGGTCGCCGATCAGCCAAACCACGCCGCAGATTGCGGCGGTGTATTTCCAGTCGCCGGTGGCGGCATTCCCGTCGGGTAGATATCCGCCGAAGGCTGCGGACAGCGAGAGCAAAGTGAGTACCCCGGTAATGACGGCGACGACGTTGCCGATCGAATCGGCGATATCAGCACGTAGCTCAACTGCACGATGCGAAGACAGGAGCTCGATCGCGACCATCGATGCCGCAAGGGCGATGAGGGTTGCCGATGCCGGGGGGTCGAAGCGGACCCAAAGGTCGATGCTGGTCGCGGCGATGACCCCGACCGCCGCCAGACCAGACAGCATGCTGTTGCGGCGGAAGGCTGCAATGCCCAACGCCGCCGTAGCGAGCGCTCCAGCGATGACGGTGTAGATCGGGGCAGCGTCGGTGGCGTTATGGAGTACACCCATGTCGCTCAACGTGCCTTGTCCAATAAATGACACCGACTCGAGGAGTCTGATCGCTGGGGCGAACCCGGCAAGTGCCGCCCAAGCCGGACCAAAGAGGCGGGTCTTGCCGAACGGCAGGGCGACGGTTGCGGCGAACCCCAACGCTGCGACCAGAGGCGCCAAAGGCATATCGAAGGCAGGCATCGTGAGTTCTGCGGCAAGACCGCAGGCGGTCAGCACGCCGCCTACGATCGTGCCGAGTTCGGTGAACACCATGGGGTCGCGGCGCCTGAGTATCTCCGAAGAGAGGATGGCGGCTGGCCCGGCGGTGAGAAGTACGACCGGCCAAGCGGCTCCGCTGACTACGGCCATTGCCGCGACGTCGACGGGTATGAGCGCCGCCACGAGCACGTCCAGCGACCGGCTGGTAAAGGGTGCAGCCTTGCGAAGGAAAAGCGTGAGGCAATAGGCCACGACCGACGAGATGAGCAGGATTGTGAGTCGCTCACCCGGGTCAAAGCGGTCCCATCGCGCACCGACAAGGGTTACCGCCGCCGTGGTGAGAAGAAAGGTGCCGATCCCGGCAAGAAGCTGCGGGCCTCTGATGGTTGGCATGCGGCTTGGTGGCTTCTCCCTGGGTGGCTGAGGCCTGCGCGGCGGAGCGCTAGGAGGCGTTTGGGATTCCGGGGGAGGTGGAGGAGGAAGCTGGCTGAAAGGTGCGGTTGATTCCATACCTCTACGGTGACGTCCGAGATGCCGGTGGGGAATCAGGGAAACCCCCCAAAACCGCCTGGGGGATCGGATGCGATCCGTCTTTGTCTGCTAGCACCAGTGTGTGACTGATGTAGTGATTGTTGGAGCAGGTATGAGCGGGCTAACCGCAGCCCGCCAATTGTTGGACCAGGGCCATTCCGTTCGGGTTCTCGACAAGGGCCGTGGTGTTGGTGGCCGGCTTGCCACTCGCCGCTTGTCCGATGGAGCGGACGGTGAAGCCCGACTCGATCATGGCGCCCAGTTCTTCACGACTCGTTCCGAAGCGTTCACCTCGCTTGTGGCCGATGCGATGTCTGCGGGAGCGGTCGAGGAGTGGTGCCGAGGTTTCGGCGACGGCGATGGCTACCCCCGGTATCGGGGCGAGTCGGGCATGACCAGCCTCGCCAAGTGGTTGGCCGAAGGCGTGCAGATCGAGTTAGCGAACACGGTTGTCGACCTGTCGGAGTATCCGGCCGATGCGTACATCCTGGCGATGCCGGTGCCACAGGCGCTGTCGATCTGTTCGTTCAGCAAATGTCTTCCGCCGCCGCTGTTGCAGCGTGAGCTCGCCCGAATCGATTACCACCCGGTTATCGCGCTCCTCGCGACATTCGCCGAGCCGTTGTCGGTACCCGCCCCGGGCGGCGTGCAGCAGCCCGAGCACCCGGTAGTGACGTTCATCGCCGACAACCAACAAAAGGGCATCTCACAGATTCCCTCGCTCACGCTGCATGCCAGCCATCAATGGTCGACCGAGCATTGGCTCGAGACCGATGATGCGGTGATTGCCGCGCTTCTGGCCGAAGTTGCCGAGCACACCGACGGGGCCATCCCGACCGCCACGCAGCTCCAACGTTGGCGTTATGCCGGCCCGGTAGAGCCATGGCCCGAACCGACGGTCACCTGGGGAACAGGCCAGCCGGGCGATGCGCAGATCGTCTTGTCGGGCGACGCGTTTGGTTCATCGAAGGTCGAGGGCGCATTCCTCAGCGGTCGTGCTGCAGCGGCCGCCGTCCTCACGCACTAAGCGCCCTGGCGACGGCTATTCGATGCCGTGCTCGAGGGCGTAGCGGATGAGCTCCTGCTTGCGGTTGAGGTGCAGCTTCTTCAAGATGTTGCGCACGTGATTCTCGACCGTCTTTGGCGAGATGAAGAGCTCTTCGCCGATCTCCGCGTACTTGTGGCCCCGTGCCACGTACTGAAGGACCTCGCGTTCGCGGTCTGAGAGTGCCTCGGCGGGGGAGCTGTCCTTGGTCATCCGGCGGAACTCGCCGAGCACGAGCGATGCCAACGATGGCGAGAACACCGGCTCACCTTTTGAGGCTTTCCAGAGCTGCTGTCGCAACTCCTCGGGGCTTGTCGACTTGATGAGGTAACCAAGTGCGCCTGCCGCCACCGCGTCGAGCAGGTCTCGTTCGGCTTCGCTGACGGTGAAGATCACCACGGGGATGTCCTGGCCGACCTCTTTGGCAACTTTCATGCCGCCGCCATGTGGCATGTTGAGGTCGGAAATCACGAGGTCGGGTTTGGTGGCGTTGATAACCTCGATCGCTTCAGCGGCGTCGCCAGCCTCGCCGACGATGGTGAAGTTCTCGCCGAGGTCGCTCTTGATTCCCGAGCGCCAGATCGGGTGATCGTCGGCGATGACGATTCGTACGGGGCCTAGATCGCTCATGCTGGACTTCCTGGTGATGGATGTGTTGATGTTGGGTTGGGGGCGGTCGACCACATTCGGACTTCGGTGCCTCGGCCAACTCGACTGCTGATTTCGGCGGTGCCGCCGATGTCGGTCAGCCGGCCTTTGATCGACCGGGACACCCCGATGCGGTCGGTCATGGTGTCGACATCGAAACCGTGGCCGTCGTCTTTGACCGAACAGAACACGTCGGTGGTGTCGCGATCGTTGTCATAGTCGGGTTCGACATAGATGGTGATTGCTGTCGCCTCGCCGTGCTTGCTGGCGTTGGTTAGGGCTTCTCGGACCGCACCGCCGAATGCGGCGATTACCTCGGCCGAAACCGATGGCAGCTCTTCGGCCACTACAACCTGGACTTTGGCGGTGCTTTGTTTCTCGTGACGCTGGGCTGCTTGACGCAATGCCGCCGGCAGAGTGTCGGGCTCGATCGTGGCTCCCGTAAGAAAGGACCGAAGCTCAAGCTCTTGTTCTCGGGCCATCGAGGAGAGTTCGGTGTCGCCGGAGCGGCGCTGGATGACCGCCAAGGTTTGCAGGACCCCATCATGCAGGGTTCGGGCAACCTCTTCACGAGCCCGAGCGCTAGCGATGGTTCGTTCGGCAAGTCGGAGTCGCTGCATGAGATATCCCGAGGTCCACCCGGCGGCGCAGTACAGAGCCATCGAGCTAATGATCGAGGCCGACCAGTCGCCGTTCTTTCCATGGGGCAGGGGGACCTGAAGATAGGCGGCGGCTCCGAGCCAAATTCCGGCAGCGATGCCCCATCGTTTGCCGAACACCACTCCGGCCATGATGACGCCGGCGATTGGCCATGCGCTGGCCAGGGTTTGGGTGTGGCGGGTGGTGCCGTAGATGACTTCCCCAAACGCCAGAAGTGCGCCGGCGATGATGAGTTCGATGATCACCGGTTCGACCCGGGTAACGACTGCTGGTTTCGCTTTGGTCATCACGCTCGCCCAGATCGTGAATACTCCGGCCGATGCCACGAGGCCCACCGCCCATCCGGGGTGGGCCAGCTGAAGCTCTTGAAGTTGGAGATCCTTCGTAGCGTCGGCGAGGCGATCGCCGCGGCGATTCACGAGCTCGTAGGTGATGATGACGACCATCCAGAGCCACACGGCCCACCGAAGAGCGGCAACGCCGATGAGCACCCCGCGTTCGAGAGCGGTGTCGGCATCGGAACCATCTAGGGCGATACCGTCACTCATGGACGTGATGGATCCGGCTTCGACAGCTTCGGCTGCTGGCTGAGGAGTGGTCATGATGGTTCCAGAGCAGCTGCTCTTGTCGGGCTAGAGAGTTTGCTGCGGTTCTAGT
Organism: uncultured Acidimicrobiales bacterium; assembly: GCA_937934655.1. Taxonomy (GTDB): domain Bacteria; phylum Actinomycetota; class Acidimicrobiia; order Acidimicrobiales; family SHLQ01; genus CALLQB01. Next base: position 7,264 of record CALGZB010000181.1, on the reverse strand, counting down.
TTGCCGTTTTTCTCGTGGTTGTTGTGGTTGCCGTTGTTTTCACCAGTGGTTTTGCCGCCGCGCTTTCCGCGTTTCAAAAGTTGGTCGATCGCAAGCAACTGGCGGTTGTACCAAGCCCATGCGAGGACGATGAGTCCCGACACCGTGGCGCCGGCCAGGGAGAGAAGCAGGCCCGGATCGGTGACGGCATGAAGAATGGCGGCGGGAACCACGAAGGCGATGATGACGGCGATGGTTGCGCGAATCGTCGCGGTACCGAACGGGTGGAGTCCGGTGGCCTTGCGGACCTGAAAGAACGGCGCGTAGTTGTTCACCAGAATGCTGGCCACCCAAGCCAGTGCAGCGCCAGGCAAACCAATGATCGGGACCAGGATCAGGGTGAGGGCGATGTTGACGACCAACGAACCGATTTGGTTGCCGAGGTTGGTTCCACTGCGGCCCGACATGGTCAGAACCGCTTCAACTGGGCCGGTTGCGGTGCCTAACAGACGACCGATCGAGAGAATCACCAGGGCGGTGGCACCAGCCCGAAACTCTTCACCAAAAATCGCCGCAAGAGGTCCTGCGTAGAGCGCACTTGTGAGGTAGACGGGGAAGACTCCAACGACCAGCCATGCGGTAGAGGCTTGATAGAGCCGTTCGGCCTTCGGCATATCGTCTTGGGCAAGTGCCTCGGAGATCTGTGGGGTGACGGTTTCCACGAGCGACTGGTTGACCATCGACGCGAGCTTTACCAGACGGGTCACCGCCGAATAGATGGCGGCTTCGCCCGGGCCGAGCAGGATGCCGATGAGCAGCGTGTCTTGCCATCGCACCATGACTCGCAGGAAGTCAACGCCCCACTGCGGACGGGTAAAGGACCAAAAGCTCTTTCGTGTGAGTTCGCTGCTATGGCCGCCGGAGGCCTGTTGCCCACGAAGCTGATGGAGGCCGATGCCAGCGAACACCATGGCAACGACGTAGGGAGCGAGCCAGGCAACGGTCCAGCCAACAGCGTTGGCGCCTACCGCCAATGCAACGAGCACCGCGACAAGCTGGAGGACAGGCCGTCCGATGCGGTCGATCATGACCGTCGGCCGAACCTTCGAGAAACCACGGGTGGCCCCAAGAAGCGCAAACATCAGCGCGGCGGCAGGGAGGAACGGTGCAGCGATTCGGAGGCTTTGTTCGAGTTGTGCTGGGTCGGCGTCGTTGGCCAACAGCGATGCGAGCTGTGGAGCGAAGAGCAACAGAAGCCCAGCGAGGACGGTGCCGAGAAGGGCTACGGGAAGCAGTGCCCAACGGAGAAGGTTGGGAATGTCGCCTCCGGTATCGGTGGCCCGAGCCTGGCTTATGTAGCGCACCAAGCCCGTGGCGGTTCCCATCAGGGCGATTCGGGTAACGATGTTGAAGAGTGCGACGGCGAGGAGCAGCACGCCTGCTTGTTCTTTCCCCAGCTCATTGGTGGCGATGAACACCAACGCAAAGCTGATCACCGCAGACAGCAGGGATCCACCTATCGACACCATGCTTTGGCGTCCGGCCTTCTGTAACCCGTTGCTCATCATGATTGGTATCGGCCGAACCACAGCCCCGGTTGACCTGTTGGTCGTTGGAGGGGCCGGAACGGGACCGCCTTGGACCCCTCGTGAGGCGTTTATTCGATGAGTTGGTTCGACGAGATGATGAAGAGGTCATCGGGGTGGTCGCTTGGGCTCCAGGCCACCGTGAGGATGAGCTGCATTGGATAGCGGCCGGCGCTCGGGAAGATGTGGATGACTTCGCCAGAGAGTTGGTCATCGAAAAAGATCATCTCTTCGGTCGCGGCATCCTCGACGATCAAGCTGAATACTTCGCCTTCGGTCACCGTTGCGTCGACCTCGACCACGTCATCGATTCGGAACGCAACGAGGTTCGGGGTAGGGATCGATGTCACCGAGATGTAGCGGTTAGCTGCTCCTTCGATGTCTTGGGAGAACGTCAGGGTGTCGCCAGGTTCTGGTTCGTCGGGGCCAACGGGATCCGCACGGAATCCCCCGTTGGCGGTGGCCGTGGCGAAGGAACGAACCGTTTCACCGTCGCGCCCGATCGCAATATCGACCGTTCCGGTCGGCCAGCCCGAGCTTTGAAACGACGCGTCGCCAGCGGTTTGTTCGTAGCGAACAACCAATGAAGGCCGAATGATCGGACGCATATCTGGGTCAGGTTCAGGGTCAGGGTCAGGGTTAGAAATCGGTTCGGGGCTCGGAGGCGGGTCAGACTCCGGCTCGGGAGTGGTTTGAAGGGTGCGCTCGCAATCGCTCCCTATGGCGCTGCATGTGTCGGTGCCGCTTCCTCCGATAACAACGTCACCTCGTCCACTGGTAATCACATCGCTACCAGCCCCACCGAGCAGCGTGTCTCGGCCAGCTCCGCCGCCGAGGGTGTCCTGCCCGGCGCCGCCACTAAGGAGATCGTCACCTCGCCCACCGTTGAGGAGATCGTTGCCTTTTCCCCCTACCAAGCGGTCTTGGCCGCTCCCGGCCTTGAGCTTGTCATTGCCGCCGCCACCGGTGAGCTCGTCGTTGCCTGCACCGCCTTTGAGGGTGTCGCCAGCAGCGCCGCCGCTGAGGATGTCATCGCCCTTATGGCCCGAGATGAGGTCGCGGCCTTTGCCTCCGATCAGTTGATCATCGCCGTCGCGTCCGAGAAGTGTGTCGCGGCCGCCACGTCCATAAATGATGTCGTCTCCCGAGCGGCCGTCGATGGTGTCGTTGCCGTTGGTCCCACAAATGAAGTCGTCGCCCGGTGTGCCAACGACGGTGGCGCCGGCGTCTGATGCGCTGCTGGCGTCGGCCATGATCACGTTGTATCCGGCTGGGGCTGGTCCGCAGGGCTGGAAACCTGCATGGACCGGAGCGATAGCTGCGACGCTCGTGAGAACGAGAAGCGAACAGAGAATAGCTAGGTTGCGAACTAGGGAGCCTTGCATGGATACACCGCCTGTTGATGGTGCCGACGATCTTGTCGGCATGGTTCCATCGGCGCGGAGTGACATAAACGTACGATTGTGATGAAAAACCCGCCAGCGGAGATTCGACGTTTCGTTGATGCGCCCTCAAACGGTGGTCAGAAACGGATTAGTTATTACAAACGTTTGAATAACGGCTTGAGGGTCCGATAGGAAAGGGCTGCGGGCAACCGTAGCAATACCCCTCAGTAGGCGGCGGCGTGAAACGCCAACGGTTCAGAGGCTCGGCATTCTTGTCCCGGAATGTCGAGTGTGTGTCGTATGTTCCAACGATTCTGAACCAGGTTTTCCACGCCGCCTCCCTCTGAGAAGAGGCGCACGGCGACGTACTGCCGTCGAAACGCTAGGACGTGGAAGTTGCCGCTGCTTCGCCGACTCTCGTAATGAGATGGTCGGCGGCTGCGCCCAACGAAACGTGCGCTGGGGTTCCTTCGAGTGGAGCGAGAGCCTCGACGGCTTCGTCGCTGAACTGCTTGGCGACGTCGAGGGCATGGTTCAGGCCATCGCCGGCTCGGACAATGTTTCGGGCCGCATCGCGTTGGTCATCGGACAGCGGTGCGCCGAGGATGTCTCGGAGTTCTTCGCCCTGCGGGCCTTCGAGCGTGTGCAGAACCGGAAGCGTGTAAATGCCTTCTACCAGGTCATTTCCGGCGGGCTTGCCCAACTGTTCGCTGGTAGCCACCACATCGAGAATGTCGTCGACGACCTGGAAGGCCATGCCGTAGCGGTGGCCAAATGTCGTCAGCGTGTCGATCTGATCGGCCGGAAGTTCGCTAACGATGCCACCCACTCGGGCGGCTGTTGCCAGAAGAACAGCCGTCTTCCCCTCGATGGAGGTGAAGTAGTTCTTTTCGGTGCGATCGATGTTGTAGACGTCTTGCAGCTCGCGAATTTGGCCCTCGCAAAGCTTGGCGATGGTGTTGGCCAACAGCCCGGCTACCTCGGTGCCCAGCGATGCGGCAATTTCGGACGCTCGGGCAAGAAGGAAGTCGCCGGCCAGGATCGCCTTGAGATTGCCCCACCGTGCGTTGACGCTCTCGACGGTGCGCCGGGTAAGGGCATCGTCCATAACGTCGTCGTGATAGAGCGAGCCGAGGTGCACAAGCTCAACCGAAACGCCGCCCAAGATGACCTCGGTTGAAACCGACTCAGGTTCGGGCCCAGCCATGGCGGCTGTAGCCGCGGCAATAGTAAAGCCGGGGCGAATTCGTTTTCCGCCAGCGATGATGAGATGGCTAGCCACCTCAGTCAGGAATTCATTGGGCGACTGAACTGAGTCGAGTAATTCCGACTCGGTACGTTCGAGGTCTCCCACCATCGACGGAAACGCAAGGAGCGGGTTTGAGCTCACGCTCACAAGGTAGGGGAGTGGACACGCGAAAACGCAACTCAGTGACTATCTCTCCTGTACGTGACGAATGACCCAATTTGCCAGGTAGATCGAAATTGGTGCGCGATTTTCCTAGCTAGCCCTTCGATTGTGCCGATGGAGGCTCATGTGTGACCGAAATCAACCCGTGCCTTAGGGTGCGTCATGTCGAGAAAGCATGTCCGGAAATTTGGTTTCTTCAGGAACACAGCCGGTCGATCCGTGGTTGTCACTAGCCACCGATACACTCGGTTCACTATTTCGCTTCTAGCGGGAGGATTTTCCGTTGTTTGAAAGGTTTACTGATCGAGCCCGGCGCGTTGTTGTTCTAGCGCAGGAAGAAGCTCGGCTCCTTAACCACAACTACATTGGCACCGAACATATTTTGCTTGGGCTGATTCACGAGGGTGAAGGCGTTGCCGCCAAAGCTCTCGAGTCGCTCGGCATCTCACTTGAGGCCGTTCGTAGTCAGGTTGAAGAGATCATCGGGCAGGGTGGCTCCTCGCCGTCCGGCCACATTCCCTTTACCCCACGAGCCAAAAAGGTTCTCGAGCTGTCATTGCGCGAAGCGCTTCAGCTCGGTCACAACTACATCGGCACCGAGCACATCTTGCTCGGGCTCATTCGCGAAGGCGAGGGCGTCGCCGCTCAAGTTCTCGTGAAACTGGGCGCCGACCTGTCACGTGTTCGCCAGCAGGTGATCCAACTTCTCTCTGGGTACTCCGGTCCCGGTGGCTCGTCCGGTGGAGGCGGCGGCGAAAAAGCCGGCGCAACCTCAGGTGGCTCCGGCGGCGATACCCAGTCGGGGTCGTTGGTCCTCGACCAGTTTGGTCGAAACCTCACCCAGGTAGCACGCGACAAGCAGCTCGACCCCGTCATTGGTCGAAGCCGCGAAACCGAACGCGTCATGCAGGTGCTCTCGCGCCGCACCAAGAACAACCCGGTGCTAATCGGTGAGCCTGGCGTTGGTAAGACCGCAATCGTTGAAGGCCTGGCTCAGGCCATCGCCGCCAACGAGGTCCCCGACACCATCCGCGACAAGCAGCTCTATACCCTCGACTTGGGTGCGCTGGTTGCTGGTAGCCGTTACCGCGGCGATTTCGAAGAGCGCCTCAAGAAGGTTCTCAAAGAGATCAAGACCCGTGGCGACATCATCTTGTTCATCGACGAGATCCACACCCTTGTTGGTGCGGGTGCCGCCGAAGGTGCCATCGATGCTGCCTCGATCCTCAAGCCAATGTTGGCCCGAGGCGAGTTGCAGACCATCGGTGCAACCACGCTCGATGAGTACCGCAAACACCTCGAAAAGGACGCCGCTCTCGAGCGTCGCTTCCAGCCCATCAAGGTTGAAGAGCCTTCGGTCGCCCACACCATCGAGATCCTTAAGGGTCTCCGTGAGCGCTACGAAGAATTCCACCGGGTCACCATCACCGATCAAGCACTCGTAGCAGCGGCCAACTTGGCCGACCGCTACATCGCCGATCGTCACCTTCCCGACAAGGCCATCGACCTCATCGATGAAGCCGGTTCGCGTCTGTGTATCAAGCGCATGGAAACCCCACCCGACTTCAAAGAGCTCGAAAACGAACTCTCTGAGGTTGTGCGAAACAAGAAGGAAGCGGTCGAAGAACAACGCTTCGAAGAAGCCGGTTCCCTTCGCGATCGCGAAAAAGAACTGCTGGCCGAAAAAGCCACGATGGAAGCCGAGATCAAGGCATCGGGTGTCGACCTGTTCGACGAGGTCGACGAAGAGTCGATCGCCGAAGTCCTCTCGCTCTGGACTGGTATTCCGGTCTACAAGCTCACCGAAGAAGAGACCGCCAAGCTCCTCCGCATGGAAGACGAGCTACACAAGCGGGTTATTGGTCAGGAAGACGCCATCAAGGCCGTCAGCCAGGCCATTCGCCGCACCCGTGCCGGCCTCAAAGACCCCAAGCGTCCTTCAGGCTCGTTCATCTTCCTCGGCCCATCGGGCGTTGGGAAGACCGAGCTCGCAAAGACCTTGGCCGAGTTCCTGTTTGGCGACGAAGCCTCGCTGATCAGCCTCGACATGTCTGAGTACATGGAAAAGCACACCGTCAGTCGCCTGGTTGGTTCGCCTCCCGGGTATGTCGGTTACGAAGAAGGTGGCCAGCTCACTGAAGCAGTGCGCCGCAAGCCGTTCTCCGTCGTGCTGTTCGACGAGGTCGAAAAAGCGCACCCTGACGTGTTCAACACCCTCCTTCAGATTCTTGAAGAGGGGCGTCTGACCGACAGCCAGGGCCGCTCGGTCGACTTCCGCAACACCGTGCTCATCATGACCTCGAACCTCGGTACTCGCGATCTTCGCAAGTCCAACCTTGGTTTCTCGAAGAACGATGAGGCCATCAACTACACGAAGATGAAGGAAAAAGTCAACGACGCGCTGAAGGAGCACTTCCGTCCGGAATTCCTTAACCGCATCGACGACACCATCGTCTTCCACGAACTCAGCCAGCCTGAGGTTCGCCAGATCGTTGACCTTATGGTCAAGCGAGTGGCAGTGCAGATGGCCGCACAGGGTATGGGCTTTGAGCTCACCGACCCGGCCAAGGACCATCTCGCAGTGAAGGGCTACGACCCAACACTGGGTGCTCGACCATTGCGTCGTGCGCTCCAGCGTCTTGTCGAAGATCCGCTCTCTGAACGTCTCTTGTACAAAGAGTTCACGGCTGGACACATCGTGACTGTCGACATCGAGCCAGATCCGGATCTCCCAGGTGAGAATCGGGTGTGTTTCAGCGCCGTTGAAGGATTCATTCCTCCTGCGGTCGAAGAACTCGATGACGAAGGTGTACCGATTATCGCGACGCCGAAAGCGGCCGCTGCTGACGATGAAGGCGAAGAACTCGCTGAAGTCGTCGATGGAGCTGTCGACATCTAAGTCG
>CALGZB010000180.1 GCA_937934655.1 uncultured Acidimicrobiales bacterium | reverse complement strand
TTCGCTTGCTCGACTTCGAAGGTCTCGGTTACTCCAGTTCCACTACCCGTCACTGCTAGCTCTGCAGCAATGGCCCCGTCTCGTCGCAGTGTTCTGGTTTTTGTGGTTGCCGCGCTCGCGGTTTTGCTGTGCATCGACCTGGTCATACGGCTCTCGTCGAGCCAGTTGGCTCGCCCCTTGCTGCACTACTCCGTTGAGACGCAGGTTCTCGCCGACGACCTCGATGCGCTCGAAGCCGCCGGGGTGCAGAGCGACCTGACGTTCGTTGGTTCATCGATGGTGGGTCGGGCGGTATTCCCTGATGTCTTCGAGGTCGCCCTTGGCGGCATCGATGCGGTGCACAACCTGGGCCTACCCGCTGCATCCACCGAGGTGGCCGGGGCATGGACAACCAACGAAGTGATCCCAGCACTTCAGCCGAGGTGTATCGCATGGGGAATGTCGAGCATGGATTTCAACAGCGGCCGGGCACCGCAGCCGACCATCAACCTCTACGACAACGCTACGGCAACCCGACCGGGTGTGATGGGTGGTCTCGAGCGAGGGCTCAACGATGTGTGGGCCACGTATCGGTATCGCCACGTGATCCTTGACGAGTTCGACCTAGGCGAAGGGGTTGGCCCTGATGTCCGGCAACGGCCGATCACCGATCGCGGTGACTTCGACAAGACCGAGTGGACCTCAACCCGCAACGAGTTCGAGACCGCACGTATTGAAGATGAGGTGTTGGCCAACTTTGCGATCGGCGATGCCGAAGTCGGAGCACTGAGGACCGGTGTCGAGCGCTTCTCCGCGGATGCAGAAGTCGTGGTGATTTCCATGCCGGTGCCGCCGAGCTATATCGACCGCCACCCCGCGCAAGGCGAAGACTTCGACGAGTTCCGCAGTGTGCTCGCCGCTGAGACCGAAGCACTCGCGGTGACGTTCATCGACGCATCAGCATGGATGACCGAAGACGACTTCCACGACTACACCCATCTGTCGGCTGCCCCAGCACGCGCCTTCTCGGCGATGCTTGCCGAAGAGTTCGACCGCCTCGGTTTTTGCGCCTAGTCGCTGCCGTCGCTGCTGCTTTCAGAACTGCTTTCACTGCGGAGTCTTTGGGCTCGGGTTAACAACGACAACAGCGCGGTATTGACGTACTTCTCGGTATCGGTGAACACCTGCGACGCCGTGTCGGAGAAGTTGCGGCCCGCAGCGGCAAGATCATCGCTCACCGGTCGATCATCGGACGTCTTGGCGTATGTCCCGCCGATGATCTCGTCGTAGTCGCCGCTATCGACCCAACGACGAAGCTCGGCGACTCGAACCACCGGGAACGGATGGCTTCTGCCCAACGTGGCCATGAACTTGTAATAGGCGTTGAGCCCCTCAGCATCGAGGTACTCGTCGGATTGGGCGACAAACGCATCGAGGTCGAAGTCTTCGCCCCGGCCGCGAACCCCGCCCGCCATCACACCGAGAAGCCCGAGTGAGGCATCGAGATCCTGCACGGCCAACAAACCAGCCCGGTCGCACGACACCTCGGCCTTTCGGCTCCACTCCTGCAAGGCCAGCGTGATGGGGATGGTGGCCTGCGTAACGAGCGGTGTATTGGTGCGAGCCAGGTTGAGAAGCAGGAAGAGGAGGGTGCGATAGAGCGAGTGGTCGCTCATGATGTGCCCCACTTCGTGGCCTAAGACCGCAGCGATCTGGGTAGGCGACGACAACTCGATAAGGGTGGAGTTGAGCACGATGAACGGGTTGTCCATACCCACGGCACCAGCGTTGGCGTGCGGCGTTTGCGATATGTAGAGAGGCGGCACATCGGTATCGAGTACCTCGCATACCCGCAGGAGTAGCTCGTGCACGTCGGCGTATTGGGTCGGGCCGACCTTTACCGCTTCGGCCTGGTAACTCATGCGAATATTGCGTTCGCCGAACGTTCCAACCACCTTGCGAAGCAACGAATCGAAGCCGGGAATCTGTTGGAGGGACGCCAGAGCAGCCCGGTCAGTGGGGTGCTCCCACGCTGCGGGGCTGATGCCTTCGAGTGTGATGGTCATGGGTGCCTTCCCTCGATTTTCCTGTCGGCGAACCGTCGAATGACTTACAGTACTAGTGCAAGCGTGGCTCGAACCGCCACGACAAATCCGCTGGGGGCACTATGAAACTCATCATTACCAGACCAGGAATCACGCTGATTCTTGTCGGTATTCTCGCCTTTGTTTTGCGGCCGATCCTCGACGGGCTGCCGGCAATCGGCAGCCTGGTCAGCGGGATTTTGTTGGTCGCGTCGATCTTCTTCGTGGTGGGCGGCTTGTGGATCTTCTTTATGGGCCGCGCCGGAGATCGCGCGGACTGAGCGCTAGCCGAAATCGCCTGATCGCTCTCGAAGCTTCGAAATGTCGGTTTCGAGCGACCGGAGCTCAGCGGGTTTGAGCTCGGCCAAGCCGAACTCGATGTCCTTCAGCGCCTCGCTTGCTTTGCGCGCCATGGTCTCACCTTCGTCGGTGAGCTGAGCCAGAGTGGTGCGCCGGTCGGCTGGGTGGGGGAGTCGTCGAACCAGGCCATCGGCTTCGAGCCGGTCGATAGTGTTGGTGACGCTGGTGGGATGAACCATGAGCCGTTCGCCCATTTTGCCCAACGGCAGCGAGTGATCTTGCGCGAACGACAGCAGCGTCAGCGCTTCGAATCGGGAGAAGGTAAGACCGAACGGTTTGAGCGCTTCGTTGATTCGTCCGAGGATGATCTGGTGGGCGCGTGTGATCGACGTTGCGGCGGCCATGGCGTCAACGGCGCCGAGATCGTGCTGTTCCCATTGGCGCCGGGCCTCAGCGATTGGATCGAAGGAAAGTCCCATCGGAGCCAAGCATAGGGGAGTCGCCGAGCCTCCCGAAGTAGTTGGACTTCCAAGTATTGGAAATCCGGCTAAAGTGGGAACATGTATGTAGTCAAAAAGTAAGAACGCGGGGTCAGACCCCGCGTTCTTACTTTTGCTAGAACCGCCGACTAGGGGAGATCTCGATGAGCGAGAACAACGACAGCACCGACAACAGCAGTAGCAACGACGAAGCGAAGCAAGCTTGGCAAGAAGCGTTCGAGGCTTCAAAGCTTCGCGACGTTGATTTCCAAACGATGTCGGGTGTTCCCGTCGACCCGGTTTACGGCGATGCTCCCTACCCTGGCCAGTACCCGTTTACCCGCGGCGTCTATCCCTCGATGTACCGGTCGCGGCTGTGGACCATGCGCATGTTCGCTGGTTTCGGTACCGCCGAGGACACCAACGGCCGCTTCAAAGAACTCCTTCACGCTGGCGGTACCGGTCTCTCCACCGCCTTCGACATGCCCACGCTCATGGGCAAAGACTCCGACCACGATTGGTCGCTCGGTGAAGTCGGTAAGGCCGGCGTGGCCATTGACACCCTCGCCGACATGGAAGATCTCTTCGCCGACATCGACCTCTCGGGTGTATCGACGTCGATGACCATCAACGGCCCGGCGCCGATCCTTATGGCCATGTACGTGGCGGTCGCCGAGAACAGCGGTGTCGAGCGCAGCAAACTGGGCGGCACCATCCAGGCCGACATCCTCAAGGAATACCAGGCGCAGAAGGAATACATCTTCCCTCCTCGTCCATCGATGCGGCTCATCACCGACATGATGAAGTTCACCGAGGCCGAGATGCCCCGCTGGCACCCCATCTCGATCTCGGGCTACCACATTCGTGAAGCCGGCTCGACCGCCGCCCAGGAGCTGGCGTTCACGCTGGCCAACGGGTTTGCGTACATCGAAGCAGGCATTGCCGCCGGGCTCGATGTTGACGATTTCGCCCCTCGACTCTCGTTCTTCTTTAACTCGCACCTCGATTTCTTCGAAGAGATCGGGAAGTTCCGTGCAGCGCGTCGTATCTGGGCTCGGTGGCTCAAGGAACGCTACGGAGCAAAGACCGAGAAGGCCATGCTGATGCGGTTCCATACCCAAACGGCTGGTGTGTCGCTCACGGCTCAGCAACCAGAAATCAACATCGCCCGCGTCGCGATCCAGGCACTGGCCGGCGTTCTCGGCGGAACCCAGAGTCTCCATACCGACAGCTTCGACGAAGCGTTGGCGTTGCCCACCGAGAAGGCGGCTCGAATCGCCCTTCGTACTCAACAAATCGTTGCCTACGAGACGGGCGCTGCGAACGTGGCCGACCCACTCGGCGGCTCCGCCTATGTCGAGTGGATGACCGACGAGATGGAACGCCAGGCCGAGGCGATCTTCGCCCATATCGATGACCTTGGCGATGGCTCGATGCTCGAAGGCGCCTACGCCGGAGTCGAGAATGGCTACTACGTTGGCGAGATCGCCGACGCCGCCTACCGCTTCGAACGCGAAGTCAACGCTGGCCGGCGCATTGTGGTTGGGGTCAATGACTTCACCGACGGCGACGACAGCGACAACGACACGCTCTACATCGGGCCCGAGGTCGAGGAGTACCAGCTCAAGCGACTCGGTGGCGTGAAGCAGGAACGCGACGGCGAAGCGGTAAAGAAGTCACTCGACGACTTGGTCGCTGTTGCCTCCACGCCAGACCAAAACACCATGCCGGCGTTCATCGATGCGGTGAAGGCATACGCCACCGAAGGCGAAATCGTGGATGCCCTCGAAGGCGTCTACGGCACCTACGTCGAGAAAGCCGTCATCTGATGTCCGAGAGCGAACAAACCACAAACGAAAAGCCGTTCCGTGTCGTGCTGGCCAAGCTCGGCCTCGACGGACACGATCGCGGCCTCAAAGTCGTGGCCCGCATGCTCCGCGATGGTGGGCTCGAAGTCATCTACCTCGGGCTGCGCCAAACCACCGAACAGGTCATCGCTGCGGTCGAGCAGGAAGACGCCGATGCAATCGGCATTTCCATGCTGAACGGCGGCCACCTTGCGCTCTCCAAGAAGATGATCGATGCGCTTGACGAGGCCGACGTCGATGTACCGCTCATCGTTGGCGGCATCGTGCCAGAGGGCGACATCGAGAAGCTGTCCGAGCTTGGTGTCGCCGCAATCCTCGGCCCGGGATCGTCCTCGGACGACTGTGTCCTTGCCATCCGAGATGCCGTTGCGGCCGTGGAAGCTCGCTCGTAGCGTGTCGACCCCAACCCGCGGACTGCGTGGCCTTTCGGTCACCGAAATCTTCGAACGCGCCCAAGCTGGCGATCGACGCGCCATCGGGCGCGTGCTTTCTATCGCCGAGCGGGGTGGCGCCGATGGCCTCGTTCTTGGTGAACTCGCTCACCCCCAGACCGGCAATGCTCACGTTGTCGGCATTACTGGCGCCCCAGGCGCTGGGAAGTCGACGCTCACCGGGCGTCTTGCTGCCACCCTCACCGGTTCTGGTCGCAATGTTGCCGTTCTGGCGATCGACCCATCGTCGCCCGTCACCGGCGGCGCGATCCTTGGCGATCGCATCCGGATGGACGAGCACAACTACGGCACCGGAACGTTTATCCGATCGATGGCTACCCGTGGCCAGGGCGGCGGACTCGCCGTTGCGGTCCCGGCTGCTATTCGGGCGCTTGACGCCATCGGGTTCGACATCGTTATCGTCGAAACCGTCGGTGTTGGACAGATCGAAATCGACATTGCGGGAACCGCCGACACCACCGCCATCGTTGTGACCCCGGGCTGGGGCGATGCGGTGCAGGCCAACAAGGCCGGACTCCTCGAACTCGCCGACGTGTTTGTGGTGAACAAAGCCGACCGTCCGGGAGCCTCCGACTCTCGCCGTGATCTCGAGCTCATGCTCGACCTGTCCGACACCAGTGACTGGCGTCCCGAGATCATGCTCACCATCGGTACCGATGGCACCGAGGAGAACGGCGTCGACCAACTCATCGGCGAGATCGCCCGACATCGGGAATTCCTCGAAGG
>CALGZB010000179.1 GCA_937934655.1 uncultured Acidimicrobiales bacterium | reverse complement strand
GGATGCGGTCGCTGCCGGCAACGACCCGATCGCGGTGGTTCGTGAGCCGCACGATGTCATCAAACTTCCGCTCGAGCGGTCCAAGTTTGGCCGCGGTGCCGAGTTCGCCAGCGATTGGATCGACAACGGATCGATGAAGTTCAGCCCGATCGCCCAGGAGATGAAGAAGTTGCACATCGATGCAGCGAAGGCCCGAGAAGCTATGGAAACGACCTGATGACAATCGACCATGCGCATTGGGCGCAGTATTTGTTGGCCGCCGTTGACGAACGCAAGGACGTGCAGGCCATCACCAAACAGGTCGACGAGCTCTCGCTCGACGACGCCTATGCCATTCAGGCGGCGCTGCTCGAGCTTCAGCTCGGGCGAGGCGACACGCTCGCCGGAGCAAAACTGGGGCTTACGTCGGTAGCGAAACAAGAGCAGATGGGCGTGGACGCTCCCGTGTACGGGTGGGTCCCGGCAAGCAGCGTCATCACCGACGGGGTTGCACCCGTGGGCGAGCTCATTCATCCGCGTTGCGAACCCGAGATCGTGTTCATTCTGGGTGAGGATCTCGCCGGCCCCAACGTCACGGCAAACGACGTGCTCGACGCAACCACAAAGGTTGTGGGCGGTATTGAGGTCATTGATTCGCGGTACGAGAAGTTCAGCTTCACCCTTCCCGATGTCATCGCCGACAACACCTCGGCGGCTCGCGTTGTTATCGGCGACGAGGGAATCGGACCGCGAGATGCCGATCTCACGACCCTTGGTTGCGTGTTCGAAATCGACGGCGAGATCACCGGGACCGCTACCGGAGCGGCCCTTCTCGGCGACCCTGCAGAGTGCGTAGCGATGTTGGCCAATCATCTCGGGAAACACGGCCAAAAGCTGCAGAGCGGCTGGTTGGTTATGGCCGGCGCAGCCACCGACGCCCGTCCGCTAGAGGCCAGCACCACCGCCGTCGCTCGTTACAGCCATCTCGGCTCGGTCACCGTGACCGGAAAGGCCTAGGCATGCCGCTCGTCAATGTGCATATGGCTGAGGGACGAACACCCGAAGCCAAAAAGGCGCTCATGGAAGCAATCACCGATGCCATGCACGAACACATCGGTGCACCACGAGAGTCGGTCCGGGTGTGGATCGATGAATTCCCCAACACCGACTTCATGGCCGGAGGCGAGTTGCTCAAAGACAAGCAAGAGCGGCTCGCCCGCGAACGAGACGCCCGAGATGAGAGCACCAATGACTGACCGCGCACTCATCGAAGAAGCGGCAGCGATACTGCGCGCTGCAGCCGAGTCGGGTGTTCCTTGCGGACCAGTCCGCGATGTCGTTGGCACCGAAACCGACATCGACGTTGGGTACGCCATCCAAGAGGTCAATGTCACCGCCGACATCGCCAGTGGCCGCCGGGTCGCCGGTCGCAAGATCGGCATCACGTCGAAAGCCGTCATGGAGCAGGTCGGCGTCGACCAACCCGACTTCGGAACCCTTTTCATCGACATGGAGTACGGCGATGGTGTGCCAATCGAGCACGGCCGACTCCTGCAACCCCGTGCCGAGGCCGAGGTTGCTCTCGTTCTCGAACACGACCTCGATCTGGGTAAACACGGGTTCAACGACATCATCGCAGCAACGGCGTATGCCCTTCCGTCGATTGAGATCGTCGATAGTCGCATCGCCGACTGGAACATCCGCATCGTCGACACGGTGGCTGACAACGCAAGCTGCGGTGTCTACGTGCTGGGCGGCAAACCCGTCCCGTTACGCGACGTCGACCTTCGCACCATCCCGATGCGCATGGATATCGATGGCGAAACCGTGTCGACCGGCGAAGGCGCAGCGTGTCTCGGTCATCCACTCCATGCCGCTCGGTGGCTTGCCGACGTCATGTGCGAACGCGGAACTCCGCTTCGTGCGGGCGACGTCGTCATGACCGGAGCGCTCGGCCCAATGAAACCACTCGCCTCCGGCAACTCCGTCGTCTGCGACTTCGGGCCGCTCGGCACCGTCACCACTTTTCTGGAGAACGCCCCCACATGAAGACCGCCATCATCGGCCCAGGCAACATCGGTACCGACCTCCTCATCAAGGCCATGCGTTCCTCGGACACGATCGACGTCACCGCCATGTGCGGTATCGACCCGGATTCCGACGGCCTCGCACGGGCAAAGCGCCTTGGCGTAGCAACCACATCTGACGGCATCGATGGGCTTGTTGCTCTTCCGGAGTTCGCCGACATCGAGTTGGTGTTTGACGCAACCTCGGCCGGGGCGCATAAGCGCCACAACGAGGTGCTTCAGGCGCACGGCAAACGGGTTCTCGACCTCACGCCCGCATCCATTGGTCCCTACGTTGTCCCCGTTGTCAACATGGACGAACACCTCGACGCCCCGAACGTCAACATGGTTACGTGTGGCGGGCAGGCGACCGTGCCGATGGTCGCCGCCGTCAACCAGGTAGCTCCCGTTGAATACGCCGAGATCGTCAGCTCGGTCTCCTCCCGCAGCGCTGGCCCGGGCACCCGGGCCAACATCGACGAGTTCACCGAGACCACCGCCAAAGCACTTGAGGTTGTTGGTGGGGCAGCCCTCGGCAAAGCGATCATCGTGCTGAACCCGGCCGAACCGCCGCTCATCATGCGCAACACGGTGTTCTGTCTGACCCAGTCCGGCGACCCTGATGCCTTCAAGGCTTCGGTCACCGCCATGGTGGAGCGAGTTCAGGAGTACGTTCCGGGTTACCGCCTCAAACAAGAGGTCCAGGTCGATCAAGTTTCCGATGCCGACCCCATCCGTATCCCCGAACTCGACCGCAAGTTCACCGGCTGGAAGATCTCGGTGTTCCTCGAAGTCGAAGGGGCAGGGCACTACCTGCCGCCGTACGCCGGCAACCTCGACATCATGACCAGCGCCGCGCTCAAAACCGCCGAACAGATTGCAGCCCGGGTGACGGCATGACCCAACGCTCCCCAGGAACCCCGCTCTATATCCAGGACGTCACGCTCCGCGATGGCATGCACGCCATCCGCCATCGATACGGCATCGAACATGTCCGAACGATTACCAAGGCGCTCGACGATGCTGGTGTCGACGCAATCGAAGTCACCCACGGCGATGGCCTTGGCGGCTCCTCGTTCAACTATGGCTTCGGAGCACACACCGACTGGGAGTGGATCGAAGAAGCCGCATCGGTCATCACCAACGCCGTCCTCACGGTTCTCCTCGTCCCGGGCATCGGCACAATCGACGACCTCGTGCAGGCCCATTCGCTCGGCGCTACGTCGGTTCGAGTAGCCACCCACTGCACCGAAGCCGATGTCGCAGCGCAGCACATCGACAAGGCCCGCGAACTCGGGATGGATGTTTCCGGGTTCCTCATGATGAGCCACATGAACGAGCCCGAACCGCTTGCTCAGCAGGCCCTGCTCATGGAGTCCTACGGCGCACACTGCGTGTACATCACCGACTCTGGTGGCCGGCTCACCATGGGCGATGTGCGCGATCGCATGAAGGCCTACAAGGCGGTGCTGAAGCCGGAGACCGAGGTCGGTATCCATGCCCACCACAACCTCACCTTCGGCGTTGCCAACTCTGTCGTCGCCGTCGAGGAGGGGTGCTACCGGGTCGACGCATCGCTTGCTGGCATGGGCGCTGGCGCAGGAAACTGCCCGATCGAGGCGTTTATCGCCGTGGCCAATCTCGAAGGCTGGAAGCACGGCTCCGACGTTGCCGCACTGATGGATGCCGCCGAAGAACTCGTTCGCCCGCTCCAAGACCGACCGGTCCGAGTGGATCGAGAAACGCTGAGCCTGGGTTACGCCGGCGTTTACTCAAGCTTCCTTCGTCACGCCGAAGCTGCCGCCGAGCGGTACGGCCTCGACACCCGAGACATCCTCATGGAACTCGGCGAACGTCGAATGGTCGGCGGGCAAGAAGACATGATCGTCGATGTGGCCCTCGACCTGGTCAAGGAACGCTCATCGGTCGAATGAACTAGGAGCGCTGTTTCCTAAAATCCCGGTTTCCTAAGAGCTCGCTTTCCTACGAGCCCGCTTTCCTACGGGATGGTGAAGTTGTAGGAAGTGCTCCAACTTGACTGGTTTCCGGACGAGTCGATGACCTTCACCCGGGCCTGGTAAGGCCCGGGAGGAAGGCTGTCGAGTGGAAGGTTCCAGCTCACCGACGTGCCCGGAGTGATCGTTGGGACAAGCTTTGCCCATGCTGCGGCGACGCTTGTGCCGTCGGCTTGGACATAGTCCTTGGTGGTCCGATTCCGGATGGTCACGCGAACTTCGGAAACCTCAACGTCATCCGAGGCGGTTCCAGAGACAGCACCGGGGAGAGTGAGCAAGTCGCCGGCGAGAGGCGATACCACCCCAACGGGGGCGGTGGTGTCGGCGCCAGCGCCAGGCAGAACGTTGAAGTCGTGGGTGGCCGACCAGCCCGTCTCGTTTCCTGAGGTGTCGGCGGTCTTCACCCGAGCGCGGTAGATGCCTGCTGGAAGATTCGCAAGAGAAATCGACCAGGTCACGTTTGCTGCGGGGGTGAAGGTTGGCTCGATCTTTGCCCACGTGCTCGCCAGCGATTGGCCGTCGGGTTGCACGAATTGGCCGGTCGTAAAGTTACGAATCGTGACCTTCACCTGCTGAACCGCAACGTCGTCGCTCGACGAACCGGTGAGGACATCGGGGAGGTTGATCGATCCGCCAGGAACCGGGCTCACGAACGCACTTGTTGGATCCACCGTGTCGATAGGTCCAGGAGGAGTCCCGAGGCCGAAGTCGAGCTGCGGGTAAACGGCGATGCCGCGGGCGCTTCGGCCGTCGATGTTGGTGAAGTCGCCGCCCACCAGCATTCCCCAAGGGCTGGCATCGAGATCCCAGACTCCCCAAACCGAATTCAGAATGGGCTTCCATGGGTCGGTAACGCCGGTTGCGGCGTCGATGGCCTGAAGGCGTTGGTTGGGGTAGGCGCCGTTCTTATCTTCGAAGTGGCCGCCGACATAGACAAGGCCCTCGTGAAAAAGTGCAGCCTGCGGGTCGCCACCATGAAGCACGTTCCACATTTCTGCGCCGGTAGCGACATCGATCGCTTTGGTTCGGTTTCCGCCCTGCGACGGCCAGCCGCCGGCTACAAGGAAGAGGGTGTTGTCGTCGTCAGAGAGTGTGAGGTCGATGACGACCCAATGGTTTGTTGTGCCGACGTCCCACACCTGCGCTGCGCCGGTGAGTGCGCTGATCTTTGCGATCCGCTGCGGAGCCTGAACCCCGTCGAGCGCAGTGAATGTTCCGGCCGCAAATAACGTGGTGCCATCGCTGCTGAGTTTCAGGTCGCGGACTTTGCCGTTGGTATTGACCTTCCACGACGAGGACAAGACATCGTTATCAAACGCCGCAAGGTCTTTTCGCTGGGTAGTTCCGACGAAACTGAAGCTTCCGCCGACGTAGAGCCGTGAGCCCATCGTGGCCATGGCCTTCACCGGACCATTAATCCCTTGATCGACGGAGATGACCTGTCCGGTGGCGGCATCGACCTTCGCGAAGTTTGCCTGGGCCACACCGTTGATGGTGGTGAACTCGCCGCCGATATAGATGCCGCTGCCATCGGCGGCGGCAAGAACGGAATAGACCGGACCGTCGGTGTTGGCGACAAACCCATGATCGACCCGGCGATCGTCCATGTCGATTGCGGCAACGTTGGAATGGACCTGGCCGCCAGCGGAGCTGAACGTTCCGCCGATGTAAGTGCGGTTGCCCAACCAGGTGGTCGAGATCACCGAACCGGTCTCCAGAGCGTCGTCAAACCCCTGCATCCAGTTGGGCTGGCCGGTTGGAGCGACAGCCGCCGCCGGGGGTGCGTGAGTGAGCAGGAGCGTTGCAGTCAGCAGGACGACGAAAACGGCTCGGAGCGAACGCGAGAGTGGGACAAAAGCCATCCCTTCCAATCGGACAGACGGATGTGATCTAAAGATCGGTGAGGAATCGCCGTTGGCGACGTGGCGCACTAACTTCACCAGTACTTCCAGCCACTACCTGTCAAGCTCTCAAGGAGTACCCGATGACCGAGGTCGTTATTACCGAAGCCGTGCGCAGTCCCAAGGGAAAGCGCAACGGCGGCCTTTCGTCGATGCATTCCATCGATCTTCTGGGCGCAATCCAATCCGAGGCGCTGAGCCGCTCTGGTCTCGACCCGATCGAAGTCGGTCAGGTAGTCGGCGGCTGCGTCGGCCAGGTCGGCATGCAGACCATGAATGTGGCCCGCAACGCATGGTTGGCCCAGGGCCTCCCTATCGAAGTTGCAGCCACTACCGTCGACGCCCAGTGCGGCTCCTCACAACAGGCCACCAACATGGCCTACGCCATGGTGAAGTCCGGTGTCATCGACGTGGCCATGGGCTGCGGCGTTGAGGTCATGAGCAAGGTGCCCATGGGCGCCACCGTGCCAAAGGAACCAAGTTTCGGACGCCCGATCAACCGGAATTACTGGGAGCATCACGAGATGACCTCACAGTTCGAAGGCGCCGAGCGCATCGCCGAGAAGTGGGGGATCTCCCGGGACGACACCGACGCGTTCGGCATGATGAGCCAGGAACGGGCAATCCGGGCTTGGGACGAAGACCGTTTCTCCACCCAGATCAAGTCCATCGACGTCCCCGACCTCGGTGAAGACGGCAAACCAACCGGCACCACCCAGAACATTTCACGAGACGAAGGTCTGCGTGAGACCACGCTCGAATCCTTGGGCAAGCTCAAGCCAGTGGCCCGCGAAGATGGCGTGCACACCGCTGGCAACTCAAGCCAGATCAGCGATGGCGCCGGCGCCGTGGTCATGATGTCGGCCACCAAAGCCGAACAGCTTGGTCAAAAGCCGATGGCTCGTATCGTCGACTCGGTTCTTGCTGGGTCCGATCCTGTGCTCATGCTCACCGGCCCGATCACGGCGACCCAGCAGCTTCTCGAGCGCAACAACATGTCGATGAGCGACATCGATGTTGTCGAAATCAACGAAGCGTTCGCCTCGGTTGTACTCGCCTGGCAAAAAGAAACCGGCGCCGACATGGAAACCGTGAACCCAAACGGCGGTGCAATCGCCCTTGGTCACCCCCTCGGTGGAACCGGCGCAATCCTGCTCACCAAGGCCGTGCACGAACTGCATCGGTCCGATAAGGAATTTGCTCTTATCACCATGTGCTGTGGCGGCGGACTGGGCACCGGCACGCTCATTCAACGACTCTGATAATTCAACCCACGAAGGAAGTTCCCATGGAAAAGATCAACGATGGCCGCGTGGCCCTTGTAACTGGTGCTGGCCGCGGAATCGGCCGCGAGCACGCACTACTGCTGGCCTCCACCGGCGCAAAGGTTGTTGTGAACGACCTTGGCGGCGCAGCCGACGGTGAAGGTACCGACGACACCCCAGCTCAGAGCGTTGTCGCCGAGATCGAGGCCATGGGCGGCGAAGCTGTCGTCAACGGCGGAAACGTAGCCGTTATGGCCGACGCTCAAGAGATGGTGCAGCAGGCAATCGACACCTTCGGTGGGCTCGACATCCTTATCAACAACGCTGGCATCTTGCGGGACCGCATGGTCTTCTCGATGAGCGAGAGCGATTGGGATGCCGTCATCAACGTGCACCTCAAAGGCACTTTTGCGCCAACCAACGCCGCCGCCATTTACTGGCGTGAGCGTTCGAAGGCCGGCGAAGAGAACGTCGCCCGCGTCATCAACACCACCTCGCCATCGGGCATCTACGGCAACATCGGCCAGAGCAACTACGGCGCGGCAAAGGCCGGCATTGCGGCCTTCACCAATATCACCGCCCAAGAGCTCGTCCGTTACGGCGTTACCTGTAACTGCATCGCTCCGGCAGCCTTCACTCGCATGACCGCCGAACTTCCTGGTTTCTCGGGAATGGACGAGGAAATGCAGGAGAAGATGGGTCCTCGTTGGATCGCCAACGTCGTGACCTGGCTGGCTAGCCCCGCTGCTGGTGGCGTAACCGGTCGCTGCTTCGACGTTGTTGGTAACCGCATCGGTATCGCTGAAGGCTGGGTCCTTGGCCCGCAGGCCGAGCAGACCGAAGATCC
>CALGZB010000178.1 GCA_937934655.1 uncultured Acidimicrobiales bacterium | reverse complement strand
CCCACCGATGCGATCGGTACATCGAGTCGAGGCCGCCGAAGAGTCCTTCAAGAACCTTCGGGCGAACGGCCAACACAAAACTCCACGCCATGAGCACGATGGACACCGCCCCGACCCAGAGGCCCAGCGCCACGTTGCCATCGCCTTGTGCGCTGCTGAAGGCCGGCCACGCCACCAAGCAGCTGGCGATGATGGCGATTGGGCCGAGCCAGTGACGGCCGGGTGAAACTCTTGGAGCCTTTGGTCGCCGGAGGTGCCAATCGGCAGGTCGGCCCAACAAAAACGATGCGGGGTTCTTCATGGCCTTACTCTGCCGTCCGCAACCTGAAACCAAGCTGAAGTCGCTACGCGGCTACGAACTCGTTCGCGATCTTCTCGGCGATCGTGTGAACGTCGGCAATCCGGCACGTTTCGGACTGGTGGCATTCGCCGATGACCTTTGTCAGCGTTCGTGGTCCGGTGACTCGAAACTCTCTGACCTTCTTTGTTCGGAGCACGGCGAAATCGCCCTTCACGAAACACAGCGACCCGTTAACGGGTATGTCGTCGCCGAGGCAGGCCTGAACAAGCTTGCACTGTCGCTCGAGCGAGTCGATGAGCTTGATCTGATTGCGTCCGGCAACCCGAAGCGACGATCGAGTTACCTCGATCTTTCCTCGGTAGTTCTTGGCGTCGACGATCATGACGCCAGCGCTGGAGACGACGATGTGATCGATGTTGGCCTTCGACTTCGGGATTCGACGGTCGTGGAGGACATGGACGCCATCGCCTACGAGGCTGTTGAGCGCCTTTGCAACGGCTTCTTCGCCGACAGCGCCAACCTTCCATGCATTCTCAGACTGGGGTTCGGATGTGACGGCGAGAATGAGACCGCTGGCTCGACCGAATCGGTCTTTCACCCGTTTCTCGCGTGCATCCTTGCGCCGTTCGTGCTCTCGTCGTGCTGATGCGCCTGCCTCGCCAGAGTTCATGAAGAAAATATCGGCTTCTAGCAGGGGTTTCTTGACCACCCGCTGAACCTTCACGACGCAAGAGCCTTCGATGATTGGCTAAAACGAAACCCCTGCCATGAGCATGATGGAGGCGGTTTCGACGTGGTGCGTTGCGGGTTCTAGGGTCAGCTAATCATCAAGCCCTAAGGGAAATCATGTCGACCGCACCTGAGCTATTCAACCTCTCTGGCCACGTAGCCGTGATCACCGGCGGTGGCCGAGGTATCGGTGAAGGAATTGCGACGGCGTTTTCCGAAGCCGGTGCGGCGGTTGTTGTGGCCGCTCGCCGAACCGAGGAGATCGAGGCGGTAGCGGCGTCGATTCGTGCCAACGGTGGTCAGGCCATTGCGGTCACCACCGATGTCCTCGACGACGACGCAGTCGAGGCTCTGGCCCAAGCTGCGGTTGACGAGTTCGGAGGTCTCACCGACTGGGTTAACAACGCCGGCGGATCAGCGATGAAAGTTCCGGCGATGGAATTGCCCCGCGATGAGTGGGATCGCACCCTGGCGCTAAATCTGACTGCGGTTTACGTGGGCTGCCTCACGGCCGCTCGTCATATGAAACCCGGCTCGTCGATCATCAATATCACCTCGGGGGCAGGCAGCGGCCCGGTGCCCGGAAGTGTTCACTATGGCGCATCAAAGGCCGGAACCAACTCGATCACTTGGACACTGTCGGCCGAGTTTGCTCCCGATATTCGCGTGAATGCCGTGGCCCCGGGAGCTATCCCTACCGAGATCATGCTGAAGGCTATTGGGCACGACGAGAGTGAGCTCGACGAGGTGCTCGAGAAGTGGAATATCCCGATGGGCCGGTTGGGAACTCCACAAGACATCGGCGCCGCCTGTCTCTACCTCTCATCGGATGCCGCGAGCTGGGTTACCGGCGAAATTCTTCGCGTCGGCGGCGGCGCCAAGCCGCGTTAGAGCTCCGCTGGGGCAAGTCCGGTCGCACTACGCATGGTGGTCGTTCGTGGTCACGACTAGGTTAAAGAAATGAACGCACCAAACATTCTCCTGTTGGTTTCTGATCAGGAACGGCAGCGCGATTGGTTGCCGCAGGGGTTTCGATTGCCAGCTAGGCAACGGTTGATCGATGGTGGCCTGGAGTTCACGAACTACTACACCCACACGTCGCCGTGTTCACCATCTCGGGCCACGCTGTTCACGGGCGAGTACATGGCCAAGCACGGTGTTACCGAGAACTCGACAGGGCCTCACAACCCAGAGTTGCCCTACGACGCCGTAACCCTCGGTCACCTGCTTCGTGACCAGGGGTATTACACCGGCTACAAGGGAAAATGGCACCTCGAAGCCACGCCCACGCCCAACATGGAGGCCTACGGTTTCAGCGATTGGGAAGGCAACGACTCGGCCTGGTGGGGCCTGGCCGGCTCGGGTACCGAGTTCGACGAACCAATCGCCCGCCAAAGCGCCGAGTGGATTCATGAGCGGACTAACCACGACCAGCCATGGTTTCTTGCCGTCGGTCTGGTGAACCCGCACGACATCATGTGGTTCCCCATTGATCAGCCTTGGTACCGCGATCGTGACCCTGAATACCACGAGCGGGCCCGCGTTCGTCTCGCCGCCCGCGACTGGGGCCGCAAAGACAACCTGCCCGACTTCCCGTTTGAGGTCGAACGCTGGTTTACCGAACTGCCCGAGAACTTCGACGACGACCTCCACACCAAACCTGAGGTTCATCGGCGTTGGATGACCCAGATGCAGAAGATGGGCTCTCCTGGCGTGATGGACCCGGACGACACCGACATTTGGCTCCGCCATCTCGACTACTACGCCAAGCTCCATCAGCTAAACGACGAGGCTGTGCAGATCATCCTCGATGCAATGGATGACACCGACCAGTGGCGCGACACCATCGTGATCTTCACCTCCGACCACGGCGACCAGTGCGGCTCGCACAAGCTTCGATCGAAGGGCCCCTGGAACTATCAGGAGACCATGCGTATCCCGCTGTACATCAACGCTCCGGGTATCACCGAGCCTGGCAGCAAGACCAACACCATGGCCTGCCACAACGACCTCGCCCGCACTATTGCCGAGTTTGCTGGTGTCGACGTGAGTCAACAACCGCAGCTGTCGGGCGAATCGCTACAGCCGATCTTCGACGACCAGAACGCCAAGATCCGCGACTACGTGCTCTTTGCCCAAGAGTGGCCTTGGTACGCCGGGGTCGAGCACGTCCGTTACGCAAGCTCTGGCATGTTCGACGGTCGCTACAAGTACGCCCGCTACTACGGCATCGGCGGCGGAAATGACGCTGCCGGTAATCCACTTACCGGCACGATGCGGTTTGGCCGTGACGCATCATTCGATGATCACGATCACGAGTTCTACGACCTGCAAGATGACCCGCACGAGCTCGTGAACCTCGCCATGGATCGCAGTCGGAGAGAAGAAGTAAGGAAACGCTTCGCCGACCTGCGAACAATCGAACACGAGGTGTACGGAAACGGTTATTAGAAAAGTAAGAACGCGGGGTCGACGTCGCTCGCTGCGCTCGCTTTGGAAGTTTGACTGCGTCAAACATTCCCGGTGGCGTTCTTACTTTTGCTTCTAGCTCGTTGGGTCGCCGGCTAGGACTACTCGGTGCATGGTTCGGGGTTCGTCGTAGTCGGGGCTGGCGTAATGTTGCACTGCCCGGTTGTCCCAGATTGCTATGTCGCCGGGTTCCCAGGAGAAGCGGCACTGCACCTCAGGGTCGGTGAACTGGTCGCACAGGGCTGGTAGAAGCGCTGCGCTTTCTCGCACCGTTAGGCCATTGATGTGTTGCGTGAAGAGGCCGTTGACGAACAGGCAGCGCTCGCCGGTCGCAGGGTGGATGCGCACCACCGGGTGTTTCACCGGTTCGTCGGGAATCTCGAGGCCGACGCCTTTGCCGGCTCGAGTGAGTGCGGCTCCGCCATAGTGGGTGGCGGTGAGCCCGTCGATCATTCCTTGTACGTGTTCCGACAGATTGCGGTACGCCCAGGAGGCGCTGGCGAAGAGGGTGTCGCCCCCAAGTTGCGGCAGGGTCATGGCTTGGAGCATCGAGCCGCGTGGTGGCTTCTCGAGCCATGTGGCATCGGTGTGCCAAACCGAAACACCGGTGCCGCGCTTTCTCTGGGTGTTCTCGATGACGTGCACCAGCGGATATTCGTCGCTTACTGCTGGAGCGAAATGAAACAGCTCGGGTTCGCCGAAGATACGAGCCGCATCGACCTGTTCGGCTGGGGAGAGGTGCTGGCTTCGAAAGAACAGCACGCCGTAGGAATGCCAGGCATCGATGATCTTGGCCTTCATCTCGTCGGAGACGTCTCGTAGATCGACACCCTCGACATAGGCCCCGACCGAAGCGTTTGCGGGTGTTACCGAAAAGTTCATGGTTTCTGCAGTTGACCAGCAAGTGAATGGTTCGTCAATAAACGTGTGAAGAGAGGCTGGGTTGTACAGTCGGACTCGTGGCCAAGAGAGGTAGACCCCCAGGTTCGGATAGTGCGGCAACACGCGCCCGCATCGTCGATGTCGCTCGCACCGAGTTCGCCAGCAAAGGGTTTGGTGCTGCAGCGATAACGGCGATGGCATCGGCGGCTGGTCTGGCACCGAGCGCGATCTACCATTACTTCGGCGGCAAGTCAGAGCTTTATGAAGCGGTGTTTGAAGCAACCGCAGAGGGCATCTGGTCCGACATCGGCGCATCCTCTCGCGGGTACAAGACCCTTGCTGAAAGCATGGAGCACATGGTCGGTGAAAGCCGCGAGCTCGTCGGTGCCCGGCCGCACTACAGCGACTTTCTCGCCATGGTTCCGGTTGAAGCACGACTTCGACCAGAGTTTGCGCATCTCATGGATCGTCGCTCGAAGTATCAGGACGAAACCTTCGGAGCGTTGGCCGAGCTCGGGATCTCCACCGGCGAACTTCAGGGTCTCGATCAAACGATGGCAACCGAAGCGCTGCGCTCGATTGTGATGGGCTGGTTTTTTGAGACCCACTTCCGCGGTCGCTACACAAAAGAGAGTGCGAAAGCGATTCTCGCTGTCGTTGAAGCTCTTGGGCGCCCCGCCTAACCCATTGGTTAGTAGAAGGCGTCTCCACCATCGATGCTGATGGTGCCGCCGCTAAAGCCTGCGCCGAGATCCGACGCGAGATGCACGGCAAAACCGGCGACTTCTTCGATAGTGACCGGACGCTTGAGTGCAGTATTCGCGCAATAGTGCTCGATGAGCCCATCGACGCCATCGACACCTAACGCACCGCCTGCCCGTTCATGGACCATGTCGGTAATCACGAGACCGGGGCAGATCGCGTTGACGGTTACGCCGTGCTGGCCCACCTCGCGTGATGCTGCTTTCACGAAGCCGTTGATGGCGTGTTTGTTTGCGGTGTAGCCGGCCACGTTCGGTTTGCCGTGTTTGCCTTCGATCGATGAGATGGCAATCACGCGACCCCAGCCACGCGGCACCATATGGCGCAACGCTGCACGGGTGCCCCAGAACGTGTGGTTGAGGTTGAGATCGAGCTCGTACTGCCACTCTTCGTCGGTCATGTCCATCACGGGGGCGGGCTGGTTCACGCCGCCAGCGTTGAGGACCATGATGTCGAGTTGGCCGAAACGCTCGATGGCGAAATCGACGAGACCCTCGACCACCGATTGCTCGGCTGCACTGCCGGCATAGAACGCCAGGTCGTCGCCAGCGTTGATCTCAGCAAGCGCTGTTACGCCCTTTTCCTCACTACGGCCGTTGATGACCACCTTGGCGCCTTCGGCGAGGTACGCCTCGGCGATGCCCCGTCCGATGCTGCGGGTAGCGCCGGTTATGGCAGCCACTTTTCCTTCAAGGCGTCCGGTCATTTAGTAACTCTCCTGGTGGTCTTTGATGGCTTCGAGACTTCGGCGGGCGATCACGCTTGCCAGAGCGCGTACCCGTGGTTCGTCTGGGTCGCTGATTACTGGTAACGCACACGCAATGGTGAGGCTGTAAGAGAATGTTTCGGCGTAGCCGGCGCGAACCTCGGCGTCACTCAACGTCAGGCCGTGGCGCTTCAGGGCGACCCGGTAGTAGTCGAGTAGTTCGTCTTCGTGGGCCCGACGATCCTCGACGGTGAGTGATTGGGCAAAGAAGTAGGCGATGTCGAAGGCGGGCGGGCCAACGCCAACGCCTTGCCAGTCGATGAGGGTGACGGACCCGTCAGTGGGGGAGAACAACAAGTTGTCTGCCCGCATGTCGCTGTGCACCAGCGTCGACGGCTGTGCAGCGATGGTTTCGAGCATTGCCGGAAGGCGATCGCTGTGAGCGTTGCAGATGCGAAGATCGTCTTCGTCGAGTTCGTCGCCGAGCATCTCGATGAGCAACGGCAATCCGGTGCGGGAAAGCGTGGTGAGGTTGTGAACTCGGTGTTCGCCGTCCGTGCGAGGCAGCCAGGCTGCTTTCGCGAGTTGGGGATCCTGCCACCAGCGTGCGTGGAGGCTTGCTGATTGATCCAGCACGCTCTTTGCTTGTTCGATGGTGAGTCCTGCAACCTGGTCGACACTTTCATCGACGTCGATAGCGCCCTGGAGAAGAAGGAAGTGTGCGGTTTCGGTATCGAGCCAAGCCCCGAACAACTCCGGTGCGGTGACCGGCGTATCGCTCAGAAGTTCGACATAGCAACGCAGCTCGCGCTCGTTGCTCTTGCTCCGCTGAGCGGAGGCGAGAGCGCCTTCGCGCAGTGCAGCAAACTTGGCCACCATCGTTGAAGGGAGTGCTGAACGGGTGCTCGAGTCTTCGGCATATGCGAGTTCGAGGAGGAAGATCTCGCCGAGCATGCCTCGCTCGGCGCCGATGCGCGTGGAAGAAAACGCATCGACGGTCTGGCCGAGCGCCTCCGACAGGAAGCTAGCGGTGAGATCTTCGATCCTGATTGGAAATGGTGGAGGTTGGGGCATGACGGTCGATGCTACGGAAGTGTGGCGAACTCGACGGCTTCGGCCTGAATGAGCTGGTCATACCAGCCGCGTACCTCGGCCCGACGACTGCGGTCCATCGCCAGGTTTACTAGCTCGCCGGGGTCCTCTTGAAGGTCGTAGAGCTCATGTTCTTGGTCGTCGAACGACGCGTCGACGTCGAACTTCTTTGCATGAGCGATGGGTGTTCCTCGGGTCGTGCTGGAGCCGCCGATGCCGTAGTAGCGGCAGTATTTGAAGCGGCCGTCGAATATGCCTCGGCTGGCGTAGCGGGTGTTGATGAGCCCGTCGTACCAGGCCCAGTCTTGCGCGAACAGCACATGGTCACGGCCTGCAAGTGTGGGGTCGCTCCAGAGCGAAAGCATCGACTCGCCGGGTAGCGAAGCGTTGCTGGGGTCGATGCCGCCGAGTTCGCAGATGGTTGCCGAGAGGTCGATTGGGCTCATCATTGCGTTGGTTTGGGTGCCGGGTGTTGTGTGGCCGGGGGCGACGACGTAGAGCGGGATCTTCATGGTCTCTTCGTAGTTCCACGGCCCCTTGGTGCGCAGGCCGTGGGATCCGGTCTGGTCGCCGTGGTCGGCGGTGAAGATGACCACGGTGTTGTCCCAGGCGTCGTTGCGGTCGAGGGCGTCGAGGATGAGCGCCAGGCTTTCGTCGCTCATCTGATGGAGCTTGAGGTAATAGTCGAGCAGCCGGAGCCAGTGTTGGTGATCGTCGGGCGCAATGACGCCGTTGCTTCGACCCATCTCGTGCATGAACAGACGGTGCACATCGGGTTTGGTGTGCAGATCGTCGTGGAAGTTCGCGGGAAGTTCGGTGAACCACTCTTCGTACGGCAAGTTGAACGCTGGCAGCGCGTCGGCGCGTCCCCAGTCGGCATTGGCGTATCGGGCCTTCAGCGTTTCGACGCGCTCTTTGTTCTGCTCTTGGTACCAAGGCTGGTCCATGGGGAACCACATGATGTCGTGCGGGTTCACCAACCCGACCGAGAGGAACCATGGCTCCGTGTCATCGGCGCGGTCGTCGATCCACTTGGCCGCCGACCGGGCGATGGGCTCATCGAATTCGGTGCCGCTTCCGGCCTGGCCCCAGAACGCTTTGTCGTTGCCTTCCCAATCGCTAAACCCGTAGGCATCCATGTCGGGGAAGGCAGTAGGCGCCAGGTGCCATTTGCCCTTGTAACCGGTGTAGTAGCCCTTCTCGCGAAAGAGTTTGCCGAGGGTTTGGGCATCGGTCGAGAGCTCGCCGTTGGCCGGCATGATGCAGTTCTCGTTGACCCCGTGAACCGGAAGGTATTGGCCGGTGAAGAGCGTGCCCCGAGACGGCGAGCACGGTGAGGTGTGGGTGTAGTACCGGGTGAATTCGAGGCCGTCATCGAGTAGTCGTTGCCGAGCAGGCAGCACGCAGTCTTTCGGAATCCAGTCGCGCTGCCGTTCTTGATCGGACACGATAAGAAGAATGTTTGGCGCGTTCATTTAGGTGAAGGTAGCAGCCGGGTGATCAATCGGCCATGTGATCGGGGAGTAGACGGTCAACGGAAACGCCCCGGGCCGCCGAACAGAGCAAAAGTAAGAACGCGGGGTCTGACCCCGCGTTCTTACTTTCTTTGCGGGTGACACTTCGACGGCGGCTTGGCTACGCCTTGGTGCGTTTGTCGCCCCAGTGGGTCATTGACCCGACGGCTTGGTAGCGCTCGGGGCGGTCGTTGGGGCCGAGGATCGACGTGGAAAGCCAAAGGCGTTTGAGCCAGCGGACTTTGCCAGCTGACGGGTCATCGACGTAGGAGCGTCGGCCATGGAGCACGTGGTAGTTGTTGACGAACTGAATGTCGCCGGTCTCAAGAGCCATCTCCACCTGGTTGTCTGGGTCGAGGACGAAGGCGTCGTAGGCATCCATGGCCGCCCGCTGGTCGTCGGTGAGCCGAGGGGCATCGGAGTGGCGTTGCGATGCTTCGATGTACGGCCGGATGTAGCGAACGAACAGTCGTTCCTTGTCTCCAACTTCCGACAGGTGACGGCTGAAGACCGGCACCTTATAGAAGGGTGTGCCGCCGTCCTTCTGCTCGCCCCGGAAGTCGTACGGCAACCCGTCGTACAAGATCCCGGCGAGTTCGGGGTCGGCTTCGACCAGCTTGTTGTGGGCTGCCAGGGCGTTGGACACGAGACTCTCGCCGCCCGAGACTCCGGGGTCGAGGCACATCAACCCAACCAGGTCGGACCCGTCGCTATGAAACGTGAGCGCCGAGCCGCCGATCTCGTTGCCGCGGGCCGTGGGGTCGTCGTAGGCCTTGCCCTGATCCTTCACGTCTCCAAGGAGGTGGCCCTTGGCGTTCTGCGGCCACGGGTCGCCTAAGTGGCGACCGATTCCCCAGTACATCCAGTTGGCGTCGTCGGAGCCGACCCGCTCGACCGGGATGCCGGAGATGCGATGGAAACCCCGGCCGTTGATGAGCTGCTCGGCGATGCCTGCCAGTAGCGGAGCCAAAGTTGGAAGCGGGAAGTCGGCGACGGTGACATCGAGAACTTCGCCGGTCGCGGCTCGAGCTATTGCGACCGCGTCTTCGAGTTCGGCGATCTCGATGTCGCTGAGTGCATGAGTCCATTGGGTGGGGTCGGCGACGTCGGAGGATGTCCACATCGCATCGTCCTCGAGCGTGCGTACCTCGTCCGCCGGTAACTCTTTTGAAGACCGGAGCGTCACTGTGCTGCGGCGGGTTCGGGTTGTGATCCGCGGACGAGTCGCCCAGGTAGCGCATCGGTGGGTTCGCC
>CALGZB010000177.1 GCA_937934655.1 uncultured Acidimicrobiales bacterium | reverse complement strand
TATTGGCGGCAGTCTGAAGCTGGCGCAACGGGCGACTGGCAGCACCGCGTGTTTGCCGAGTGGCACGAGGTTGGCGCCGACGAGCACCTGCCTATGTCGTATGTGAGCTGGCATGAGGCTCAGGCGTTCTGCACATGGGCTGGCAGGCGTCTCCCAACCGAAGCCGAGTGGGAGTTTGCTGCCACCACCAGCGCCGACGGCACCAAGCACTACCAGTTTCCCTGGGAGGACCCGTTCGGTTCACCTGCAGTTACGCACAACCCTGCACCGGCTCATCGAGCAGCCCTCGACGGCCACACCGGCGGCATCGTCGACATCACCGGATTCCCCGACGGCGACGGACCCTGGGGCCACCGTCAACTGTTTGGCAATGTCTGGGAGTGGACGGCCGACACCTTCGGGCCCTACCCGAGCTTCGAACCCGATCACTACCGCGAGAACTCCGAGCCTTGGTTCGGCACCCGCAAAGTCCTTCGCGGAGGGTCGTGGGCAACCCGCAGCCGCTACGTCCGCGGAACCTTCCGAAACTTCTTCACCCCCGACCGGCAAGACGTGATTGCCGGGTTCCGCACCTGTGCCATCTAGCTCGGGCCCCTCGCCGTCCTCACACCCTTCACTTTCGATTGCGCTAGCTGCCCCTCTCCGCCCCGGAGCAACCTCGGGCAACTCCGTCACAACCGAACGCTGGTCCGACCAGCTCACCAAGCTCGGACATCGAGTCGAGATCATTCCGGTTGATGAAAACCGAATGGGCACCGGGACTCTCGCACCCGAGGCCGACCTTGTCATCGTGCTTCACGCCCGCCGATGCGCCGCCGCAGCCCGAGCCGCAAAGACCGAACAGCCAGACCGGCCAATGGTGGTGGCGCTTGCCGGGACCGATCTTTACAGCGACCTCCCCGACCACCCGGACGCACGAGAGTCGCTCGACCTCGCCGATGCGCTTGTAGTACTTCAGGAAGACGGACTTGATCACCTTGAGTCGATGAAACCCGAGTGGCGAGGCAAAGCCCATGTCATCCATCAATCGGTGGCACCAAGCGGTCTGACCCACCGGCCCGACCCAGACCAATTCACCGTCGTGGTCCTGAGCTACTTGCGCGACGTCAAGGACCCGTTGCTGGCAGCCAAAGCCGCCCGGCTTCTGCCCAGCTCATCGGCAGTCCAGGTAATCCTCGGAGGCTCGGCACACACCACCGGTTGGCAGACGCTCGCCGAACAGGAGCGAGCAGACAACCACCGTTTCACCTGGTTAGGCGGCCTCGATTCCGACGCTGTCGCCGAGCTTCTTGCACGCGCTCATGTTCTGGCGTGCACGTCGCTTCTCGAGGGCGGCGCCAACGTGGTCAGCGAAGCGATCGCCCAAGGGGTGGCGGTCGTCGGCACCGATATCGGCGGCAACCGTGGACTCCTAGGAGCCGATCACCCTGGGCTCGTTCCAGTCGGCGACGCCGAAGCCCTCGCCGCGCTCATCGACTCGCTAGAGCGCAACCCAGACCAGCTCAGCGCCCTAACGCAACGCAGCAAAGACCGGCAGTGGGTGACCGCCCCCTCCCACGAAAACGCCCAATGGCAGGCCCTACTAACAACTCTGGTCTGACCCTTCGTCTGACCAGTGCTCCGACACCTGGTCTGGCACTTGCTCTGGCACTTGGTCTGACACTTGCTCTGACACCTGGTCTGGCACTTGCTCTGGCACTTGCTCTGACACCTGGTCTGACGTGGTGACGTGGTCTGGGCGCGAGTTGTGGCGAAACCGACGCGTTTAACGGATGAGTTTGCGGATGCTGGTGCTGATGACGTCGACCATCAGGGTTACGGCAATGAGGGCCAGGATGCTGGCGAGAATGCCGTCGTAATCGAACCTGGCGACCTGTCCGGCGATCGTTCGGCCTAAGCCCGCTGCGCCAACAACACCCACCGTTACCGTTTCGCGAATCGCTACTTCCCATCGGTACAGGCCGAGCGAGACAAAGCGACCTGAAACCGCCGGCACGGTTGCGAACGCGGCCACACCAAACTCCGACGCACCCGCAGCCGCCAACGCCTCACCCGGCTCGTTATCGAGGTTCTCGACGACTTCGGACTGCAGACGACCAAGCACACCCAGGTTGTAAATGGCGAGAGCGAGGACACCCGGCCACAATCCCGGCTTGAGGATGAACACGGTCAGAAACGCCCAAACCGGTGGCGGAACCGAACGGGCAATCAGTAGGAAGAACCGGGTGACCATCCCCACCATCGACCTGGCAATGTTGCCCGACGACGACCATGGATTCTCGATACGACTCGCGATGAACGCCAGCAACGAAGCGAGCGACCACGCCATCACCAGCGACAGGACAGCCAAGGCCAACGTATCCACGGTGTCACCGAACAGGCCCGACCAGCCTTCGTCACCGAGTTCGGGTGGCCAGGCATCGTCGGCCAACAGAAAGGCCAACGTCTGCGTACGCGACGACCAAAGTGACGAGATGTCGACTTCGAGACGCCACCAAGCAAGAGGGATAGCAGCGAGGAACAACAGAGCACTTGTACGCAACACCGGATCGCGTTGCGGAGCCGAGGTCGACAGCTGGGCGTGCATCTCGCCGGTAGCCAAACTGCGTCGGCGGCGCACCACCGACGACCAGCGATCGGCAAGGCCAGACAGCAGAATCAGCGCCCAAAGCAGGGTCCACATCTCGTTGTACCGCAGCGTCTGGAACGACAGCGCCAGCTGGAAACCAAGGCCTCCAGCGCCCACCAGACCCAGTACCGCAGCGCTTCGGATTGCGCACTCAAACCGGTAGAAGCCGTAGCTAAGAATGTCGCCAAGCGCATAGGGAACGGCGCCGAACACCAGCGCCGAGAGGCGGCCGGAGCCCGAGGCCCGAAGCGCTCGCTCCGCATCTCGAGGCGCCTCATCGAGAAGTTCAGCAAACACCTTTGCCGTCACCGCGCCGAACGGAATACCGATCGCCAAGATTGCCACCAACGGATCGAGGCCCAGGATGTTCACCAGAATGAGCCCGAACACCACCTCGTGGATCGCACGCGGGATAGCGAACAGAAACCGCAGACTTCGCCATACCCAATGGACCCCAGTGGCTTGGCCCGACACGCTGAGCCACACGCGTTCGGTGAGCAGCAACCCACCGACCATGCCGATTGCTACCGACAGAGCTGTACCCAAAATGGCGAATCCGAGCGTCACCATTGCTTCGCGGGCGGCAAGCTTCACGAACCCGAAGCTCAGATCCGGCTGGAACATCGCCTTGAAGAAGTCGCCGACCTGGCTCGCCCCGCGAGCGTTGAAGATCTTTGTGAGATCGAGGCCCGCGCGCTGCGCCGACCAGCCAACCAAAACAAGGCTAACCAACCACCAAACCCTGCGGTTCCATCGGGCCGGTGGCCGAGGGGCCGCGCCAACGCGGGTGCTGCCAGTTGCCGTCGTCATGCGTCGGACAACACGTTTAGTCGTCGAGCTCGTAGAGACTGTCGAGCTGGCTCTCGTCCACCTCGTCGGCGGGGAGGTCGAACGCCAGCACACCCAAACGCAGTCCGATGATTCGGGTGCAGTGCTTCAGCGCAAGCGGCGCGTCGTGCATGCTCGTAACAAGTGCCCGGTCGGGTTCGCTACTCACCACATCGACAAGTAGTTCGAGCACCGCTTCAGAGCGTGCCGGGTCGAGCGCGCTTACCGGCTCGTCGGCCAGAATCAGGTTGGCTTTCTGAAACAACGTGCGGGCGATTGCCACTCGCTGTTGCTGACCGCCCGACAGGTTGTCGGCACGCTCCCACAGTTTGTCGCCGATGCCCACCTGGTTCAGCACGGCGAGGATCTCGTCGGTGTCGCGTGGCCGAACGAGCGTGCGCAACACCTCAAGCGGGCCCCATTGTCCCAACCGGCCCGAGGCCACGTTGTGTGCAACCCGCAGCGGGCCAACCAGAGCGTTGCCCTGCGGTACTGAACCGATCGTGGCTCTTGTCGATCGGTGCTTGCGTTGATTGAGATCGGCGGTAACAACACCGTTGACGACCACCTCACCCGAGGTCGGCACTACCAGGCCGTTTGCGGCCGACAGCACGGTGGTTTTGCCCGAACCCGAAGGCCCCACCAGGGCAACCCTTTCGCCCGCACCGACATCGAAGGAGACGTTGCGGAGCGCAAAGGGGCCCGTTGGTGAATACTGAAGTGAAACGTCCTGAAAGGAAAGGACGCCAGAGTTATTCTTCAATCAATCCGCTTTCCCGACCAACAGTCTCGATATCTGCGTAGTTCGCGCTTTCGGTACCGATGAATGACTCGGCACCGAAGAACTCCAGAATCGTAGCGTGGTCGGGGTTTGACGGATCAAGGTTCATGAGAGCGTCAACAATCTTCTGTTGAATGTCGTCGCCAAGTTCGGGGCGAGCAACCCAGTGATAATCGAAGTAGGTGGGGGTTTCGAAGATGAGTTGGACCTTCTCAAGATCGACCTCGCCGGCCTCAACCTTGGACTTCCAAACCTGGCTGTTGAGGGCGCCGACTTCGTAGGTGCCTGCTTCGACAAGGGCAATGGTCTTGTCGTGAGCGCCAGAGAAACCAGCTTCGCCTTCGAGGTCATCGAGGGTGACTCCGGCCTGATCGAGGAACGACTGCGGCATGAGACGACCCGAGGTGGATGACTCGGAGCCGAAGGTCAGCGAACGGCCGGCAACGGCCGAAAGGCCAGCGACATCAGACACTGGCTCGATGCCGCTATCGGTGGTTGCGATGAAGACCGAGGTGAACTCGGCATCGATGTCGCGTTGAGCGATGGCCTCGGCGCCTTCGACTTGGAGTCGAGCCTGCACCCCGGTGAGACCGCCGAACCAGACAATGTCGAGGTCGCCAACGCGGAACTGCGAGACGGCAGCTTCATAGGCGGTAACTGGTTCGAAGTTGACGGTGACGCCAACCTCTTCGGTGAGGTAGTCGGCGAGGAGTCCGTAGTTACGGGCCAAGAGTTCGGGGTCTTGGTCGGGAATCGCTCCAAGGTTGATCTCGGTGATCTCGGCACTTTCTTCTGTGCTGTCTTCTGTGCTCTCCTCGGTGGTGTCATCTGCGGACTCGCCGCTGCTACCGGTGGCGGTGTCTGAGGAAGAACCACATGCCGACGCCACCAAAGCGAAGGTCATCAGCAGGAGGATCAGTTTTTTGCGTTGGGACATAAGAGACATAAGAAAAGCCATGAGCAAGTAAAGACCATTCCCCACTCCTAAATTCCGTCAGGCCCAACACTTCTCCCATTTGTGCCGAATGTCACGTACAATTCGGAATCTCGTGACGCAGGTCGACAGTCTTTGTCGCGTGGTGTCACGAGATTTCTTTTTGGGGGTGTCGATTTGTGGGTTTCCCGATCGTCTACATCGTGAAGGGCCGCAAATGGTGGCCTGCGACACCCAGAACAACTACCCGAAACACGGAGAATCACCATGAGCAAGTTCGTACTTACCTACCACGGCACACCGGCTGAAATGTCCAGCGACCCCGACGAGTTCAAAGCCGAAATGGACGCCTGGGGCGCCTGGTACGGCAGCATCGGTGCAAACCTCGTCGATGGCGGCGCACCATTCTCGACCCAAGCCGGCATTGCCGCCGACGGGTCCGACATGGACGCACCAGCAGCCCTCACCGGCTACACCGTCGTCGACGTCGACTCGCTCGATGCCGCCAAAGCAATCGCAAAGGGATGCCCCGTGCTCGCCCACGGATCGACGGTTCAGATCTCCGAATGCATCGACATGGGCTAGGGCTACCCCCTAACTATTGATGGCGAGTTCGTCGAGATAGTCGGCGTACCGTTCGAGGGCATCGGCCCGACGAGTGGGGACATGATCGATCGATGGGTCTGACGCCTGGTACTGCTTGAGTACCTGTCGGGCCACTGTGACCTTGTGCACCTCGTCGGGGCCGTCGTAGATACGGGCGGCACGAGCAGCTCGATACATCGCTTCAAGGGGGAGATCGGTGGTGTAGCCGAGAGACCCATGGATCTGGATGGCCCGGTCGATGACGTCGTGGAGAACCTTGGCGCCCCAGAATTTGATGACGCCAATCTCGAGGCGGGCATCGCTGTAATGACGACCTGCAGCGTGAAGCTGGTCCATCTTCCATGCGGCATGAAGCGTGAGCAGGCGAGCGGCCTGGCGGTCGGCGTAGGACTGCGCAATCCAGTCCTGCACCATCTGCTTCTCGGCCAGCAGGGAACCTTTGGTTTCACGAGTGAGTGCTCGCTCGCAAAGAAGGTCGAAAGCTCGGCTCGATTGGCCCAACCAGCGCATGGCGTGATGGATCCGGCCCGGACCGAGACGCTTCTGAGCGAGGGCGAACCCTTGCCCGATGCCTTCTTCACCGCCGACGAGGTTCTCAAACGGCACCCGCACGTTGTCGTAAATGATTTCGGCATGGCCGCCTGGTTCACCCGTCTTGTGGTCGGGCTCGCCCATGGTGGGGACATCGCGCAGGATATTGACGCCGGGGGTATCGGTCGGGACCACAATCATCGAGAACGACCGGTACGGCGAGGCGTCCTCGTCGAGGTTGGTCTTCACCATCACGATAAGGATGTCGGCAACCGACGCGTTCGACGAGAACCACTTGTGTCCGTTGACGATCCACTCATCGCCGTCCCGAACCGCCTGGGTGGTGAGCATCGTTGGGTCAGCGCCGGCTCCGGGCTCGGTCATCGAGAAACAGGACCGCATCTCACCGGCGAGCAGCGGCTCCATCCAGGTCTTCTTCTGATAGTCGGTTCCGCCCACTGAGAGGAGCTCGGCGTTGCCCGAGTCGGGAGCGTTGTTGCCGAAGATGCGTGGCGCTAGCGGCGACTGACCGAGGATCTCATGCATCAGACCGAGTTTCACTTGGCCAAAACCGCCGCCGCCGAGCTCTGGCGGAAGGTGCGCCGCCCAAAGGCCTTGGTCTTGCACCTGCTTCTTCAGCGGTGCGGTGATCTTGAGGTAGACCTCTCGGCCCTCAGGGCTGCGGAACTCGGCGGCGAGGGTCTCGAGCGGGAAGATCTCTTCTTTGACGAACTCGCGCATCCAGGCGAGCTTCGCCTCAAACTCAGGTTCGGTTTCAAAGTCCCATGCCACAGCTGTCTCCCAAAGGTTGCGTGGCGACACAATCGCCCATCAAGCCGCAAGAGAGCAAAAGTAAGAACGCGGGGTCAACGCCGCTCGCTCCGCTCACTCCTGGAGTTTGACTTCGTCAAACATCCCGAATTGTCACTACGTCTTTACGACGGCTCTCGAAGGATGCGGGTTTTGCCGAAGATGTTGCCGAAGAGGAGGCGGCCTTCTTCGTCAAGGGTTACACCGGCTCCGAGGGTGTTGAACTTCGCACCACCGAGGACGTAGTGGAATCGGGACTCGCCCGTCGACCAGTCGAGTCCTTCGATGGTGAACTGCCGGTCGCGAACACCGCAGGTATAGACGACGTCGGACTCTTGCGAAACGAACGGCACCGAGTTGGGTGACGACACCTCGACGTTGACCCAGGCTTCTTTGAGTTCGCGAGCCGCTGGGTCCCACTCGTACTTGTGAAGCCCGAACGGCGTGTACTCGGGTTTGTGCGGAAGCTGGAAACAGAGCATGCGGGCGGCCTGGGCGGGAAAGCCTTCGGGGATGGTGGCCGGTTCGTTGTTGACGGTCATTGCGCCGTAGC
This sequence comes from uncultured Acidimicrobiales bacterium, assembly GCA_937934655.1. Classification (GTDB taxonomy): domain Bacteria; phylum Actinomycetota; class Acidimicrobiia; order Acidimicrobiales; family SHLQ01; genus CALLQB01. Next base: position 3,119 of record CALGZB010000177.1, on the reverse strand, counting down.
CCGACACGGTTATCGATTGCTCGGTCTTGATTGCTTTGAGGTCGGGATTCCCCATGTTGGCTGGGCCGATCCCAGCGATCCGGCGATCGGGGGCGTTGGGCAACTGCTTCCAGTCTTCCGGGATCTCATCGCGCCAGGCGTAGGTGATGTTGACAACGTCATCGCCGTCGCCGAACACGACGAAACGGTCCTCGTCGGGGCCGAAGCCCATGAGCGATGGGGTTGTGCCTGATCCAGCGCCGCCACCGTTGCGGTACTGCATCGACCAGGCGCCGTCGGCAGAGTCGAGCGAGAGCTTCTCGCCCGTCCAGATGACCTTGTGAAGGTGATCGTTCGACGAGGTATAAATGGCGTTGTCGTCGCCGATGCATAACGACGTGCGAAGCCAGCCGTACGCGCTGTTGCCTCGCTCGGCTTCGCGCATTGCGCAGTAGTCGGCGGCTTCTTCGGCCGCCCGAGGCAGCTGAATAGCGTCATACTCGCTGAAGTCACGGGCTAGGCAGATGACCCAACCGTGGTCGGTGGTGAGCACGAGGCGTCCGTCGAAGGTCAGGCCCATTCCTACGAAGAACCCATCGATGTGGTCGGGACGATTCCACCGGTCGCGTTCGATGATGTCCGATGCCCGGTCGTTGGCGTCAGTCTCGACATAGGCAACGGCATGGTCCTTGCGCCCGAGGAACAACGTGTTGGTGTTGTCGAGCAGCGAGTACACGCCGTCGAGGCCCGTGAGGAAGCGCATCGATATCCCGATGGCGTGTTCGATAGCTGGCCAGTCCTCAAGCTCGTCGAGTCCGTCGGTGAGCTCGACCATCTCCTCCAAGGGAGGGTCGCTTTCCTCGCCAAACTGCAGCGTCGAGAGAATCTCGAGCGTGTCGTAGTCGAGCTTGTACATGCGGTATCGGCCGTTGTTCCACAGCACTCGTTTGCCATCGGGGTACGGCTCGGAAATCAGCTGACCAAAGTTGCCGGCGCCGGTCCATTGGTACTGAATCGCCGACTCGTCGAGCACCTCGCTCGGCCCCTCAGGCCCGCGCCACGGAACATTGTCTTGCTGGTCGGACCGACCGTGCCCGATAGGACTACTCGTGTCGGCAAGAAACGGATTGCGGGGGCCGGGCTGCATAGGCATCCCCGGAACCTACTTTCTTGTTCGGAACTTGGCGATCGTGCTCCGAGCTTTGGCTCCCAGTAGCGCTGGTCTCGAAAGCGAAACCGGGTTCCACCAGTCCTTCGACTTCATCCGGTCGCTCCCACCAAACGCGTCATGCAACCTCATCGCCAATCCACGAGCCGGCGTGCCAGCAAGGCGGCGCCAAGCACGGTTGTAGACCTTGGAGTAGTCGCGGGTGAACGGGCAGACCCGAACGCACACTGCACAGTCGCTGTTGATCTTTGACCAGTAGTCGAAGCACTTCTCGCCATCGACCGACCACTTCTTGACGCCCTTGATGCTCGAAATGTTGATGGGCTGCCAGCTGGGTTCGCCATAGGGGATCGCCTGGGCTGGGCACTTGTCGGCGCATCGATCGCATTGCTCACAGAACTCTTTGACTCCGAACGTCTTCGGCACATCGTTCTCGAGGGGCATGTCGGTGAAGATCTTGCCGATGCGAAACCTCGGACCCAGCTCGGGGCTAATAACCAACCCGTGTCGGCCGTATTCACCGAGTCCTGCGGCAAGTGCCAACGGGATCGCCAGAGCCGTATCGTTCATCGATGCCACCGCCTCATACCCGAGGTTGCGGATGTACTGCGCCAGGCCGAGCAACACGGTGGAGTCTTGCGAATACCCAAGCCCGGTGGCAGTGCCCGAGAGTGCCGACGGCGCCGTCTTGATAAGTCCGTCGTCCATCGACTGGCCGATAACAATGACATGGCGCAACCCGTCGGGAAGGTCATTGGCTTTGGGTCCGGCATCGACCGAACTGAACCGCTCGGTGTACACCCATCGTTCATCGTGGGCGGTCACACCAACGAGGTCGGCACCGAAGGTAGAAGCCACCTGCTTCAACTGCCGAGTCGCTTCGGCCGGCGGACCCACGTCGACCCGTTCACTGGCTCCATCGCGAAGCATCGACAGCGGGTCGAGAAACCCATCGCGCCGACCGTCGTCCTCAAACATCTCGGCAAAGATGTCGGCCACATGCCATGACGCATTGCGGATGGCGTAATCGCGCTGGGTGAAGCCGTTGGCCTTGCGCCATTTCGTGAGCGGTCGACGATAGGTGGCAAAGAAGGTGTCGGATCGTTCGTCGCGAACCGCCGGATCCCATTGCGATCGCGAGAACACATCGTTTACCTGCGAGAACGGCTCGAAGTCTGCGTTGGTTTCGAAGCCCATGCGGGCAGCGTAGAAGAGAGAACGCCGGGCCGACGAAGCTCCGGCGAGAAAGCGCTACGGTCGGGGCCGTGCGATTCTCGGCCAACCTCGGGTTCCTCTGGACCGACCTCCACTTGCCCGAAGCGATCCTTGCCGCAGGTAGCGCGGGGTTTGATGCGGTCGAGTTTCACGCGCCGTATGCGTTCGACTCGGCCGAGGTTGCTGCGGCGCTCAGCCAATCGTCGCTCCAGGTGATGAGCCTCAACACGAGTTTTGGCGATCGTGACGGAGACTTCGGCGTCGGAGCGGTGCCCGGCAGAGAGGCCGAAGCCCGCGGCTACATCGACCAAGCCATTACCTACGCAACCGATATCGGCTGCCCCGCCGTGCACGTAACCGCCGGCCACACCAAGCGGGCTGAGGGATGCGAAACCGCCTACCGGGCCAACCTCGCCTACGCGGCAGCCGAAGGCGCGAAAGCCAACATCACCATCCTTATCGAACCGATCTCGTCAGACACCTACCACCTCGGATGCATCGCCCAAGGGCTCGAAACCATCAACGCCGTAGGTGCTCCCAACCTGAAGCTGCTCGTCGACTGCTTTCATGCCTGGCACACCGAACCCGACCTGACTACGGCGTTCGAAGAAGCAGCCGATCATCTCGGCCATGTGCAGTTTGCCTCGCTCCCCGACCGGCACGAACCCGACCTTGGGGTCGTCGACTACGCCGAGCTGCTTCCCCGCATCGTCGCCATGGGATACACCGGCGCCTTCGGCGCTGAATACCATCCGGT
>CALGZB010000176.1 GCA_937934655.1 uncultured Acidimicrobiales bacterium | reverse complement strand
ACCACGCCGCCAGCGTTGCGAATGATGTGCGCTTCACCATTGCCCAAACCAAGGATCTGGAAGATATCCATACGCGAATCCATGCAGGTCACGATGACGAGCTGGCGTTGCGGCTCTACCGGTCGATCTCCGTCGGCGAAGGTGTCGGCGTACTGCCGGTTCGCGGCGGCGACATCGGCGACATTTGCCTGGAAATGCTCGTTCATGGTGGCTGAACAGTAGTTCCTTCAACAACAAAGAACTAACGGCATGCCGACTCCGCCCGACGGGAACTCGTGTCCTCTCCACGTCCGTCTCTTCACCCACTGGTGGCGGCTGCGCTGGCTCCCGGCGAGCCCGGACGACTCGTGAAGGGACTCGGTGCCGTTCTTCCGGGCGTGGGCAAGACCCGCGAACAAATCACCGACTACGCAGACCACTGGCGAAGATCGGCAGAGCTCGCTCTTGCAGGCGACCGGAAAGCGCCTCTTCTCATCGCCCTTGGAGACTCCTTGGCCCAAGGGGTCGGAGCCTCAAACCCTGAACGTGGCTATGTGGGCCTGGTGCAGAGCCACCTCGCCTCGCTGCTCGGTCAGCCGGTCAGTGTGGTCAACCTGTCGCGATCGGGTGCGGTGATCTCGGATCTCATCGAGACCCAGCTGCCCGCCGTTGCGCAGCTCCCGACCTGGACCGGGCCTTGTTGGAATGTGTGCACCATCGGCAACAACGATCTCATGGCCGGTGCCCGACCAAAGACGGTGGCCCGACGGTTTCACACTCTCGTTCCGCTTCTCCCAGCCAATGCCACCGTCGCCACGCTTCCCGCGGCCGGCAGCATCGGCGTCAAATTGTTGAACCGGTCGATCCGCGAGGTAGCTGCAGAGCATCAACACGCCATTGCTGATGTCGGTACTGCACTGAAGACGTGGCGGGGCAACACGGCCGGCGACCGCTTCCATCCCAACGACCGCGGCTACCGGATCTGGGCAGATGCCTTTACGTCGGCGATACATGAAGAGACAACGAACTTGGAGACCGGACCGCAACGCAACTAGCAACGTTGCCATATGTCGCTTCTACCGCCCGACGAAGACCTCGAACTCATCCACACTCGCGTGTACGAGACTCGCGTCTATCGACTCGACGGCAGCACGATGCTTGCGCGTGCGGTGGTGTCTGATGTCAAACCACCAGATCTCTACATCGCCGGCGACGACCAGCCACTCGAGATCCATCAGATGCACCTGTTTCTCAAGGTCACCCTGCCCGAGCTTGAGATTATCGACGCAGGCGTCGAGTTGGAGACCTTCCCCCACAGCGGTTGCCCCACCATTGCCGTGCACTACCAAAAACTCATCGGTCTCAACGTGGCCAGAGGATTCACCCGGAAGGTTCGTGAGCTCTTCGGCGGGCCGCGTGGATGCGCCCACACCACCGCACTGATCCAGGCGATGGCGCCGGCCGTTCTTCAGGCGATCTGGTCCATGTCTCTCAAGGAAGGCCCGTCTCTCAAGGAAGAACCGTCTTTGACCGATTCCGCGCCCTCCACCTCCGCCGATGTCGCAGCTGCTCACGAAGCGCGTATGGCAGGCAACGTCAACACCTGTCACGTGTGGGACGAAGACGGCACGCATGTCGAGATCATCCGAAATGGTGGACCGGTGGAGACGATGATTCCCGTGGCCGTGCGACTCACACAACTCGGCCGCAGCGAAGACGAATGGCGCGACCGGTTTATGGCCGACTGAACCAGCAGGCTCGATATCTCTAAGGCGTTTAGCCCTCGTCGAGCTGATCGCCGAGTGCCCGAAGCATCTTCGAAAGGGCAACCCGATCGACCTTGTCGGCACCAAGCTGCGCCCGGGCGGTTTCGAGGTCCTTCTTAGTCTCGAGCTTCGCATCGTCGATGGCTTTCACCATGGCCGACTCGGTGCCGTCGATCGAGGACTTCAATGTGTCTTCTACCGATTCAACGTCGGAACGAAGTTCGGCAACTTTGGCTGCCTGATCGGCGGCTTCACGATCCATGCGGCTGCCGAGGTTGCTTACCGCTCGCTCGTGAGTCTCGGCTTCGGCAGCAAGTCTTGTCTCAAGCGACTCGATCTGTGCATTGGTCGAATCCCGAAGGTCAGAGATAGCGCCAAGAAGCGCAACTTCCATCACGTTCAGACGCTCTTCGGTTTTCCGAGCATGGTCGCCGATGAGAATGCCCTGGATGCGACCGAGATCGTCGTCGCCAAACGGACTGGTTGAAGCACCTGAGGAAACCGACTCGGTCGGCGCCTTCGTTGATTCAGAAGATGTGTTCTCGGCCATGGGGAAAGTCCTTTCACACAACCACTCTGCTACTGCTCCATGCTCTTTTGAGCACGGGTCAGAGGGTCTAGTACCCAAAGTTAGTGTGTTTTTGCGGTTCGCTTCAGCTGGGCGACTTGATGGGGGTACGTTCAGATCAACCCCCCGCACACTCTCCCCAATTTCTTTCGGAGTGTCAACGATCGCCCGGGTCAAAGTTCCTCGCCCTCGGCGACCGGAATGCGACTCGGCAAACTGTGAGCGGCAGCAGCGCGATACCCGCCATCGTCGCTACTGCCGCTCACAACCTTTTTCGGCCGGTTTCGCCCGGTCAGCCCCCCGCCGCGGTAGTTTTTTTGCGTGACGAAAGGTCTCCCGATGTTCGACAACTACATGTTCGAACATGTGGTGAGGCTCACCCGGAAGGCTGCAGGCGCATCGTTCGCCGCCTTGTGCATCACCAGCGAAACGCCCTGTTTCATCACCGATGGCGAATACGACGCGTTTTTGAAGCCGGGCCAAGATCTTCCCGCTGCAACCCCCACGGTCATCACCGACACACGGGCCAGCACCACCGCCTTCCCCGTCAAGGTGCTCGAGACTTGGGTCCGCAGCTTTGCGATTTCGCCGATAACCGGCCCCTCCGCAGAGTCTGGCTACCTCCTCTTGGCAAGCGATCAGCCGGTAGCAAACGACACCTGGCTCACCGAACTCCAGAGCGCCACCTACATCATCGAAGACCATCTCGACCGCGACATTGAGCAGCTTCGTATCGACCAGATGGCAGCACTTCTTCGACAGAACCAGACCGAACTCCACGAAACCCAAACCCGCCTCGAAATCGCCAACAAAGAACTCGAACAGTTCGCCTACATCGCGGCGCACGAGCTCGTCGCTCCGCTTCGAGCCGTGGCGATCTACGCCGAAGTCTTAGACGACGTTGCCCAAAGAGCCGATGGCGACATCGGACAAACCGCGCAGGCGTGCGCCGTTTCGATTCGCGACGGTGTTTCGCTCATGAACCAGCAGGTTCAGTACCTCCTCGAACTCTCGCAGGGGCAGGCCGATCCGACTGCCGTCGAAGCCATCGACCTTCGCGATGTTGTGAGCAACGTCCTCGACACGCTTGCTCCGACGCTCGAAGAAGCCGCAGCGGTTATCAACGTTGGCGAACTCGCTATCGTTCACGGCAAGTTGGTTCCGCTGCAGAGCGTCTTCGCAAACCTCTTCTCCAACGCCGTTCGCTATCGCGACCCAACTCGCGAGCTCGTTCTCGACATCAGGGCCGAAGACGCAGAAGACGACGTCATTATTACCGTCACCGACACAGGCCCCGGAGTCAAAGACGCAGACAGCCAGCGAATCTTCCACCTCTTCGAGCGGGCATCAGCGGACCCCGCAGGCGCAGGAATTGGCCTGGCGCTCAGCCGGCGCATCGTGGAGTCCTTCGGAGGCGAGATGGGCGTGCGACCCGCAGAGTCCGTTGGAGCGACCTTCTGGATGAAGTTCCCGAGGCTCACTCCCTAAGAGCGGATCAGCTCGGGAATGCACACGCACGAAACCGCTAGCTAGCTGCAGCGGCCACTTCGGCTGCGATTTGACCAAACATCGATTCGACGCCCGAACCGGTTTTGGCGCTCGTTCGCACAAGATCCGAAACGCCGAGCGACGGCAGCTCCTTGTCGATGGCGTCCCAGTCGACCTCAAGGTCGGACTTATTGGCCACGCCGAGCCGAACTGCCCCAGGCGAACCCTCGGCAATACGATGGCTCAGACTCGCTGCGGTGGCGATGGTCTCGGGGCGTGACGCATCGAAAGCAATGATGGCGGCAGTTGTGCCGCGAAGATAGGAATCGGGGATGTTCAGCCCCTCGGTTTCGCCGTGGATATCCCAAAGCAACATGGTGACCACGCCGCCTTGAACCGTCACGGTCTTCCGGTCGACCTTTACGCCCAGCGTCGAATGGTGGTCTTCGGAAAAAACACTGTGCACGAAGCGGCGAACCAAACTGGTCTTGCCGATCCCTGGCGCACCAAGCATTACTACCTTGGCGCGGTAGAGGGCACCATTTGAATCAGCAGATGTCATGTTACGAGAATCACGATTCCGATGATAACGGCGATGATCACTAGCAGAACCACAAAGGCAATGATCTTCGGCTGGTGCTTCTTAACCGCGCTTGGCTGACCCTTTCGATGGAGCGTCAGCAGCTCGGGTTCGGTTGAGGCAAAGGGGCCGACGTTGCCGGCGAAGCTCTCAAGTTGGTCGTCGAACCGGACGTGGAACTCTTCGAGATAGGTGGTGGCCTGCGTGCGGTACGACTCGGTAGGGATGCCACTAACGACCGAGGCAAGAACCGCCTCTGGACCCCACTCGACCAGAACCGACGTGTCGCCGACCCGCAAATCTTGCAGGCCATCGTGATCGGGCTTGTCAAAGGCATCCTGCACAAACATGCGAACCGCGTCGAGCATGCCCGAAACGATGTCAGCTTCTTGAAGATCTTCATCGCTCCCCGCAGCCGCAGCCAAAAGCACGCCCGACTCGCGGTGGATAAGCATGACCTGCTCGACCGCAAAGGATTGTCCGGTCGAACCTGAATCGACAGAAAAGAGGTTTGCGATCATCTTGCGCATCGCTGGGCCCATAACGGGATACAACGCCTCAGCAAGGATCGAACTGTCGGAGAAGGCCGAGTCCCGAATGGCGTACTCGACCTCAGGGCGAAGTGCGCCGCCAAGCTCAGGTGTGTCGCGACCCGGGGTGCGAACCGCATCGGCGAGAACGTCTCCGACGGTCTCAACGCGATCCGATTGTTCCAGGACCAACTCTTCAAGCCGAGCAACTCGAGACCGAAGCTCAATCAGCTCATCACGCTCGGAACCAAAGAGAACAGTACGAACCTGTTCGAGTTGGGCGTCATGGGTGTCGGTCATAGCACCACCGATGCTAACCGGTGCACTGCGAAAAGCAGGGCAATCATGTAGGGAGCGGTTCTAGCTAGGGGTTTTACGTAGGGGGAACGACAAGACCTAAGCGAGTTGCCGTGGCAATCGCCTCGAGCTGGCTGCTGGCATTGAGTTTCCGAAGGAGATGCTTTATCCGTGACCGAATGGTGTGCAGCGACAAGTGGAGTTGTTCGGCAATCTGCGTCGCATTGAGTCCCTGGGCCAGCATCTCGATGACTTCAAGCTCGCCGGCCGACAAGATGACACCGGGCGTCGCCGAGCCAAGGCCCGAAGGACTGGTTGGTTTGCCGGCCAAGGCAGCACGCAGACCGTTGACCACATCAACAATCGGTAGGTCTTTCGAGAAGACCGAGACATCCTGCATGTTTTTGGCTTCACGCGTGACCTGCGGAGCAACGAAACCGGTGAGTATCGCAATAGGAGCCTCGACGCCAGCAGCACGCAGCCTCTTGGCGACATCGATGCCGGTGTCTCCGCTGGGGAGTCGGTAGTCGGTCACGACGATGTCGGGTCGAAGCGACAGGCAAAGTTCAACACCAGATTCGCCGTCGGATGCACGACCCGCCAGCGACAGATCACCCGTTGTCGAAAGCGCTAGGCCAAAGGCCTCCGCGTACGAAACCTGATCGTCGATAACCACGACCGTTGCCTCATCGTGTCCCATGAGGGGGATCGTACCGCTGGGCGATATTCTCGCTAGCCGGGTCTCCGATTGACCCTAGATTTGGGCAAAGTCACCATGGCTACCGACAACACGCAGCAGCTCGACTCGGCACGCTCATGGTCAATCGCAGCTGCCGCCGCACTCTCAACCTTTGTTGTCTTTGGCGTCGCCTATAGCTTCGGGGCGTTCTTCTCGTCCATGAGCGAAGAATTCGGCACCGGAAGCAGCGCAACAGCCCTGTTCTTTTCCATCACCGTGAGCTTGTCCTTTCTTCTCGGTCTGTTTACCGGCCGGTGGGTAGACCGGGTCGGTCCGAAGCCAGTCATTCTCGCCGCCGCAGTCTCGCTGAGCGGCGGGCTACTACTCACCACAATCGTGCCATCGATCTGGCTCGGCTATCTCACCTACGGCGTCGGCGTAGGGTTCGCCGTCGCCTGCGGCTACGTACCAATGGTCGCCACGGTGGGCGGATGGTTCGACGAACGCCGAGCCGCCGCACTTGGCGTAGCAGTAGCCGGTATCGGTCTCGGCACGTTGGCCGGCTCCCCCATCGCTGCTCGAATCATCGACGCCACAACATGGCGCACCGCCTTCGTCTGGTTTGCCGTAGTCGGCGGAGCGCTGCTCCTGGTGGTTGCTCTCATCGTCGAGCGCGGGCCAGCCGCCGTGGAAGCCGCCGAACCGCGGCCGCTCGGAGAACTACTCGCCATCCCCGACTTTCGAGTCCTGTATCTCTCGACGCTGTTCGGCACGTTCGGACTTTTCGTCCCGTTTGTTTTCTTGGTCGACTACGCAAAGGATCGCGACGTCGACCAAGTCGCCGCAGCGGCACTGGTTGGGTTCATCGGCGGGTCGAGCGTGGTCGGACGGTTAGGCCTCGGGGCTCTCGCTGATCGAGTTGGGACGATCCGGCTCTTCCGAATCTCGGTCACCGTCATGGCCACCAGCCATATCCTTTGGCTGATCGCTGGAACCAGCTATCCGGTGATGGTGCTGTACACCGTGGTCCTCGGCCTCGGTTACGGCGGGTTTATCGCCCTCTCACCGGCGGTTGTCGCTGAACGATTCGGGCTCGACGGACTCGGCGGAGTCATCGGCACGCTGTACACCTCGGCCGCGGTAGGAAG
>CALGZB010000175.1 GCA_937934655.1 uncultured Acidimicrobiales bacterium | reverse complement strand
CCGACTTTCCAAGAACCTGGTACAACGTCCAAATCGAGGAGGGCGAGACCGAGGTCCTCCTTAGTATCCGGCGGACGACCGGTCGATGTGTCGGAATGGACGAAGCGGGCCCTGAAAGCTCGTAGTCAACCGAGCGATTTCGGGTATCGGCATCGAGCACCGGCCACCTCAAACATTGGCTAAGACCGATCTCAGGTGCCGATCTGTGCGGGGTGGGGGCGGGAAACTCGAGGCCGTCTGCTCCTAATGCGGTAGGCCAGTCAATCCACTGTTTGAAACAGTGGTCAGCACTACCCGTTCGGGTCCACGGAGAAGTGAAGGTGTCGGATCTTCCACACCGAATTGTTGCTCTCAGCGAACAGCGACATTCGAACAGGAGGCTCGGCTCGGTCCACGTATCGCACGAGAGCGAAGAGGCACCCCGCGTTGCCCGATACCGATGTCGACAGGACCTCGGTCTCAAGCTCCACGACCTGGTCGCCACTCAGAAAGCCCTCGACCTTGGCCAGATGGTCATCAAGCGCAACCGAATCACAGTCAGGATGATTGTCGAAGTACACGAAACCCTGATCGTCATCGACATAGAGATCACGCAGCTGGTCGGCATCTCGATTGTAGAAACACTGGTTGTACCGGTCGAAGAGATCGATCAGGCTTTCATCTGTCATCTCCACATTTTGGCCGATATCCCAAACCGCCGCAGACGATTTGCTGGTTGAAGCTGGACGCATCCACTGACCCAGGACCAGTCCTCTCATAGGGCTTCTCAAAAGGCGCACCAAGCCGCCCACCTGGCGGCTTAAACCGCACATAACCGGCAATACATCGCGCCCAGACTCGAGCGGGTAGATGGCGGTTTCGGCGTTGAGATTGACGAGCGACCGAGCAGTCGGTGCGCCACACTGAAGACATGACACCGTTGGATCGATACGCTGACCGATTCGATGCCTCGACATACGCTGATGACCCACCCGTTCGCGTCTTTGCAGTCGAGGCTGCCAGCCAGGACGGGGAGTTCTGGCTTCCCGAACGACTTTGGCAACGCGTCTACCTGATTGGCTGCGCATTCGAGCTTCACGTTCTACCAACAGTCACCTGGCAATCTGAGCCGGTCTTCTTGAACTCGCTGCAGTGCGAGAACCTCCTCGATGAACTCGAGTTCGTCTCCCACGCAGTGGAAGACGCTTTGATGATGACGGTGCTCAACGGCATCGCCGGCGTTGCTCGGCAAGCCCGCGGCGCACCCGAGAACGCGCTCGGTATCGAGTTCTCATGAACGGAGAAATCGGTCGCCGAAATGGGAAACGCTTCCCGCCGAGTGGAGTGACGAACCATTCAGATCTAGTGGGCGGCAGGTTGGGGGACGTTGGAGCGGTGGCGACTGCGCCAATGATCGAGATCGTCGGACTATCTCAAATGGCCGAGTGTTGTTTGCACAATCGTAACGAACCGGCGATCGAGGCGTAACCGTTTCTCGATGAACTAGCCGCATGAGCAACAAAGCGGCAATCACCAGCGAGCAACTCTCGACCGTCAAGGCCACAGCGCCGGCGATTAAGGCCAACAGCCTTGCCATCGCTTCCCGTCTTTATGAGCGACTCTTCGAGAATCACCCAGAGACCAGGGCCTTCTTTGCCGATACCCCTCCAGGCCAGGCGCAGCGATTGGCCGATGCCCTCGTTGCCTACTCGGAAAACATCGATGATCTGTCACCGATCGAACCCGTCGTAAAAGCAATCGCCAAAAAGCACGTGCGGGCCGGAGTCCTTCCCGCCCACTACGACATCGTCGGAACCGAACTCTTGGGAGCGGTGGTCGATGTGCTGGGCGACCTTTCGCTCGACGTGCTCGATGCGTGGGCCGCCGCCTACCAGATGCTTGCCGACATCTTCATCGAGGTCGAGGCCGGCATGGTGCAGGCGGTGGGGTCTCCTACTCCCGACGTTCCTCACGAATGGGCATGACGTCCAGGGGGATCTCGTCGCGTGTGCAGGAAAACTCGCGAAGGTTGAAGTGGCCCCGATACCCGAACAAGTCTCCAAAGACCTTGTTAGTTACTCGGACCGAAATCTCGTAGCGGTCTTGCTCCTCGTTCCACCATTCCCGAACTTCGGCGTTGCCTGAGAACAGCCGAGGAAACTTGAAGCCGACGAAGTGCTCGTAAAACCGTTGATCAGCGCCTCTAAAGTTCATGCCCCCGTCGTCATCGACGAAACAATCGAGGACGACGGCGAGGTGCTGATGGGTGCCGAGGTAGTCGACAATGGCTTTGCGCTGCTCGCTGTAGATCATGGTGGCGTCGAAGCATCGATAGCGCCGTTTCAGCTTGTAGCGACGCGACCACGTGATTGTTTCTCGCCCGAACGAATCCACGTAGGCGTAGTTCGAGACGGTGAAGGGCACATTGGTGCCATAGTCGGGAAACAGAATGCGTCGAGTGCTCCCGAGCATGAGGAACGGCAACGTGAACAGTCGACCCCGCGACACCGTCTCCATGGTCCCGGATCCAACTTGGGCCACTCCGTCTTGAGATGAGAACCCGAAGCGTTTTTGCATCATTGGATGCAACCGGTCGAAGTCTTCCCCGAGGTGGTGCTGATAAATCGATGTCATGGTGTCTCCCGGATCATTGGTCTAGGGCCATCTCTTCGTCGTCCGATAGAGGCGCCGCGTCATCACGTGGTGGTGGCTCACGGAGCGGTGAGAACGCTGACGGGGTTTCCTGCCGCTGGGCCACGATCACGATGGTAGCCAACGCCATCATCAGTCCGTTGAGGCTCACCGGACTGAAGAGTCGAACAAACGACTGACGGTCCGCTCGTAGGACCGTGAGGGCGAGTGAACTCGCCGCAACCGTTTTGATCAGTGCCCGGTTCCGGGATTTCTCGGGTTCGATGTCGTCTTCAACCCACATGCGTAGTCGATCGAAGCTCCAGGCTGTCGCCCAGCCGAACAACGGGCGGAAGAACACGCGATCGACAACTTCACCAAACTTGCCCCACCGGGGTCGGTAGTCGAATCGGGTCAGGAAGCGCACCCCGTCATCGGTGGGGATATAGCGCCAGTATCCGGCGCCCTCTTTCACGATGGAAAGCGGATGGTCCGACCAGAACTTCAGGCCCGAGTAGCGACTGCCGTCAGGGCGGTCTCGATCGCCGATCGACTCCCCTCGGCCATCCACGCGGAGGCCCGGGATCGGCTCGGTGGCGTAGACAAATTGCTGGGGCTCGCCCTCGACGGCCGGCATATAGCTGATCTCGCCAAACCTCACGTCCCACCGCTGATGCTGGGCCGGCTCTTGGGTTAGCTCCCAGATTCGGTCGACCGAACCCTTGACCAGTGATTCGATATAGATCGGTTTCCGCTTGCGAGTCCGCTTCGTCACTAGACCAAGGGTAAGCCGTTCGCTGGCAACCCCACGATCACCAAACGTTGCTTTCAACGCCTTCTGCGCGAAGCACGTCTAGCGGCCATCGTGCCTAGTTGTGAACCCACATTGGTGTCACAATCGGAACATGTGCAGTTGGCGATGCATCGATCGGAGTGCTGGGCGGCGGCCTGGCCTCCTCCTCGTCATCATTGCCCTGGTCCTCTCGGCATGCTCGAATACAGCCCCAAATAGGGAACAAGCATCGGCCCCGGCGCCAACCACTGAGGCTGCGAGCCTGCCTTCGCTTCCTATCGGGACGCTGATCGGGGAGAGGTGCGTCGCCGAAACGTGCGTCGTCGCCGATGCGAGGCCGGTTGAGATAGGCGGGGCCACCTACGTCGCCACCCGAAAGATTGGCTACGACAAACTCGGCGATCCCATTGCCGAACCAGTCGGTTCTGACGTCGAGACGGTGGAAATTCGAGCGATCAACGGGCGCAACCCGCAGGCTGCTCTCGCCGTAACCGGCGATGGACTAAACGCTGTCAGATACATACAAGTTGAGCGGCTTGCTCGAACCGGTCCTGCGATTGTCCGGCTGAACCCCGATGATCCAGAGGGCTACGTAGACCAGATCGAAGGGGCGTTGACCCTTGAGGCCGGTTGCCTGTACCTAAGTGCCGAGCATCCAGTTCGTACCCAGTCGGGTTTCTCCCGGTTGTGGCCCGAAACAACGACAGCGTTGGTGCTTTGGCCTGCCGGGACGGTCTGGCATGACGCTCCGAGATCCGAAGTAGAGCTGACCGATGGCACGGTGATTAGCCTTGGAGACCTTGTGCGAGGTGTGGGGCGAGGTGGTGCAATCGACCAGCTCACGGAACAACATGGACAAGAGCAGTTGGCTGGCTGCCTCACAACGACTACGGAGTTCGTTCGTCTCTACCTCCTAGCAATTGCCGTTACAGATCCCGAGTTTCCTCGCACCAACTGAAGATCGAAGTGCGAGCGATAGTCCTCGAGGCGAGCTATCTATTCAGGGCATCCCGCTCACCGTCGCGGTATCGGTAGAGCACGCAAGAACTTGTGGCCTTTCGGCGAACGGACGTCTGCGGACGCGTGCGAGAACGTTGTGCTTGCAGCGTTCTCGAAGTTATTTGGGTTTCTTTGGGGGGTGGTCCGATTTAGGGCTTTCTTTGTCACACCCCCTCTCTACGCTGGGTCGAGCGAAGCTCGACTGGCCCTTTCGCATCTCTACAAAAACAGCACTTCTCCCAACGCAAGACCCGGCCGGTCCCAGACATCACGTGCCCGGCCAACGCCGAGCACAAGCTTTGGGAGACAACCCTGTGGCACCACCACATACCCAATCCGACGACTCTTTGGTTGTCGAAACCCTTGAAGTCCCAACGATTCTGGCCGCGTCCGACACGCGTCCGCTGGTGGATCGGCTGCATGAGGCGGCCCAAACCTGGGCGTCTAGCCAGCACACGCTTATCGTGCTCGCCGCCGAATTCGCCAACAGCATCGAATGGGTCACCGCTGGGTCGCCGACCCCCGCCCACTGGCTTGCCGAAGCGGCCGACATCGAAACGTGTACTGCACGCGAGTGGATTCGCATCGGTCGTAAACTCGCCGAGTTCACCGCAATCGCCCAGGCCTATGCCGATGCCGAGATCTCGTACTCGAAGGTCCGAACCCTCACTCGGCACGCGTCCGCCGACAATGAAGCCGCCCTCTTGGACCTGGCTCGCAAGTGTCCAGCCTCCGATCTCGGTCGGGCCATCGCCTACTGGTTGAAGCAGAACAGCTCGCCAGAAGAACTCGATGCGCTTCAACACTCGCAACGTTCGATGAAGTGGCGGATCGAGCCCGACGGAATGGTCCTGTTCTCGCTGCGGCTAAAGCCCATCGTTGCCGGAATGCTCATCGCTGTGCTGACAACGCTGGTCATGCGCTCAAAACCCAGAGGCGGAACGTCACCGGACGCGTGGCCGACTCTTGCCCAACAGCACGCCGACGCCGTCGAACAACTCCTTTCCGACGGACCCGGAAACATCGACACCGAGTTAGTGGTTCACGTGCGAGGTGATGGCGCAACCCTTGACGATGGCACACCAATCAACGACTCCGCCGTCGCAAAGCTGCTACCCGAATCGTTTATCCGGGCGCTGATCCATGACAGTGAAGGCAATCCGATCGATGCCACGAACCGACGCAGGCACCCGACAACCAGACAAAAGCGGCTCGTGAAGGAACGCGACCGCAACTGCATCGACTGCGGCCGTGACGACCTGCTCGAGTACGACCACGAGCCGGCCTACGAACAGTCCCGCCACACCATCACCAGCGAGTTACGCCTCCGCTGCGCTCCGTGCCACCAGAAACGCCACGCCATCGAGGCCGAGTCTATGTGAGGATATGCAGGTGAACTCGGCCAGTCAGTCTCGCTGGACCAGCGTGGTGAGCGGCAGGTTGAAGGCTCGTTCGATCCGGGTGGGAAGGTCGATTTTGAGCCAGCGGGAAATGCCTACCGGCAGCGTCGAGATGATGATCTCGTCGAAACTCGACCGCTCCATGATGCGACGAATCGCTGCCACCGGGTCGCCAGCTGCGACCTCGGTAGTGAGGCTGGGCCCCAGGTTTGCGAAGGTGCGTTTGAACGACGCCAGTCGTTGCTCGGCCTCGGCGACGGCAAGGTCGTGGCGAGCAAGAACGCGGTCCGGCATGTTGGGCGAGATGACACCGCTGAGATCCACGCTGACGGTGGGGTCTGCCTGCGGAACGAGCACATGGAATTCTGCCGCCGAACTGGCGAGCTTGTCATTGACGAGTTCCTGCAGGCCGGCCGTGGCGAGGGTCTGGTTGGCGACAATGAGATAGCGGCGCACCTGAACGGGCTCGCCGGCAGCGTCGGTGCGGTTTCGGTCGAGCCGGAACTGGAGTTCCAACTTCACCCGGTACAGCGTGATGCTGTCGCGCACGAAAATGTCGGTGTCGATGAGCCGAGCCGTGGCTAGACCATGAATCGTCTTCGACGCCTCGTTGACGGCGTTGCGTGCAGCTTCGGACCACGACGTGGGAGAGCTGGCAACGATACGAATGACCTTGTCGACCCGGGCGCCGACAGCGTTGTGGTTGGCCATAGGGGCTAGTGGTTGTCCGACTCGTGCTTAAACGACAGGCGGATCTTGGTGCGAAAGAGCGTCACTTTGCCGTCCTCGATAACCAGGTCTTGCTCGATGACTTGGCCCACTCGCAGGTCCCGCAGCGATTTGGCCGCCTCGTCGATGGCCGCGGTGGCCGCCTTCTCCCACGATTCCTCACTGGTTCCGATGAGCTCGATGACGTTGTACACGCTGTCCATTGCTGGTCCCCTTGGTGGTCGGCAAGCTCGCTACATCGGACGTTAGTTCAGAGGTTTAGCGCCTGCGCCGCAAGATCGATCTCGGTTGGGTCGGCGGTGGTCGGAACCAAGTACAGCTCGTCCACCCCTGCAGCCGCGCAGTCGTCGGCGATCTGGGCGAGTGCCTCGGCGTTTGAGGCCTTCACCGCACTTCGCGAAAAGTCGGCCATGCCGTCGCCAAAGATCGCCATATAGCTCGCCGCGTAGTCGCCCAGCCGTTGTTCGGCGCCGTCGCCGAGACCAAACCACACACTGGTGCTGATCGTTGGGGGAGCGCCGCCAGCGTCGGCCCACCACGTCTTCGACGCGGCGATCGCATCGCCCAGGCCGCTGGTGTCGCCAAAGATCGACCACGCTCCGTCGATGCCAGCAGCCCACTTTGCCGCACGGGCGGTGGCCTTGGGGCCCATCACCCCAGCCATCAGAGCGGGGCCGCCCGTTTGCACCGGGGCTGGCCCGACGGGGTCGGCGCCCTCGAAAGGCGGCTCGCCAGCCCAGACCGACTGCATCGTTGCGACCTGAGCATCCATAGTTGCCCAACGATTGGCAAACGATGCTCCGAGGGCCTGGTAGTCGTGCTCCCGGCCGCCAACGCCGACGCCAACCGTGAGGCGCCCCTCGGACAACACGTCGATCGAAGCCATCTTCTTGGCGGTATCTACGGCGTCGTGGGCGGGCAACACGATGATCGTCGTTGCAAGCTTCACCCGGCTCGTGAGCGATGCTGCTGACGCAAGCTGGACGGTCATGTCGTGCGAGTTGTAGGTGACCCGTTCGGGTACGGCAAGTGTTGCCCACGGCCCATCATCGATAGCCCGGCACCAAGCGATGTGCGTGGCGCGGTCATGGGGGAGCATCGTCGGCAAGGTCATCGAAACGTCCATGGCACTGAGGTTTACCAGCCTGACCTTGGTTTGGCCCGTTTGGGCTGGTAACTGTGGAGCTGTGAGTTTCCCCCCTGTTTTCCGACGCGCTTCTTCGCACGCGCCCCGATCTGCAGCGCCGTCTGCGGGGCTGTTTGCTGCTCTGCTGGCGCTGCTTCTGATGGCGGCCCTCTTGGTGATTCCTGCTGCGCCCGCTTCGGCGATCGAAGGCGGCTCAACCGCAGCGAATACCAAGTTCAATCGGTCCACCGTGCGAATCACGACCATCGGCTCGACCTGTAGCGGCGTGCTCGTGGCCCGCAACATGGTGCTTACCGCTCGGCATTGTGTGCGCCACGACATTCCGAACCCAGCGCCGCACCCGCCACGCAACGGCTACAACGACTGGGAACTGCCCGACCGTTTCTACAACGTGAGCCATGTTCTGCCCGACGGCATCAACGTCCTCTTCGGTCAAGACTCGAACAACCCGGTTCTGGCGGCCAAGGCCTATGAGTACTCGCTGCCCGGCGATGTCGACATCATGTTGCTTCGGCTCACCGAATCGGTGCCGAGTTCGGTCGCCAACCCGGTCGACGTTGTCACCGACTGGGGAATGAACTCCAAGAAGGTCAGCGTCTTCCTTGCCGAACAAACCTTCAAGGTGTTTGGCTACGGTAAGACCAGCGAATCCAGCAACTTCTCTAACATCCAACAAGAAGGCCGCTCAAACGGGGCGAGCTTCCCCTGCCCGTTCCAACAAGACGGATGGCGTGAAGGCGATATTCACCGGATGTGCCTCAAGGGTGCCGACGGTACCGGCGTGCGTAGCGGTGACTCGGGCGGCCCGGCGTACTGGTTCGACGCCACCGGCAAGCGCCACCTGGTGGGGATCTTCCAAGGACTCGAGTCGTTCCACAACGGCGGCCGATATGTAGCGCTGTGGTTTGAGGGCGGAAACGGAAACAGCGGACGCCGAGGCGACGTTGCCGGCTGGCTGCAAAACCACCTCGGAACCCGGCTCGACACTTCACCGGTTGCAATTCCAAGCGCCGACTTCGATGGCAACAAACGCCCGGACATCATTCGCGAAAACGGCATTTGGTACGTGGGCAACAACAGTCGCACCCAGCTAGTGAGCGCGGCCGACGTCAACAAGGTTCGTATCGGAAACTTCGACGGCGATCGTGCCGACGAGATCCTCTGGACCCAGAACGGCAAGTGGCTCATCCAGAACCTCGATGGTTCGATCAAACGGATCAACAATATGCCCCAAACGGTCTCGCAGCTGCGGTTTGCCGACCTCAACGGCGACGGCGTCACCGACATCCTCTATCGCGATAACCAGAAG
The DNA here is from genome assembly GCA_937934655.1 of uncultured Acidimicrobiales bacterium. GTDB lineage: Bacteria > Actinomycetota > Acidimicrobiia > Acidimicrobiales > SHLQ01 > CALLQB01. The sequence continues at coordinate 754 of CALGZB010000175.1, read as the reverse complement.
CGCCGCCTGTTTGTCTCCTGGAACGGTGCGACAGCATGGAAGCCGCTGAAGAAGAACCTTGGCCGACCACAGCTTGCGAAGATTGGTTTGTTCGATGCCGACGGCGATGCCTTCGATGACCTCCTGATTGGCGTCAACGGCCGGAGCGGGATTGGCCGTGTCTCCTACGGAGGCGGCACCAAGTTCATCAAGACCGCCATGATCGAGTGCGAACAGAGCGTTCGCTTGCTCGACTTCGAAGGTCTCGGTTACTCCAGTTCCACTACCCGTCACTGCTAGCTCTCTAGCAACTGCAGTAGTGGCCTCGTCTCGTCGCAACGTCCTGATCTTTGTAGTTGCCGCGCTCGCGGTTTTGGTCTGCATCGATGTGGTCATTCGGCTGTCGTCGAACCAGTTGGCTCGGCCCTTGCTGCACTATTCGTCGGAGACGCAGGTTCTTGCCGATGATCTCGATGCGCTCGAAGCTGCTGGAGTGCAGAGCGACCTGACATTCGTAGGGTCGTCGATGGTTGGTCGGGCGGTGTTCCCCGACGTTTTCGAGGCCGTCCTTGGCGGCATCGATGCGGTGCACAATCTTGGCCTTCCCGCTGCATCCACCGAGGTGGCCGAGGCATGGACAAAGGGCCAAGTGATCCCAGCACTTCAGCCGAGGTGCATCGCATGGGGAATGTCGAGCATGGATTTCAACAGCGGCCGGGCACCGCAGCCGACCATCAACCTCTACGACAACGCTACGGCAACCCGACCGGGTGTG
>CALGZB010000174.1 GCA_937934655.1 uncultured Acidimicrobiales bacterium | reverse complement strand
AACCGTTGGGCTCTTCGTCGATCGGGTCTTGCCGCACCTCGGCTGAGGTTGAGACAAAAGCGGTCCGGAAGTGCAGTACCGCTAGGCGTTCATCACGGCAATAATCTCTTCGCCGTACTGCGCCATATTCTCGAGGGCCTCGGCTCGGGTGCTGCCCGATGCGTTTGCAGCGGTCCAGGTCACCCCGACTTCGGCTTGTTCGTGAAGCGCTTCGAGGTGCTGCTGCGGGTTCCAACCTGGCTTCCCGGGCTCGCCACCGTCGAAGCACATATACATGATGTCGATGGGCTCGGTTCGTCCGACCGTTTCGGCGTGGTTGTGCATATAGGCGAGCATGTCACGCAGCTGGTCGTTGGTTTCGAGAGCAGGGGAGCGTCGACCCTTCGCATACGCGGCAGGGTTCGGCATAGGCATCCACCCTTGACCCCATTCAGCCACCCGGCGCCGGGTGAGTTTGGAGTTTCCGCCCAGCCAGAGAGGCGGATGGGGCTGGCTCGAAGGCGTCGGCTGCGAGGTGATGTCGCGGGCCGAAAAGTGAAGCCCGTCGTAGGTCACGGGCTCGCCGGTCCATGCCATCTTCATGACCTCGATCGACTCATCGAAGAGCGCGTTGCGTTCTTCAAAGTCCACGCCCAACGCGAAGTACTCGGCCTTCATATACCCGGTGCCCACTCCGAGGGTTACTCGGCCACCCGAAAGCTTGTCGAGGGTGGCGACGGCTTTGGCGAGCAGGAACGGATTGCGAAACGGCACCACGGTGAGGTTGGTGAGGAGCCGAAGCTCGGAGGTCGCTGCCGCAGCAAACGAAAGCGCCACGAATGGGTCGAGTGCGTCATGGCCTCCGGTCTGGCGCCACTTCTCGGCAGGGGCCGGATGCTCGGTGACGTACGCTGCTCCGAACCCCGCCGCCTCCGCTCCGCTGGCAAGACTCATCATCGAGTCGGCGGTCATGAACTCCTCAAGAGGAGGACACGACATGAAGGGGTAACCCCAGGCGAATTTCACTGTGCAGGTCTTTCTGGTGAACCGGAAGCTGAGTTGCGAGCGGTTGACGTATTTCTCAATCGTTGTTCCTCAATTGCCACAAAGGGGTCTTCGGTCTGACGCCAATGCCCAAGCGCTGGTCCGCTGTTTTGATAGCCGATAAAGCGAACCAGATCATCGTCCCAGTCGGCGGCAACCGCTGGAGGGTACTCAAGCAGCATGAGCTCGGTCTGGGCAAGCCAACTCACCGAATGTTGCGCATTTACGGCAAGGCGCACACTCCCGGTGGAAGTATCGGTATGCGCTCCGCCGCCGTGAAATACCTTGCCGGTGTAGAACAATACCGAACCCTTTGGCGCTACAGCTGCGACGTCCTCACCCGCTACCGGTCGACGGTCGTCGTCCCAAAGGTGACTACCGGGCACGAGCCTTGTGGCACCGTTGCGTTCGGTGAAGTCGGTAACCGCCCACAAGGCGTTGAGGTCGACCTCCACGGGAAATGGGGGAGCGCCGTACTTCCACGTATCACGGTGCAGCAATTGTGTGGGCTCGCCACGGAAGAGCTCGAAGTAGTGGGCAAAGGAAAGGTTCCACGCTTGAGCATGTCCCAGTAGGTGCTGGCCTGCAGCGAGCACCAAAGGGTGACGGGCCAGCTGTTCCCGAAAGGTGGTCGATCGACTGATGACAAGACCGGTTCGTCTGGTGCCGGCGCCGGCGAAGTCGTTGTCGCCGAAGGGCGTGGCGTCGACGAAGGGCGCCATCTCGGCAGCGACCGCGTCCATTATGTCGGCGGCAACGGCGTCCTCAACCACGCAACAACCCGCAGCGTCGAGTGCGCTACGAAGGTCTGCGTCGGATGCTTCTGGTCCGAGTCGGGGTAGTTCCATAGCTCAGGTCTCGCTGTGCCGGACGGTCTTGACGCCTGCCATTTCCTCGGCGGCTCGCCAGGCCGCCAGGTGGTCGGCATAACGGCCGACATTGCCGGGCCAGACCACGCCGCGTGCGGCGACCATCGACATCTGGCCTTCGTTGTTCATATAGCTCGGGGTGCACATCTTGTTGTAGGCCGCGCTTGATGAAGCCGCTCCCTTCGCCCACAGAAAATGGAGCCACTCTTCTTCGGCCTGTGGATCGGCTTCAATCTCGGCGATGCCTTCAGCCTGGCACCGGGCAACGACCGCGGCGACATGCGCAGTGACCTCACTGATGAAGTGCACAAAGTTGGTCGAGGCCGAAGCCTGGGCAATAGCAACAAGCAGGAGATTGGGGAACTCGGCGGTGTGTACACCGTGGAGGGTGTGGGCCCCATCGTGCCAACGTTCAGAGAGGAATGTTCCGTCGCGGCCGACCGGGTCGAAGCCGAGGCGCCTGACGTACCCGGTCGTGACCTCGAAGCCGGACGCAAAGATCAGGAGGTCGAGGTCGTATTCAGTTCCGTCGACGATTGGGCCGCCTGCACCAACTTCGTGGACACCCATGCCGTCGGTGTCGATAAGGTGCACGTTGGGTTCGTTGAACGCTGCGAGATACTCGTCGTGAAAGGCCACACGTTTGCAGTGCTTGGCCCACCATGGTTTGAGCAGGTCGGCTGTTGCTGGGTCGTGGACCTCGGCGTCGACCCGGTCACGGATCTTTTGCATGACCTCGAAGTCGAGTTGGTCGAGTCGTGCCTGCTCTTCGGGCGTGCCGGTGGCTGCTGCGGTGTTGTGCCACATCGTCTCGGTCCAGCCGTCGCCAACCTGATCGTCTTCGGGCTGATCGCCCGAGACCGCCGCGGTGAAGTTGAGAATCCGCTTGCGTTGCCACCCGGCCGGAAGAGCTGTGAACCACGCCTCATCCGTTGGGCCATTCCCTCGAACGCCAACCGCAGCCGGGGTACGTTGGAACACGAACACTTCGGCACCAGAACGGGCGAGTTCGGGGACGGCTTGCACGGCGGTAGCGCCGGTGCCGATGATGCCTACACGCTTGCCGTTGAGGCCGGTCATCGGCTCGGTCGGGCTACCACCGGTGTAGGAGTAGTCCCAGCGAGCTGTATGGAAGGTTTTTCCCTGGAACGTTTCGATTCCCTTGATGGCTGGGAGTTTTGCCTTATGGAGGAGTCCTCCAGCGGTTATGAGGAATCGGGCCGAGAGTTGATCGCCGCAGGTGGTTCGCACCAGCCACCGTTGTTGGTCCTGTTGCCAGCTGGCCGATTGGATTTCGGTTTGGAACAACGCATGAGGGTAAAGGTCGAAGTGTTTGCCGATTCGCTGGCAGTGTTCGAAGATCTCGGGCGCTCGGGCGTACTTCTCGGTAGGCATGTAGCCGGTTTCTTCGAGGTACGGCATATAGACGTAGGACTCGACATCGCAACGGCAGCCGGGATAGCGGTTCCAGTACCACGTGCCGCCAAAGTCCGATCCCTTCTCGATGAGGCGAAACGAGTCGACGCCGTGTTTCTTTAGCTCGATCGCGACGTGCATGCCCGAGAATCCGCCACCGAGGACCACGGCGTCGACCTCTTCGACAAGTGCGTCTCGGGGATCTGGTGGGGGAGCCCAAGGGTCGTGATCGAACCGGGCATTGTCGCCTTCAAGAATGCTGTACTGCTCGACCCCGTCGGTGCGTAAACGTTTCTCGCGCTCGGCGATGTACCGCTCTCGGGCTGCGTCTACTGCACCGCCGATTAGGTCGTCGCTCACGTTGAGGCAGCCTCGGACGCTGCAGAAACAGGACCGATGTTAAACACCCTCATAGCGTTCTCGCGAAGAAACTTTGGCCACACATGATCCTTCAAGGGCACGTTCGGCATCTCGGTCATAAGCCGCTCGACACTCAGACCGGCAGGGAAGTAGCCGGCGTACATGATCTTGTCGACGCCGCGACTGTTGGCGTAGTTGATGATGGCTTTCGGGTAATACTTCGGGGCGAACGCCGAGGTCATGTAATACAGGTTGGGCCACTTGAGCATCAGCTTGACCGCGAGCTCTTCCCATGGTTCTGCACCGTGGCGCATCACCAGCTTCAGGTCGGGGAAGTCATAACAAACCGGGTCGAACAGTTCGACGTGCTGGCACGCACTCGGTAACCGAGGACCCGCGATGCCGGCGTTGATGACGACAGGAATGTCGAGTTCGACAGCCGTGGCATACAGCGGGTACATCTTTGCGTCGTTGACCGGAACTTGGGGCATACAGCCGGCGGGGAAGACGCTAAGTGCTTTGAGGTCGTGCTCGGCCTTTGCGTCTCGCACAATACCGATTGCGCCCATGATGTCGTTGGGGTCGACCTCGGTGATGAAGTTGACTCGGCCCGGGTGCCGCTTCGACGCTTCGATCGAGCGCTCGCTAAGCCCGAACAAACCTTGCTCGATCCCGTACCTATCCATCTCACCAAACGTGATGTCGATCGGGTCGATCTCTGCTGCGTCTACCGCGTCGGGGGCCTCGGTGAACATATAGCCGGCCGGCATCGAGAGGTCCTTCGACCCTTCGTCCTTCAGGCCCTTCACGGCTTTGGCGTACACGGCAGCCTTGTCGGTGAACGGTAGTCCGATCATCAAGTCGATGATCCCGATGTCGTCGGGCATTCCTGCTTCAAATCCTGGTTTCGGTGCTTCGGACACTTTCATCCTCCCCAATTGGTGACGTCGACGCCGAGCGTCTTGACGTAATCGATGACTACTTCAGGGTCCATGCGTTCGCTCGGACGATCGCG
>CALGZB010000173.1 GCA_937934655.1 uncultured Acidimicrobiales bacterium | reverse complement strand
AGCGACACAATCTCACCAGCCACCGTCGGCAGCCAGCCATCGATACGGACCATCCCATCGATCGACCTCGACACCCGCATCTTCTGCAACGCGTCCTGCCTGCGATCGCGAGACTCGCCCTGCGTGAGGTCGCGCTGCGCGAACCACTCCAGACAAGCATCCTCGAAGAACTTAAACGGCTTCTGCTCGGCAATCGGCAAAAAGAATGTTTCGACTGCCTCGTCGAACGCCCACGACACCTCTTCACGTACCGAATAGTTCGCAATCAACGAAGCTTGAGCAAACCCGATCCGGCCCTCTAAGAACGACGTGTGGACCGCTTCCATCGATGCCCGGCCCCGCACCCGACGAGCAAACGTCGTACGACGCGACGCCTCAGGACCAGGCACCCCCAACTCGGCCTTCAAAACCCCAGCAGCATTGCGATACCCAGCCGCCCGCGGCGCCGGCGACACATCAACCCGGCTCGTAACCCCAACCGCAACCGCATCCAGACGCGACCGCAGAACCTCAAGATCGGCCATCACATCCAACAAATGCTCAGGATGAAAACCATCCCAATCAACCTTGGACGCCAACGACAACAAATGCCCAAGATCATCCAACTCACCCACACCCGCGCACAACTCCACAGGAGGTAGAGGCGCAGGCGAACGCCCACCGCCGAGATCATCCCGAGAATCCATGTTATCGAACACGTGTTCGAGTGCAGTTCCAGGGTATGACAGTCCCCGATGAAGACTCAGCGAACCGGCGCACCCTGGGCTTCGGCGTTCAACGACAGTTCCTCCACGAAGAGCTGTTGTAGCCACCAGAGCTTCCACGGACGCCGCCCCCACACCAGCACCTGTCCGGTGAGGAACGCCCGCACCGGATGCATCCGACCAAACGATGTCAGGACCATCCCAAGCGGTGCGCCAACGATCCGCACATCAGCCTTTGGCGGCCTACCGGTCGACACATCAACTCGGCCGTCGGCAACCTCGATGGTCCAATGGTCGCCCGATCGAAGGCCGATATGAAAGGTTCCCGAACACTTCTTGGCAACGTTGTAGTCACAGAAGACCTCGGACGCCGGCATCATCCCGTACATGGTGAGTGCAACATCTCGGTCGCTCATCGCGAACGATTCACCAACCGCTACTGCGAAGTCTCGGTGATGCATCGACAACTCGTTCAGCGCAATACCGAGCACGCCATAGCGAGGCATCGCCGTGGTGTAGAAGGTCACTGGGTCAGCATGCGGTGCGAGTGCATCGATGAGCGCATCGACGCCCTCAACCAGAAGATCGGCCAGCTCACGAAGGTCGAACGTGCCAATGGCTTCGAGTTCGGCTTGCCCAAATACGGCCATGCTGTCAGGGATCACGAACGACATCGGGTTGTCGATCACCGACCGGTAGATGCGCGGCACCGACACCATATGAGCCGCCAACTCACCAAGCGTCCATGAAAGCTCAGGAATCCACTGGTCGCTGGCGTGCCGCCCACGCAAAGACGTCGCTACCAGCTCCGCTCGCGACCGCAGTGCCCCGCAGGCCTCTTCGAAGGTTGGCTCGCCGCTCATGACGACTTCTTTGGGTACAGCCCAAAGGCCATTTGGGCGGCTGCTCGCACCGAACGGGTGAAACCGCTCGGTTTGTCGAGTGGCGGAAATGCTTCCTCATCGAACCGCGGGACAAACAGTCGGCCGTTGCCGCTGAGGTTCATATAGATCGGAACCGCCGTGGCATTGATCAGCCGGAACCACCAGTTGGCTTGCGGCACCCGAAACCCGCCAATCGGTCCGAGGCGACTCGGCGTCCGCTCGAGCCGTTGCGTCGTGCCAAACCATTGATCGGCTCGATACAGAAACTCGCTGCCGAGCGGGTCGGCGCCGAGATCGGAGATAACGGTGGCGTCGACGGCCACTGCGTCTCGCCCGCAATAGATTCTCCGCTGCACGCTTGGCCGGTTGCAGCCCATAACCCCCAGCGGACCATCGGCTACATCGCCCCAGGCGTCAACGATCGCCAGGTCTATCGGAGCGACGTCGAGCAACATCAAGGCCGAGGTGCGATGGTCGACCAGTCGATGCGTATAGAACTGCTCGTCCTCGATCCGACCGGTCAGGCCGGCAACGGTCGCCAAGACTCCGTGAACAATCTCGGCTGGGTCGCCGGCGAGTTTGGCGACGACGATTCGCACGTCGGCTTCTAACCACTCTCGGGTTGCGCGAGTGGTCGCGAGGCCGCGTTCGAACTCGATGTCGACCAGGTCCTCCACTGCATCGACGAGTCGGTAGTCGACCGGGTCGTAACCCAGATATTCGGCAACCTCATGAATCGTCCGACCGTCGAAGTATCGGTCGTAGATATTCGGCGATTCGATAACGGCAATATCGGTCGCTCCGGCATTCTTCAGGGCCAGCGCAACTGCGGCGAGGACCTCGGGCGACACATAGTTCGATGCGTCACGACGGTCATACGCAAACATGAAGTTCACTCGGATCGCGACGCGCTTTCCGTTTACCAGCGATGCGGCATCCGTTTCGGCGAGGACTGACGAAACGGCTTCGCCAATATGAGGGTGGTCGGCGACGGCAACGATTTCGGTTCCATCTGTGGTTTGCTGCACTGGCACTTGCTGCGCTTGCACTTGCTGCACTGACGCTGGCTTCATGGCATCGTCTCGGAATCGGGCCGGCACGAGCCACTGCGAGATCGCCCGCAGCCTCGTTACCAACTCGTCCAGAGAAGAGTCTGACTTCAAACGATCACCATCGAACACCTCACCAAAGAGGGCAAAGACTTCGGCGTGGCGACGCTCGTCTTCCAAGATCCGCGCAAACACGAGGTGCTCCTGTGCAGTCAGGAGCGGGAGGATGTGCTCGTACGCCATGATCGCTGAGCGCTCGAGAACCAGATTTGTGCCGCAGAACGATGTGAAGCCTGTTTGTCGAAAGGCGAGGACAAGTTCACTGGGTAGACGACCGACCACGCCACCTGCCCAGAGCATTCCTCGGGCAGCAATCCGGCGAAGTCCAAAAGCATCCTCGCGGTGGTTTGGGCTCACCGCCGAGCACCAGCCACCGATATATCCCACCGCCTGTGTAGCGATGATGGGAGCCCAGGATCGATGCCGCCGGTTTCGAAGGAGGCGCCCGCGGATGTACTGGGCGTGAAGCGCCTCGTCTCGCTGGAGCCAGAGGATGGCCCGCTGCACAACCTCACGTGTCTCGTCGTCGACCTCAAGTGCGGCGATTACCGCAGCGATTGAATCCTCTGAGTACGCAACGTCTACGACCTGTTCTCGCTCCAACGCATACGTGAGAAGCGCTTCGCGTTGTTCTACCTTCGACAACCGGGCGATCGCATCAAGGTCGGATTGGGTCCGCTCTTCAATGATCTCGGCGAGGTCGTTGACCGAGACACCAGCGCTGAACGGGCATGACTCGGCCCGAACAAAGCGTGGCGATATTCCCTGCATAGAGTCAGTATCGGCAATTTCGGCAGCGGGGTTGACTCCGGCTGCCTCTGTGGGTGGCGGTGGCCTAGGTACGAACCACGAGGCGCACCTCGGTCGGTGCTTTGGCTGAACGCAGAACGTGTTCCAACACTTCGTCGGGCAAACGCACGGCATGGTCGAACACGTAGTGCGCCAACCCCTCCGGCCACCGGTACCGGCCGTCGGTGAACTCTTCGAACCCGTCTGGGACGCCACAGATCCGACACGTAGAGCATCCCTGGCCTAGGACTATGTCGTTTCCGCCCCGAAGATACGCTGCCACAACGTTGCGTTCCTCGACCGCCCATTCGGTGTCGACAAACGCGGCCGGGTCAGGCAGATGGGGGGCATCTTCGTCAATCCAGAATCCAATGGCCCGCACGCCCACAGGCGCAGAGCCGGAATCAGGCAACGGGCAGCGCTGCCTTGAGCTCCGCAATGGCTGCATCGGCCTTCACCACTTTGATAGT
>CALGZB010000172.1 GCA_937934655.1 uncultured Acidimicrobiales bacterium | reverse complement strand
ATGCGCGAGCTCCGATTCGGGCGTCACACAGTGGCGGTGCAAGCCGCTGGCATGCATCCTCTCGATGCGATCCTCGCTGGCCCTGCAGGCGAGTGGAACGCCGAGTTCTTCGGCTGGCCAAAGCCCTATCCCGATGTTTCCGACCTCGGCGATATCCGCAACGACATCGAGGCAGCCACCGATCAACTCCACGCTCCAGACTTCGAGGTTCTCACCCCAGAAGAGCGCTCAGAACTCCGAGACCTAGCAAAAGCCGCCAGAGCCCACGCCCAAGAACAGTCTCCCTAGCCCCTGCCCCTGGTGTCAGACCAGGTGTCAGAGCAAGTGCCAGACCAGGTGTCAGAGCAAGTGCCAGACCAGGTGTCAGAGCAAGTGCCAGAGCAAGTGCCAGAGCAAGTGTCAGAGCAGTGGTCTGACACCAGGCTTTGGAATGGCTTGTTTTCAGTGGTTCGGGGTGTCGTTGGGGTTTTCGTCACTTGACGCATCCCCATTGGCGGCATCGCTGCCGTCACTGATGCTGTTGCCGCTTTGGGTTGGGGTAATTCGCACCTGGGTGACTTGGCGGCCTTCTACCTTTTCGACCGTTAGCTCATAGGAGCCGTGGTTGGCCGATTCGCCGACATCGGGCACGTCGCCGGTGTAGGACATCATGAGGCCCGCGATCGTGACGATGTCGTCATGACTGAACGCCGGGTCATCGAACTCTTGGCGGAGGTCGCTGAGCGTTGTTTCGCCGTGGACAACAAGGGCGCCGTCAGCGGTGCGAGCGATGAGCCCCGCAGGCTCGTCCTCCATCACCTCGGCGATGACATCGTCGAGCGAGACAAACCCGGTGGTGGCACCGAATTCATCGATCACCAGCGCAGCGTGGGTGCTGCTGTGCTTGAACTGCTCGAGCAGATCATCGGCCGGGGTCGTGGCGGTAACCACAGGCAACGGCCGAACCAACTCGGCGACCGACGAGAACGTATTCAGCCGGTTGGCCCGGATGAAGTCTTTGATGTGCAGCATTCCGACGACATGGTCGAGGTCGCCATCGATCACCGGGTAACGGCTGGTCTGGCTGGTCCCGATGAGGGCAGACACGTCCTCGGCCGAGGCCGACGTATCGATAGCCACGATGTGGTTTCGAGTGATCATCAGTTCTTCGGCCGGATGGCTTTCGAGCTCGAAGATATTGCGAATGAGATCGCGCTGAAGTCCACCGATTTCGCCGCTATGGGCAGAATCGTCGGTGACAATGGCCAGTTCGTTACTGGTGTGCAACGACAGCTTCTTGTCGGGCTCCGGAATCCGAAGCAAACGCATGAGCGCAAAGGCGATGGCGTTGAGGACCACAACCATTGGTTTGAAGATCGTACTGAACGCCCGCATTATCGGGTTCAACTTGACGCTCACCGACTCGGGGGCCTGAAGGGCGAGTGCCTTGGGGATCATCTCGCCAAGCACTACGTGAAGGAACGTAATTGCGCTAAGCGCCACGATGAATCCGACCGTGTGCGATGCCGTTTCGGGGACCCCCAGGTCTTCCAGCGGGTCGTACAGCCAGTGAGCAACCGCTGGCTCGCCATACATACCAAGGCCGATGGAGGCCAGCGTGATTCCGAGCTGAGCCACGGCGATGTAGCTGTCTTTGCCGGCGTGGCGTTTGAAGGTGTCGACGAGCCACTGGGCTGCACTGCTGCCGCCCTCGGCCATCTTCTCGAGACGGGTAAGGCGAGAACCAACCAGAGCGAACTCGGCGGCCACGAAGAGGCCGTTGAGAATCACCAGAACGATGATGGCGACGATGGGGAATGCGTATTCCATCATTTGGCGCCACCTCCTTCATCGAAGCTGATTCGCTCGATGGCATTGCCGTCGATTACGTCGACACGGACCACGAGTTCGCCGTCACCCAGCGATACTTGCTCCCCCACCTTCGGCAGGTGGCCAAGCTCGTGCCAGATCAGGCCACCAACGGTGTCGACCTCGCCAGTTGGAAGCCGCAGCCGAAAACGCTGGTTGAGGTCTTCGAGGAGCACCTCGCCGGACACGGAGACCCGACCGTCGGCCACAACGATGGGGTCAGGGTCGACATCGAACTCGTCACGTACCTCGCCAAAGATCTCTTCGATGGCATCTTCGAGGGTGACCCAACCGGCGACCCCGCCGTATTCGTTGATGACTAAGGCGCAGTGTTGCTCGCTCTCGTTCAGGCGAGACCAAAGCTCGGGGACCGTGAGGGTTTCGGCGACTTCGAGCATCGGACGGGCGATTGCGGTCACGGTGCCCGATGGGTTGTCTTGGGATCCGATGTACAGGCTCCGAAGATTGACCAAGCCTGTGACGTCGTCGGAAGATTCTCCCCAAACCGGGAACCGGGTATGAGGGGTCTCGACCACCTGATCGAGAGCCGATGCGACTTCGTCGGAGCCGGTCACCCCGACAAGACGACGACGGGGCGTCATGATCTCGCGTACTAGTCGCTGCTCGACATTAAGAACGCCTGCGACCATGTTGCGTTCGGCAACATCGATGAGTCCACCTTGGGCACTCTCATCGAACAACGCAGCGAGCTCCTCGGGCGAATGCACGTGAGCGTGGCTGTGATCGGTGTTAAGGCCGAGCGCCCCCATGATGGCAAAGGCCGAACCGTTGAAGACCTTGACCAGCGGCTTGAAGAGCATCTGACTGACCAGCATCGGGCGAAGGGTTGCGATGGCAAGCCGCTCGGGGTAGCGAAGCGCAGCGGTTTTCGGAAGCAACTCGCCGAGGATCACCTGAAGCGCGGTGATGATGAGCAACGTGACCAGAACGGCGACGACTCGAGCGGCCGAACCAAACAACGATTCGAGCTCCGGCGTAATGCGAGCCTGAGCAAAGGCACCAGCAACCAGGCTGCTGAGGGTGATACCTACCTGGCATGTTGCGACGTAGTTATCGAGCGCCACCGGGTCTTTGACGATACGGAAGAGCCGCTCGGCTGCGCTGTTCCCATCTTGTGCGGCGGCTTGGACTCGAGACTTGCGACTACCGACAGTTGCGAATTCGGCAGCAACATACAGCGCATTGAGCGCCAGCATCACAATGATGGCGACGACGGTTATGACGATACTCATTCGAACCAGCATAGGCGGTGGGTCCTAAGGTGCAGGGGTGCTGGAATCTCTTCGGTCTGTCGTCCGCCTTAAGCCCATCGAACGTGACCGCGTGCAACGCCGCTTATCGTCTGCGGCGAACGTCGACGATTACCGGGCAATCGCCAAACGTCGACTGCCCGCTGGCGTCTTCGATTACATCGATGGCGCGGCGGAAGATGAATCTGCGATGGCCCGCAACGCCAGCCGGTTCGGCGACCGGAACCTCGTGCCCCGGGTGCTGCGCGACGTTTCGAACATCGATGTTTCAACGACCATCCTTGGCACCCAAGCCTCGATGCCGTTGATCATTGCGCCAACTGGATTCCCCCGGATCGCTCACCCCGACGGCGAGCTCGCTACAGCACGCTCGGCAGCTCGCCACGACATTCCGTTCTCGTTATC
>CALGZB010000171.1 GCA_937934655.1 uncultured Acidimicrobiales bacterium | reverse complement strand
TCTTCGCCGGTGCGCCGTTGTTTTTCGCCTTTGGCTGGTTGGTCGAGGGATGTCGCCAACCGGTTGATAACTCCGTCGAACTCTTGTGCGGCGCGAAACTTGCTGACGGATCCGAAGACCTTGAAGTGAGACGCAAGCTCTCGGGCGTTTGCCCCTTGGGAGAGCAGGACGATTTCGCAGGTGGGGTCGATGCGTCGGATGATCGGAATGGCTTCGAGGCCCGATGTACCCATGAGTTCGACGGCCAGCATGACGGCGGATGGTTGAAGTTTTTCGAGGAGCTCCACGCCGTGGCCCACCATTCCAGCAACTGCCGCTACTTCGAAGCGAGGGTGTGCGGTGATTCGGTTTTCGATGGCGGTGGCCCAACGTGGGTCACTGTCGACGATGAGCACGCCGTGAGGGCTGGTTTTTGCGATTTCGCCAAGGCCTTCGACGAAGGCCGAGGCAGTCGGCTGGGGCGGTGGGTTCATGGCGTTGATATCGGCGGTTTGTTTGCGTTGCTTGAGAAACCAGCTGGTGCCGGTAGATTTAGCTCTCACGGTTCTTCGTAAGGATCTTCGTAAGGAAAGGTTGTTCTGGATACCGTTCTCGGCCTGCTGGGCATTCTTGTCCTCGTGGCATTCACCGCATTCTTTGTTGCTATTGAGTTTGGGCTCATGGCCGTCGACCGCACCCGTATGGAGGCGCAGGTCGAACAAGGCGATCCTGCAGCGAAGGTGGTGGTCTCGCTTCTCGAGCGGGTCTCGTTCGTGCTTTCGAGCGCGCAGCTCGGGATCTCGATCATGGGGATCCTGCTCGGTTTCTTAAGTCGACCGGTTTTTGGCGCCATTATCGAACCGATTCTCGACCCGCTGATCGGGGAGTCGGCAAGTACCGGCGTGTCGGTGGTTCTGGCGGTTGTGGTGAGTACCGCGTTCATCATGGTTGTGGGCGAGCTGGTGCCGAAGTCGGCGGCGATCTCGAAGCCCGAGCTCACTACCCGTCTGCTGGGCCGGCCCATGGTGCTCTGGAACCTGGTGATGTACCCGTTCGTGAAGGCGTTCGATAACTGTGCCAACTGGATTGTGCGACGGCTTGGGGTTGAACCCCGAGAAGAGCTCGATCACCGGCTCGATATCGATGAGCTTCAGGCACTGATCATCTCGTCGGGACAAGAGGGCGCCCTCGATCCCGACGACGTGGTGCTGTTGCGGCGCACGATCCGGTTCCACGAGAAGACTGCGGCCGATGCGCTTACCCCTCGGGTGAACATTCGAGCGCTGGACATGGACGCCACCGTTGGTGAGCTCACAACCTTGGCGATCGAGTCGGGCTTCTCGCGTTTCCCGGTCACCGATGGGCAACTCGATGATGTCGTCGGCATTGTGCATGTGAAGTCGATCTACACGTTGCCAGCGGCCGAACGCGACACCCGTCCGGTGGTCGACGTGATGAGCGCCATGCTTGCGGTCCCCGAATCGCGTGATCTCGATGATCTGTTCGGCGACCTTCGTGAGAACCGCGACCACATGGCGATCGTGGTCGATGAGCATGGTGGCACGGCGGGCATCATCACCCTCGAAGATCTCCTTGAAGAGATCGTGGGGGAGATCGACGATGAGTTTGACCTGGGCGCTCCCGAGCTAAGTCGGGTCGACGCTCCCGGCAACTTTGTGGTTTCGGCGGCTCTTCACCCCGACGAGGTCGAGGACATTTGCGGGTTTGTGATGCCCGAGGGTCCGTACGAGACGTTGGCCGGTTTTGTGCTTCACAACCTTGGCTACATTCCGAAGAAAACGGGAGCGTTGTTCGAACATGATGGTTGGCGGGTCGAGGTCTTCGCGATCGAGGGATTGCGGATTACTCGTGTTCGTCTCGCCGAGCCCGGCGCTTGGTCGGGGGCCCGCTGATGGGTGTTTTCTTCCTTGCGTTCGCTGAGGCCGGCGAGTCGTCGTCGAGTTACTCGCTCTGGTGGCTTGTTGTCGGGGCGTTGATGATTGCCCTCAACGCGTTCTTTGTGGCCGCCGAGTTCTCGTTGGTTGCGAGTCGTCGGGTGAAGATCGAACCGCTGGTGGAGGAGGGGAGTCGGTCGGCGGCTCGAGCTCTTGCTGCCTTGAGCGATCTGCAACGCCAGCTTGCTGGCGCACAGTTGGGTATTACGCTCACGTCGCTGGTTCTGGGTGTTGTGACCGAGCCGGTGGTTGCCCACTACATCGAGATCCCAATCGAGCGGTTCTTCGATGTTCCGTCCGGTTTGTTGCACACGATCTCGCTAACGCTTTCGCTGGGGATCGTCGTGTTCTTTCATATGGTGATCGGCGAGATGGTGCCGAAGAACCTTGCGCTAGCGAGCCCGGAGAAGGCGCTGTTGTGGATTGCACCGGCGAACAACCTGTATCTGGTGCTGTTTCATCCACTGATTTGGGTGCTCAACGAGATCTCCGAGGTGCTTCTGAGAGCCCTCGGGTTTGAGGTGGCCGAAGAGATCCATACGGTTCATACCGCCGAGGAGTTCGGCAAGCTAGTGGATGCGTCGCGGGCCGATGGACGGCTTGAGGAGTTCGAGCACACGATGCTGTCGGGCGCGCTCGATTTCGGTGAGCGCCGGGTGTCGGCGGTGATGGTGCCTCGCTCGAAGGTTGTGTCGGTGAGCGCGTCGATGACCCTGGCGGAGATAGAGGCCACGGTGGTCGAGAGCGGCCATACCCGTCTGTTGATGGTCGGCGGAACGATTGATGATGTCCGGGGTTGGGTGCACGCCAAGGATCTTCTGAGGTTGCCGCTCGAGGCGCAGGATCAGAAGCTGCCGATTGAATCTGTTCGTCAGGTAGTCCTCGTCGAGCATGGGCTTCCCCTTGACGATGTTTTGAGTCGTATGCGGGCAAGCCATGTGCACTTCTGTGTGGTTCGGTCGGCGCAGCGCACGCTCGGTATCGTGACGCTCGAAGACGTGCTCGAGGAGCTCGTGGGCGATATCGAGGACGAAACCGACCAGGTTCCGGCCAGCCGATAGCTCAAACGGGCAGTTGAAACTTCGTTACCCAACTGCAACATGACGGTTTGAGCGACTATCTTCGGTGTTTGTGAAGCGGAGTGTGGTGCTCGTGGTGTTGTTCGCGCTAATCGCGTGGGGACTTCCAGCGTCTGCTCAGCAGGGCGAAATCGTCCAGCTTCAAGAAGAGATCGCCGATGTCGAGGCCAGGGTCGAAGCCATCTCGCTTCGGGCCGATGAAGCCACCGGATCGTTTCATGTGGCCGAGTCGCAATTGGCCATTGCCGAGGCAGCGGTCGAGCAGCTGACCCGAGAGGTTGAGGCAAGCGAAGCGAACCTCGCTGGCCTTCGTGCCCAGGTTCGCGATTTCGCAGTTCAGCAGTACACGGGCGAGTTCACCGAGCTCAATTCGCTAGGCAGTAGCGATTTGGCCCAGGTAGTGCTCACCGACGCTTTTGCCGAGTTTGCTGGCCGCCATCAATCCGACGTCGTCGATGACTTCCGCCAAGAACGTGCCGATCTGTCCGATAGCCAGGTGTTGCTCGATGCCCAGGTGGCCGAGCAGCGACAGGTAACCGCCGACATGGAGCAGACGCAAGATGCTCTTTACCGCGACCTCGAGCAGATGGGCATCGAGCTCAAAGAGCTCGAGCGCCTTGTCGATGAGCTCGAGGCGGCCGAGCGTGCCCGAAGGGCTGCCGAGGCGGCTGCAAAGCGCGAGGCCGATCGTAAGGCTGCTGCCGAGAAAGCTGCGGCAGATGAGGCCGCTGCCGAAGAAGCCGACGAAGGCGACGGCGATCCCTCAGAAGAGGGCGACGAGGACGAAGAGACTCCTGGCGAGGATGAGGGTGGCGACGAAGGCGACGATGAGGATGAGGGCGACCAGCCAGAACCCGAGCCCGTCGAACCCGATGAGCCCGAAACGCCCGATGAACCAATCGCATCGGGTAGCTGGATTTGTCCGGTTCAGGGGCCGGTAAGTTTCTCCGATACGTGGGGAGCGCCACGATCGGGTGGTCGAACCCATAAGGGTGTCGACATGATGTCGCCCGAAGGCACGCCTGTTGTGGCGCCGGTCAGCGGCTTTGTCGAACACCGTGGCAACAGCATCGGTGGCGACTCGTTCCATCTCAATGGCGACGACGGCAACTACTACTACGGCACCCACTTGTCGGCCTACGGCAACAGCGGCCAGGTAGAGGCAGGCGTTGTTATTGGCTATGTCGGCGAGACCGGAAACGCCACCACGCCGCACCTGCACTTCGAGATCCACCCAGGTGGTTACGGCAACGCGGTCAACCCGTACCCGACGGTTCGCGACGCCTGCTAGCAACTGATCCACGAGCCTGATCGACACGTCTGATCAGCAAGTCCTGTGGCCGTGCTGTGACGTTGGTCGTGGATGGCCCATCGTGTTGAAGAAATCGGCTAAGTTTCGACACTGTTCTACGAGCTGATCCGACTGGATTGGCGCATGTCGCGAATGCGGCATTTCGCAAGGCGCACAAGGAGCCAACATGTTCGACGATGATGAAGATGACAAGGAACCATTCCTTCTCGTTCTTGGAGTGCTCGCGGCGGTAATCGGCGTCGTCATTATGGTCTTCATGCGTGGCAACACGCTCGACACCGGCGGCACCGCTGCGCCTGAGCCCGTGGAAGAAGTCGAAGAGGTTGTCGAGGAAGTTGCCGAGGCAATGCCGGCGTTCGCCTGGGCTGCCGCTCCGGCCGTTGCCGCTATTGGTCTTGATTCGGCCAGCGTAAGCATGGCCAGCAGCGTCGATTCCTCCTACACCTTCGACTACGAAGGTGCCGATGGCTCCACTGGCTCCGAGGCTGGCGGACCCGCATCGCAACATGACTTCGACCTGTCGGGCCTTACCCCGGGCACCGAGTACAACTGGACCGCAACGATCACCGACACCGAGGGTCACGTCGAGACCGATTCGGGCACCTTCACCACCGAAGCTGCTGCGCTTACGCCTTCCGATGTCACCATCAACATCGGTGACGAGGTCGTTCTTGAAGGAACCGTTCCCGATGAAGACACCAAGGACGCCCTTGGGTCGGCTGCAATTGCGCAGTACGGCGAACCAGCGGTAACCAACAACCTTGTTGTCGGCGAAGGAATCACCAACGACGGCGGCTCGATCCGAGTCATCGGCGCTGTTGGCACCGACGCTGCCAAGGATGCTGCTGGCGCAGCATTCGAAGGTATCGGTGGCATGAGTGTCTCCAACGATGTTGATGTGAGTGGCGATCTTCTGGTTGCCGACCTCAACGCCTTGTTCCAGCTTGAGCCGATTCAGTTCGACTCGGGCAGCGCCAACATTCGGGCCGAGAGTGTCGCAACCCTCGATGCCGCAGCCGAGCTGTTGCTTGCCAACTCATCGGCCAACGTGAACATCGAAGGCCATACCGACGATCAAGGTCCAGACGATTTCAACCTCGGTCTGAGCCAGGATCGTGCCCAGGCTGTTCTGGATTACCTGGTCGGCGCTGGCGTTGAAACCTCACGCCTCACCGCTGCTGGATTTGGCGAAGCCAACCCGATCGCCGACAACACCACCGATGAGGGCCGTCAGCAGAACCGTCGCATCGAGTTCAAGCTGGCCTAAGCCAGACCGGCCCGTCCACAAGACAAAAACAACCCCGAAATTTTCGCGCCACGCCACCGCTGCGGTGGTCAAACGCGAAAGTTTCGGGCCGAAATTGGTATAGCAGCCGGGATCCGTAAGGGTCCCGGCTTTCGTTGTTTTCGCCCACCCTGCGTGGTGATTGTTCGGGACTGTCTCACCGAGCGGCTATCATGTCGGTTGGCGACAGAAAGCGGCGGAAATGCAGATGCGACGCATCACGGCAACAATTGGCGAGCTAACGAAATGGTTGGAACATCGGCGCTTTGAGCGCGAGGTGTTCAAGGCCAGCCTTGCTGGGGTAGATCATTCGTTCCCCGAGCGTTACGAAACCTTCACCGACTCGTAAGCCGCATCTGCAAAACGGCTGCTGTCAGCCTTGTGGCGTGACGTCGAGGCACTCGTAGACGCCGCGTAACCGGGTGTGAAGGCGTCGCTGGGCCAGGCTGATGTCGGTAGGCACGTTCTTTGGCCGGTCGGAATCGTTGGGTGCTCGTGCGCCCTTGAGATTCGACACATCCATCCCGTGTGCCGCCCCGAGAAGTTTGGCAAACGTGAGGCGGTCGACGGTATCGCTGCCGGCAAG
>CALGZB010000170.1 GCA_937934655.1 uncultured Acidimicrobiales bacterium | reverse complement strand
TCCGCATGGTCGAGCTGCTTCGCGAGAACCTCGGCGAGCTCAGTGGCAAAGCCGTAACCGTTCTTGGCTGTGCCTTTAAGCCAGGCACCGACGATGTTCGCGAATCGCCGTCGATTCCGATCATCCAGAACCTGGTCGACGCAGGCGCCAACGTAACCGTCCACGACCCGATCGCACTCGACGGTATCCGCCCCGACTTCGGCGATTCGATCACCTACGACGACAACCTCGACACCGCACTTGCCGGCGCCGAGGGCGTCATGGTGGTCACCACCTGGCCCGAGTACAAAATCCTGCCCGAGAAGCTCGCCGGCGTCAGCCCGCAGCCCCCAGTGGTAGACGGCCGGCGCATGTTCGCCGTAGAGGACTTCGAAAACTACGCAGGCATCGGCCGCTAATTCGAGCACCCCTTCGTTCTGGTCGAAAAACTGGTCGCTGGGGCGACCAGAAATTCGACCAGTTCGATTTTTGGATCGGGCCCCACCCGATGCATCGAGCGTTCTGTGTGGCGCGTTACGATTGGGGGCTACGCCTTCGATGGCCTCCTGCTCGCGCCCCGGCGCGCTGACGGGTGCCCTTCGGACTTCGAACATCAGAACGAAAGAACGCCACCATGCCTTGGTCAACAAGCCGCTACGACGACGTCTTCAATCTCATCGACGATGAAGTCGAACGCCAGAACACCGGCCTTCAGCTCATCGCATCGGAGAACTTCACTTCTCCCGACGTCATGGAAGCCTCTGGCTCGGTTCTCACCAACAAGTACTCCGAGGGGTACCCGGGCAAGCGCTACTACGGCGGAAACGCTGTTGTTGACCAGGTCGAAGACATCGCACGCGACCGAGTCAAGGCACTCTTCGGCGCCGATTGCGCAAACGTGCAACCTCACTCGGGCGCCAACGCAAACGCTGCGGTGTTCCTTGGTCTGCTCGAACACGGCGACACCGTTATGGGCCTAAGCCTCGATCACGGTGGTCACCTCACCCACGGCTCACCGGTGAACTTCAGCGGCCGTCTCTACAACTTCGTTTCCTACGGAGTCACCGCCAGCGACGAACGTATCGACTACGAACAGATGCGTTCGGTAGCCCTCGAGCACAAACCAAAGCTCATCATCGCTGGCGCTACCGCCTACCCGCGTATCATCGACCCCGAACCAATTCGGGCCATCGCCGATGAAGTCGGCGCCTACTTCATGTTCGATGCCGCCCACATCGCTGGGCTTATCGCAGGTGGCGTGCATCCCAACCCGGTGCCATTCGCCGATGTCGTCACGTTCACCACCCACAAGACCCTCCGTGGTCCCCGCGGTGGTTGCATCCTGTCGACCGAAGAGCTCGGCCCCAAAATGGACAAGGCCATCTTCCCGGGCCTTCAGGGCGGCCCGCTCGAGCACATCATCGCCGCAAAGGCCGTTGCGTTTCGCGAGGCACAGCAGCCCGAGTTCGCCGAATACGCCCAGCAGATCGTCAAGAACGCTGCAGCCTTGGCCGAGTCGCTCGGAACCAACGGCTTCCGCCTCGTATCCGGCGGAACCGACAACCACCTTCTGCTCCTCGATTTCCGTCCGTTCGACGAAGAGCTCACCGGCAAGATCGCGCAAGAAGTGCTCGACCGTGCGGGAATCACGCTGAACAAAAACACCATTCCCGATGACCCACGTTCACCGTTTGTTACCAGCGGCGTGCGCATCGGAACCCCTGCTGTCACCACCCAGGGCATGAAAGAAGCAGAGATGGCCGAGATCGGCGAACTCATTACTCGGGCGCTCCGCGGACGCGACGATGAAGCAGTATTGACCCAGGTGCGCTCCGATGTCGCTACGCTTTGCAGTAAGTTCACGCCCTACAGCTAATGACCGATAGAGCATTTATGAGTACTCAGGTGATTGAGACCTTGGCGGGCCTCGCCTATTTCGACGTTCGGGAATCTTTCTAGCCCGTGCCATCCATTGCTTCCTACGGCATCATTCTTGCCGTCGCTGCAATCGTCACTTTGGTGACGACGCCAATGGTCCAGTACTTCGCTGAGCGTTGGGGGCACGTCGCTGCCCCCGATGAGCGCATGTCTCACGACGAACCCATCGCCACCCTTGGCGGAGTTGCGATGGTGTTTGGGTTACTCGCCGCCATGCTCACCGCATCGCAGATGAGCGACTTCGAAGCGGTCTTTGCGTCAGGCACCGAACTGCTCGGCGTCGCGTTCGCTGCCGTTTGGATCTTTGGCGTGGGTGTTTACGACGACCTCCGCGATATCTCCGCGCCCGCCAAGATCGCTGGAATGGTGGTCGCTGCCAGTATTTTGTCGTTCGCCGGTGTCAGCCTGTTGTTCTTTCGGATGCCGTTCTTCGAGCTCGTCACCCTGTCATCGGACTGGTCGGCGCTGCTAACGGTTCTCTGGGTGGTTGGTATGGCCAATGCGGTCAACCTCATCGATGGACTCGACGGTCTTGCCGCCGGAATCGTGGCAATCGCGTCGGCAACCTTCTTCCTGTATTCGCTGCGCCTTGGCGATGCCGAGATCATCTTCCCAGGAAACCCCGGTGCACTGATCGCCATCATCACCCTTGGTCTCGTCATCGGCTTCCTCCCGCATAACGTGCACCCGGCAAAGATCTTCATGGGCGATGGTGGAGCCTTGCTGCTCGGCCTGCTCATGGCAGCGTCGACGATGTCGGTTGGTGGACGCACCTCCGCGGGCTTCTACGGCCAGTCCTACTTCTTCTTCGCCCCAATTTTCATCCCGTTGGTCATCTTGGCGGTGCCTTTCGTCGACGTGTTCTTCGCCATCATCCGCCGAGCTGTCGGCGGGCAAGGTGTTGCCACCGCCGACCTGGGTCACCTGCACCACCGGCTGGTCAAACTGGGTCACGGCCACCGGCGAAGCGTCATCATTATGTGGCTTTGGACCGCACTGCTTTCCGGCTTTGTCTTGTATCCGACCTACACCGGTGAAGGCGATGCCATCGTGCCGCTCGGAATCGGTGCCTTGGGCCTGCTGTTGTTTACGATCTTTCACCCCAGCGGTAGGACTCGTAAAGCCGTTCAGCGAGACGTCGAGCAGTCAGCTGGGCCGAGCGCAGCCAACGAGGCGTAAATGACCTTCCGATGCGCATCGACGCATCGATCGGTGAGTACCACCAATGAACGCGAGGGAACACTAAGAAAGTAGGCCTTTCGGCCGATTCTTTCAGTGTGACTGATCCACGGGTGGTTGTTTTCAGCCAGCGCGGCCTGCGGCCTAAAGTGTCCAGGTGCAGCGGCTTTGAATTCGAAGACGTTTTGGCGTCGGTCACCAACGCTCAGATCGTGTCGCCGACCCACAACCGGTTCACTCCGCTGGCCGAACCGTTGGTCAACCGATTCAATAAGCGGTTCTCTTTCGGGTCAAAGCTCGACGCCCCGTTTGGTTGCGCAACGATTTCGGCCCAGCACGATCTTCTGTTTGCGCTCTTTCAACTCCCTTCGGATCTTGTAGCCCTTTCGGCCATCCGAGATTCATCGAATTTCGCCTACAAGGTGTGCTTCATCGAAGAGATGTGGGCCGCAGACCTTGACCGGTGGCGAGGCCACGTTGAACGCCTGAACGAGTTCGACCACGTCTTTCTTGCCTCTGCCGGCACCGTCGCGCCGCTTCAAGAACGTCTTGATGTGCCGGTGTCGTACTTGCCGTTTGGTGTCGATGCACTCCGCTTTGCTCCTGACAGCAGCACCCCCACTACTGCGTCTGTCGACCGGCCGATCGATATCAACAACATTGGCCGCCGCTCGGCGATCACCCATGGAGCGTTGCGAGACTGGACCAACCGGACCGGTCGGATGTACTACTTCGATACGTTCACGCCTGGCTATGTCTATGACTTTCGCGAACACCGCGAGGTGCTGGCTTCGATCAACAAGGCCAGCAAGTTCGTCATAACCAACCGGGGAGTCGGCGCGAACCCCGATCGAACCAACCACCAAGATGAGCTGAGCTTCAAGTTCTTTGAAGCCGTCGCATCGGGTTGCATCATGCTCGGCGAGCCGCCCACGATTCCCGAGTTTGAGAAGTTGTTCGACTGGGAAGACGCGCATATCGCGATCCCGTTCGATTGCCCCGACATCGGCGAGATCCTTGAAGAGCTCGAAGCCGACACTGCACGCTGTGAGCGAGCACGCAAGCTGAACCTTCGCGCTGGTTTCGAACGCCACGACGGTTTACACCGGGTCGAAGAGATCTTCGGAACCCTCGGCATCCCACTCGGTGACAAGGCGGCGGCGCGTCGCGCGGACCTCCAATCACGGGCGGACGCGCTGTAACCAGCTGCGGAGCCCTAAGCTTCCGTCTTGGTGGAAACAACGCTCAATCAATACGACACGCTTCGAGCGCTTGGCGAACAGGCTCATGCGCGCGCCACAATCGAAACGGCCGCCTCTGACTTTCGGGTCGTCGACATCGGTGCTGGGCCTGGTGCGAGCGAGTACTCGCCCTTCTTCGAGTCGCTCGCCACGCACTATGTCGGCGTCGATCTCGACGAAGACATCTTCGAGAACCAGTGGGTCGATGAGCAGGTCCATGGCTCCGCCGAGGAGTTCGCTGCGAAACACCGGCTGGCGGTCGCTGCGGGGGAGTCCGAGCCGTTCGATCTGGCCACAGCGATCTACGTCTGGGAGCACCACCCCGAACCGGCAAAGCTGCTTCGGGCGATCCACGATGTTTTGGCCGACGACGGAACCGCCATCCTCATAACACCAAATGGATTACATCCGTTTGGTTTGGCGTCAAAGGTGCTCGCCAAACTCGACCTCACCGATGCGGTATTGCGACGGCTCCGGCCCGAAGAGATCGACCACTACCATTTTCATGTCGAGGCGACACGAAACACGGTCTGGGGCGTGCGCAAGTGTGCCGGCGAGGCCGGCTTTGCGGGAGTCGACATAGCGCTCCACGATGACCCGGGCGTCTTCCAGCCGTACCTACCCGAGCGGCTTCGAAGCCTGCCGGTGGCCTATAGCAAGGCGATAGCCGCCACAAGGCTCCATGCGTTGTCTGGGACGCTCATCATCACCCTTACCAAAGGGCGCCCTCACGACATGGGCTAGAGGTTTTTGATCCGTTGAGCTACGTAGCTCAACGGGTTCCCGACGCGATCTTTGTTCGCAGCGAAGCTTCGGCCGAGAGCCAAAGGAAAAGTCCCGTAGCCCATGATCCGTCCGCCGACTGATGGTTCGACGGGTTCGAGTCGGTAGCCGGCTTCGACCATCTTGGATTTGGCGACCGACTGGATCAGAGCGATCTCGGTGTCGTCGAGGCGCTTTTTCCATCGAGCAACCGCTTCGGTGGAGATGCCGTGGCTGTCGTTGAAGCCTGAGAATGAACTGTTGCTCATAGCGACATTCATCATGTCTTTGCTGAAGTTGAGGCCGAGCCACTCGCAGAGCTTGCGGGCCTCGGGTTCGGGGTCGGCGACGAGGTCTTCATATTTCTGGATGTAGACCCGGTCTGGGCCGAATTCTTTGGCGGCGCTAAGCATCGAGCCGGCTTGTCCGCGCCAAAGGGTGGCGAGGATGAGCGGATGGTACGAGCGGCGCGCACGCAGCATCTCTTCTTCGAGGATCACGGCGTGGTCAGGGTCGGTTTCGAGATCGAAGCCGCCCTGGTTCTGCCAGTCGCGGTAGGACGCGGTGACCGCACGGGGGTCGCGCATCATGCCGACGATACGGGCATCGGGGTAACGCTCGAGGATGTCGGCGATCCGGAAAACGTGGCGGGGTGTCTTTTCACCGAAGACGGTGACGCTGTCGTCTTTGGCAGCCATTTGTACATAGGCCTCGAAGTACGCATCAGCGGTGCCGCCGAGCTTGTCGGCGAGTGCTTCGAGATCGTCGCGGTGCATCCAGCCTTTGTCGGCTTCGCCGCCATGCCCGAAGGGACGGTGGGTCTGGGCCAGAAAGTAGTTCTGCACCGTTCGAAGATCGGCGCCGACCAGCTTCTTTGTGGCCGGAGCCTCAAAGGTGGTGCGGAGGTCATCGAAGTAGTGGGTTTCTGGGGCGATACTTACCGTGCTGTGGCCGGTGAGCATTTCGCGCATCATGTCGGTTCCCGAGCGGGATGGTCCGACAACAAAGATTGGCTTGTCCATAGTGGGATATTCGACCTTCAGGTGTTTGAGCTTGAGAAGTTAGGCAGCAGCTGAGGCATCGGACACCGGTTCAGGGGTGTCTTCGGGAGCTGCTGGTGGGCGTTTTGACCGGACCGTTTCGATCTTCGAGCGGATAGCCGGCTCGGTCGCTGCGAGAGAAGCGAGCGCTGCGACGCCGGTGAGTGCACCGACGACGAGCATGCGGATAAGGAAGTGCACCCCGATGGCATCGAGGGTCCAGGTGGCGGCGAGGCCAACGAAGATCACCACGAGTGCCGAGAAGACCGAAGGGCCAATTGCCGTGGCGAGTTGCGCCGGTTTGACGCCGGTGACGTGGCGAACGACTGCAAGGTACATCGGCAGTAGGAGGATCACGGTGACGATCAGGCGGAGCGCTGAAATTCCGGCGATCTGGGTGCCGATTGCGCTGTCGCCCAGAAGTCGACCACCGATGTAGAACGCCGTGAGGCTCACTGCTGCGGCGACCCAAGAGAGTTTGGCGGCATCATGTGGACGCCCAAGTGCTTCGAGCATTGGGGTAACGAAGCCGAGCATGGCGCGTCCGGCGGCCCAAACACAGAGCAACTGCAGGGGGAGTACTGCATCGTTCCACTCGTTGCCCATGATGTCGATAAGGCTCTGGGCATTGATAGCCAAGATGGCCAGCAGCGGGAATGTCAGGACGGTACTAGCCCGCATGAGATCGATGACCCGAGCATTGAACGCCTTGGGGTCATGCTGATGCCGAGCGAGTTCGGGAATGCTGATTGCGCCCAGAGCATTCGTGGCGATGTTCAAAAGCATTGTCACGAATCGGCTGGCGAATCGGTAGAGGCCAACGGCTAGCGGCCCGAACATGGCGCCGATCAAGATGTCGGCCCCTCGTTCGTTGATCACGTTACCGAGACTCATGACGGCTGAGCCGGACGAGAACCCTAAAAGTTCGCGAGCCTTCTCGCCGGAGAACGACAGTCCAGGACGCCAGGGGTCGACCCGAAACACCAGGACGGTCGTTGCCGCCACCTGCATGAGTTGCTGTCCAACCATGGCCCAGATGCCGTAGCCGGCAAAGGCCATCGCTACTCCGACGATTCCGCCAAGGATGGTGCTGCCATTGGTCGGTGTGGCGAGCCGCTTGAAATCCATCGCCCGTTGCATAAGCGCTTCGTTCACCAAGGTGGTACCGCGAAGCGGGAGGGTGACTGCGAGTACCAAGAGTACGTTACGAAGCTCTGACGTTTTGGCGGCGAACTCGACCGGGTCGTCGATTTCGATCAGCCGCGAATACGGCCCGCTGAGTACGACGACGAGGAGGGCAAGAAGCAGGCCGAAGCCCACCGAAATCCAGAACGACGTTTTCAGAGTGATGTCGCTGATGTCATCGCGTTGGATGATCGCTGGTTGAAGCGAGTGCCGGTGGAGGAGTTCCATCATCAAGATGGCCAAGGTGGCAAGGGCGATGATGCCCCAGTTCTCCGGCCCGACGATTCGAGCGATGAGTAGCGAGACGACGATCAGGCTGATCTGTCGTCCGCCATCCATGATGTAGGACCACTTCAGCGACGTGCCGAAGTTCCCTTGGCCGCGACCATCACCGGTAGCAGTGAGGTTGGCCGAACCGTCGGGGGGTGACGGGTTCACGCCGGGATATCCGCTGCTTTGCGGTGGAGTTTCTTGTCGACGAGAGCCAGTTCTTCGGGCGAGACGTGCGTCAGATCCTCGAGCGTTCCGGCCTTGTGGAGACGCCACATCGTTCCGGCCACACCAATCATGACAAACCAGACCATGCGGAACTGCACGTAATAGAAGGAGTCGAATGTCGCCGACGCGAATGCTGCAATGGCCACAACTGCGAGCACCGTCTGGGTGAGGTGCAGCGCGCCGTACGAGCGGACCGAGGTGCGCATGATGCGGGTCATCATGGCGGGGACAGCAAACATGAGGCCGAGTATGAAGAGGCCGACATAACCCTTGGTAATGAGTTCGCCGAGCCACTGGTTATCGAGGATGAAGTACTCCTCGGGAATGAACGTTCCCGAGCCGCGGCCCAGAATCGGTCGTTCGCCGATAAAGGTGAAGGCGTCGTCGTAGTCTTTGCGGCGACCTGAAATCGAGGGGTCCTGCCCTGCATAGAGGAACAGCGCACGGATCGTGGCGAGTAGTCCGGGGGCGAGTACCTGGAGTGCGACGACTCCGGCGCAGCCGGCAAGGAATGCGTAGAAGCGGTAGCGGGCGCTCCATACGATGGCGAGGATTGAGAGGCCAATAACTACCGATAGAGCGTTGGTGCGCGAGACCGAGAATGCGCCGGGCAGAGCGATGAGGCCCGCAACCATCATGCGTTTCTGCTTCTGCTTGGGGTCGTCGGTGGTAACGACGAAATGGATCGCCACCATGAGACACATCGCAAGGACAGCGCCGTACTCGATGGGGTGTGTCGACGTTCCCGAAACTCGGTTGAGGGTCGATCGTTGCTGGACGCCGTAGAGCTCGTTGTTGAGCGAAAGAAACGGGATGTTGAGTTTGTCGGTGATATCGAAGTTGAAGAGGAACT
The DNA here is from genome assembly GCA_937934655.1 of uncultured Acidimicrobiales bacterium. Classification (GTDB taxonomy): domain Bacteria; phylum Actinomycetota; class Acidimicrobiia; order Acidimicrobiales; family SHLQ01; genus CALLQB01. The sequence goes on along the minus strand of CALGZB010000170.1, from coordinate 112,930 downwards.
GCAGCGAGCCGGTGATGCCGAGGTAGGCGCCAAAGTACGTGAGCCGCGACAAGAATGTGTCGAGTCGTGCGCGAGTTGGAATTCCGTCGGCAACGACCAGCGCGATGGCGGTGGCCCCGATGAGGAAGATGAAGAACCGGTCAGCTGAGGAGGCTTCGGCTGGAGTAAGACCACGGGCATGGCCGGCGACGTAGCTCACGCCAAAGCTGCAGAAGTAGACAGCGAGCAGCCAACGAATTGGCTGATTGCCCCGAACGGTCAGCGATGGAACGAGTTTGGTGACGCCCCACCAGCCCATCAACGCAATGCTCAGAAGCAGCTCGGGACGGCCGAGGCCACCGAGCGACGCAATGGTCAGCTGGTTCGGGATCAGGAAGGTCAAACCCACCACGATCGAAAGCACCGTTGTGCCGTCGGGATGCCAATCCTGGAATCGGGCGACTCCAGGAATGGTGCGGGCCGACGGCCGCGATGCAGGTTCGGGTGAGGCCGCCGGGTTGAGCGGTGCCTCGAGGACAGAGGTCATGACCTAGTTGGTCTTTCCTGGGGTGCTTGAAGCGTGGGCTTCGAGCTCCTCGAGTTCCTGGGCAAGCGTCTTGGTTTGGCCAGCAACGGGTACCTGAGGTGCGTCGTTGGCCGGGTGGGCTGCCGCTACCTGGGTAGCGGTCTTGCCGGTGTCAGCCGCTCCAGAAGGCGAAGGCGAGCTTGGGTCGGATGGTTTGCGGTTGCGGTTTTCCAGGAAGCCGTCGAGCGCAACGGTGGCGGCGAACGCCATAATCATCGTGACGAGCGAGAGCACAATGAGCATCCGTGAGCGGCTCGAAAGGTCTTTCACGGCTTCTTGGTCTTGGAAGACAACTTCGACGTCGTTGAGGAGTCGACGGTCACCGTTGACCTGGCGTTCCTCGATGTCCTCTTTGGCGAACTGGACGACAAAGTCGAGCGTGTCGACGGAGAGATCTGGGTCGGCGGACAGCACATCGATGGTGACGTGGGGAACCTGGCCATCGGGGATGGCGATCAGGAAGTCCGAGTCGAAGCCATCGGCTTCGGCGATCTCACGGGCCTGACGGTCGAGCCGGGCGGCTGAGGTCTGAGCGACAGCACGGGTAGCCGGAGCGAGCGCGTCGCCTGGTGCCTCGGTCTGCGTCTGGGCGTCGATAATCTGAATTTTCACGGCCGGCGCTTTGTAGAACAAGCTGGCGCTGGCGCGATATTCGGGGTCTACACCGCTCGATACCATGAAGGCGATAGCGAGTCCCGCTGCAATAGCGGGAAGGGTGATGTACCAGCGGCGGATACCGATCTGAGCGGCTTGCCAGAGGTCCATGTCGAGCTCCTGTAACGGGGGATAAGACGGGGGAATGAAACACGTTCGATGGAGGAGCCATCGAACGCGTGGGGTTTGTCCCTGTAAGTAACGGCGCGCAGTGGGGGTAGACCTGAGCACTTTCCTGAAATCGGGTCGCACATTCCCAATGTTGATACCTGGCTTTCCTTCGCCCGGTTTGTAAAGGCGGGGTAAATAACGTGAAACTACTCACAAGGAAGTTTGAGATATTTTTCACAAAGTCTCTATGGCGAAGGTTGATTCGTCATAGGCTGCAAAGGCTGAAGGGGAAACCTCAAGGAATGCACGACCCGGCGGGTCGGAGTGGCTAGTGTCGGTTTTGCACTTGCCGAAGCATGTAGTCAGCCCAGCATGCAGCCAGTACGTATCCACCCCAAGTTCAACTGAAGTAGCGGAACAATGGACGAAGCCAAACGGCGAGAGCTGCACGAGGGCATGCAAGAAGGCATCGCTCGCGGTCATGGTGGCTACGACCTTGCGCTCACCCCGTTGCTCTTCGGTCTCATTGGTTTCTGGATTGACTCCAAGCTCGGCTGGATTCCTGTACTGACGATTCTGTTCACGGTCGTGAGCTTTATCGGCGTGATCCTCAAGACGTACTTCGTCTACCAGTACCAAATGAATATTCATCTTGCCGAGCGCTCCGGAACTACCGAGGTCGCTCAGTGACCGTTGTCGACCCGCTCTCGCAGCGCCTCGAAGGTCCGCAGCCGGCCATGGAGGTCGCTCGTGACCTCGCCCGTCGGGGTGCGCTGATCGCCCCAGTCCTTATTGGACTTGGTGCCGTGTTTGCCGGGAGCGATGGGGCCGCAACGGTCGCCTATGCCCTCGCAATCGTCATTGCGAACTTCCTTCTCGCCGCATTCATGCTCGGATATGCCGCGCAAATCTCGCTCGCAATGATGGGCGCAGCCGCCCTCATGGGCTTTCTCATTCGACTTTCGCTGATCTTCTTGGCCGTGATGTTGGTCAAAGATCTCAGCTGGGTTCGTCTCGTTCCACTGGGTATCACCCTCATCGCAGCCCACTTGGGCCTACTGTTCTGGGAAATGCGCTACATCTCAGGATCACTGGCTTATCCGGGTCTCAAACCACACCCCAAACAATTTTGACACGTCTGCGTGAAAAAGCTTGGGAAAATACTGGCCGGTTCTACCGTTTCCAGTGGATTCCCGCTAGCTTGCAGAACGTTCTTGCAGTACCTCATTTATTCGCTGAAATTTCAAGGAAATCAGATTAATGCTCTTTGCAGCTGAAGAAGGCGGCGGCGGTCTCGCATTCCCGCCGATCGAGAACATTGTTGAATGGCCTGCGATTTTCTTCGAGGGCAATTCGCTCCTCGAGTTCAACAAGATTGGTGTTATCCACCTTCTTGGCCTCGTCATCCCCGCAGTGATCTTCTTCCTCGCCGGACGCCAGAAGGGTCTCGTCCCCTCGGGAGCCCGCAACGTCGCTGAGGGCGTCATCGACTTCATGGAAAAGCAGGTCGTGATGCCCACGATGGGCGCCGAAGGCATGCGGTACTTGCCACTGCTCATCAGCTTCTTCCTGTACATCTTCATCGGGAACATCACCGAAGTCATCCCGTTCTTCCAGATGCCGGCGAATGCCCGCATGGCCGGCCCCTTGGTCCTTGCGCTCGTCGCCTGGGCAGCCTTCATCATCGTTGGTGTAAAGCACAATGGCCTTGGCTACTTCAAGACGGTGCTGTTCCCCTCAGGTGTGCCCAAGGCGCTTTACCTGCTGGTAACGCCCATCGAGTTGCTGTCAACCTTCTTCATTCGCCCGTTCAGCCACGCTGTTCGTCTCTTCGCCAACATGCTTGCCGGTCACATCCTTCTCGTGACGTTCTCGGTACTGTGCATCGGCGTCTGGGGCTTCAAGCCAACGGTCGTCGTCGAACTCCTCACCTTCCCTGGCCTCATGCTGTTCACCGCATTCGAAATCGGTGTGTCGCTCATCCAGGCGTTCGTGTTCACCATTCTGGCCGCTGTCTACATCGGCCTCGCTCTGCACCCAGAGCACTAGTCCTACTTCCAAGTCGCCATTCGTTCATCTGAGCGGGTGTCCAGCAGTACCCATCAATCAAGATCTCGACGCATTGCGTCGGAAACCCAAATACAGGAGAGCAATCCAAAATGAGTATCGCGAGCACAGCAGCTCAGGTTCTTGCCCAGACCGAAGGCCTCACCGGCGACGAAGCAAAGGCAGCACAGGGCGCTAGTAGCGCCGGTTTCGCCTATGGCCTCGCCGCAATTGGCCCCGGCATCGGCATCGGTTACCTCGTAGGTCAGGCCGTTCAGGCCATGGCCCGCCAGCCCGAGTCGGCAGGCACCGTGCAGACCACCATGTTCCTCGGCATTGCCTTTACCGAGGCACTCGCCCTCATCGGCTTCGTTGTCTTCATTCTTCTGAAGTTCGTCTAGATCCCACTAGGAGACCATTGTGACGATTCACGTCACCCTCGACGGTGGAATAGCTTACGCGTTCACCGAAGAGACTGAAGAAGAAGATCACGGCACTGAAGAAGGCCATGCAGAAGACGAAGGCATCGTTAACCCGGTTATCCCCGAGGTAAACGAGATCTTTTGGGCCGCACTGTTTTTCTTTGCCCTTTGGGCATTGATGAAGTTTGTGCTTCTCCCACCTCTCATGGCCGTCCGAGCCGAACGCGACGACAAGATTCGTGCAGCGAAAGATGCTGCTGACTCTGTTGACTCTGACCTGGGATCGGCAACGTCGGAGTACGACGCCAAGATCTCAGCAGCACGTGAAGAAGCGAACAGCATCATCGCCGGTGCCCGAGAAGAAGCCGACGCACGTCGCGCCGAACTCCAGGGTGCAGCCGATGCTGAAATCGCCGAGATGCGTGCCGCCGCTGACGCCGAACTTGCAACCGCCCGGGCTTCTGCTCTTGGCGACATGCGAGGAGATGTCGGCGATCTGGCAACACAGGCCGCAGGTGCGGTTATGGGTTCGCCGGTCGATCGTAGCGCCGCACAATCAACAATCGATCGGGTGCTCGGCTCCTAGAGCTGCAAGTCACTCGTGTTTCAACCATCAACACCAAACGTAGAAAAGCAGAGAGGATCCGCGAATGTGGACTCTGGCAGCTGAAGGCCCAAACGGGCAGTGGATTCCCGGAGACATCAACGAGTTCTACTGGAGCGCGATCGCCTTTCTGATCGTGTTCGCCATCATGCTTTGGAAGGGCCTTGGCCCCCTCAAAGCAGCAATGGCCGCTCGCACCGAGCGTATTAGTAGCGAACTCGCTGTTGCCGACAACGCAAAGGCCGAGGCCGACGCACGACGTTCCGAGCAGCTCGCAAAGCTCGGCGACGCCGATGCCGAAGCAGCGACGATTGTTTCCGACGCCCGTTCCCGTGCCGCAAGCATGAAGACCGAGATGATCGCAAAAGCTGAAGCCGATGCTGAGGCATCAAAGGTCAAAGCTCTCGCCGACATCGAGACATCGAAAGGCCAAGCGCTTTCCGATGTTCGTTCCGAAGTCGCCCGCAATGCGGCCGACGCCGCCGAGGCCGTTGTCACCGACAACCTCGACGACGCTCGACTTGCTTCGATGATCGACAACTACATTGCCGAGGTCGGCGCATGAGTGACTCCATAGCAACCTACGCAGATGCTGTGCAGCAGATAGCGAAGGCCGAAGGCGATGCCGGCGTTGAGTCGCAATTGGCATCGTTTGCCCAGGCTCTCCAGGGCAACGACGATCTCACGAGCACACTGTCGGACTCGAGCATTCCCGTGCAGCGTCGCCAGCAGGTCATCGAGGATCTCCTCGGTGGTCGTGCGAGCAAGACAACTACCGCCGTCATCTCAATGCTTGTAGCCGCCGGCCGTGCCAAGGACATCCCAGCGATCTCCAAAGCCGTCTCCGAGCAGGGCTCGGTTGGCCGTGGTCGCGAGCTGGCTGAGGTCCGTTCAGCAGTCCCGCTGACCGAAGACCAAACCCAACGCCTTACGGCTGCGCTCAAGAAATCAACCGGGAAAGATGTCGACATCAATGTCGTCATCGACAAAACCGTTGTTGGTGGCCTCGTTACCCAAATCGGCGACACCGTCATCGATGGCAGCGTCCGAAGCCGTCTCACCAAGATGCGCGACGCATTCAACTAGCAGTCAGCACACCCTTTACCCCTGGTTCGCTAGGGGAGTTCACTACTCAATCTGCCAGCAGGCAACAGAAACAGAGAGACTGATATGTCGGATCTCACGATCGATACGAACGACATCACCGCAGCACTAAAGGCCAACCTCGATGGGTTTAACCCGTCACTCGAGGAAGCCCAGGTCGGCCGAATCACCCAGGTCGGCGACGGTATCGCCCGCGTGTCGGGCCTTCCCAACGCTGCGGTGAACGAAATGCTCGAGTTCCAGAACGGTGCAACCGGTCTGGCCCTCAACCTCGACGAAGACTCGATTGGTTGTGTGGTGCTCGGGTCGCTCGAAGGAATTGAAGAAGGCCAGAGCGTTCGTGCTACCGGCGACATCTTGTCGATTCCGGTTGGCGACGGCGTTCTTGGTCGTGTCCTCAGTCCTCTTGGCGAACCACTCGACGGCAAAGGGCCTTTGTCCAACGTCGAGACCCGCCGCATGGAAGTCCAGGCCCCAGGCATCATGGGCCGCCAGCCAGTGGCTGAGCCCATGCAGACCGGTATCAAGGCCATCGATTCGCTCATCCCCGTTGGCCGTGGCCAGCGAGAGCTGATCATTGGTGACCGTAAGACCGGCAAGACCACCATTGGCATCGACACGATCTTGAACCAAAAGGGTCTCGACGTGAAGTGCATCTACGTCGCCATTGGTCAGAAAGCATCCACCGTCGCCCAGACCGTGGCGCTTCTCGAAGAAAAGGGCGCACTCGAGTACACCGTTGTTGTGCTCGCTCCTGCTTCTGAGCCTGCACCGTTCAAGTACATCGCTCCCTACGCCGGTTCGGCCATGGGCCAGCACTGGATGGAGAACGGCCAGCACGCTCTTATCGTGTACGACGATCTGTCGAAGCAGGCTGAGGCCTACCGTCAGATGTCACTGCTTCTTCGTCGCCCACCAGGCCGCGAGGCATACCCTGGCGACGTCTTCTACCTGCATAGTCGTCTCCTCGAGCGTGCGGCAAAGCTCTCCGACGAGCTTGGCGCCGGTTCGCTTACCGCCCTGCCAATTATCGAGACCAAAGCCGGCGACGTTTCGGCGTACATTCCTACCAACGTGATCTCGATCACCGATGGCCAGATCTTCCTTCAGGACGACCTGTTCAAATCGGGTGTTCGCCCCGCCGTGGACGTAGGTATCTCGGTATCTCGTGTGGGCTCGGCTGCGCAGATCAAAGCCATGAAGACCGCCGTAGGTACGCTGAAGTCCGACCTGCAGCAGTTCCGTGAACTCGAAGCCTTTGCGGCGTTCGGTTCGGACCTCGATGCCGTATCGCAAGCTCAGCTCGACCGGGGTTACCGCCTCACCGAGCTGCTCAAGCAGGGCATTTCGTCACCAATGTCGGTCCAAGACCAGGTCGTGTCGCTCTACGCTGGCACCAACGGCTACCTCGACAACCTTCCCGTCGAAGACGTTCTGCGCTTCGAAGAGGGCCTGTTGGCGCACATGCACGGTAGCTACAGCGGCATGCTCTCCGACATCGTTTCGAGCGGCAAGCTCGCTGACGAAGAAGGATTTGACGCCGCAATCAAGGAATACGCTGACGGCTTCGTGACCAGCGACGGCAAGGATGCCCCCGACGCTTCTGACCCGGGAGCACTCAACTCCCAGATGGTTGACAGCGACGTCACGCTTCCTGAAGAAGACATCTCCGCCGACGGCGAGGCCTGATCGATGGCCGGTGCAAAGGAACGGGTTCTTCGACGCCGCATTGCGAGCGTTAACTCCACGAAGAAGATCACCCGCGCCATGGAACTCATTGCTGCCACCCGTGTGGTGAAGGCAATGCAACGCGCCAAAGAAGCCAAGCCCTACGCCACTCAGATCACTTCAGTGATCGAGAACCTTTCGGCTGGCGGTGCAGCAGCGAGTCATCCGCTGCTTCGTGAGCCCGAAGAGGTCAAACGGGTTGGCATCATCGCCATTGCCGGTGACCGCGGTTTGGCTGGTCCTTACAACGCAGGTGTCATTCGCGCCGCCGAGCGTCAGCTCAACGCCGCCCGTACCGAGGGCGCCGACTACGCGCTGATTCTGTGCGGTAAGAAAACCAACGACTATTTCACCTTCCAGGGCTACGACATCGCAACTACCTATACCGGTATGAGCGACTCGCCAACCTACGAGAATGCTCGTGAGGTTGCTGGCGAGGTCATGCGGATGTTCACCGACGGCGAGATCGACCGAGTCGAACTCGTCTACACCGAGTTCGTCTCGATGGGAACGCAGAAGGTCACCGTCCGTCGTTTCCTTCCGCTCGAAAGCACCGACACCGTTGCTGCCGAAGGCGGAGGTGACTCAAGCGCACTAGCGGCGTTCGAGTTTGAACCTTCAGCTGGTGGCGTTCTCGAGTCGCTGCTTCCTCGCTACGTCGAAGCTCGTTTGTTCGGCGCCATGCTTGAAGCAGCAGCGTCAGAGCACGCAAACCGGCAGCGGGCAATGAAAGCCGCTACCGACAACGCCGAAGAACTCAAGGTCAAGCTCAGCCGTGAGATGAACCGAGTTCGCCAGGAAGCAATCACTACCGAAATTATGGAAATCGTCAGTGGCGCCGAAGCACTCGGCTCCGACTGACCTTCTCTCAGCATCAAAAAATCACCGCCCTTTCTTTACGCCTGTCACTCAGGAGACTTACAGCACATGACCGTTACCGAACCAGCACTCAAATCGGGCCGCATCGTCGGTATCGCCGGCCCCGTGGTCGACGTTGAATTCCCGCCGAATGCGTTGCCCGAGATCAACACCGAGCTCGAGTTCGACATCGTCGTCGATGGGGAAACCACCCTCGTCCCCGCCGAGGTCGCTCAGCAGATTGGTGATGGCCGAGTTCGTGCCATCGCGCTCAAGTCAACCGATGGCCTGAAGCGTGGCACCGAGGTCCGCAACACCGGCCACGGTATCGAAATGCCGGTTGGCGACGCGACCCTTGGTCACGTTTGGAACGTTATGGGCGAATGCCTGGACGTTCCTGGCCACACCGTTGCCGAGACCTGGGGTATTCATCGCCCAGCTCCCGACTTCGATGCACTCGAGCCATCGACGAAGATGTTCGAAACCGGCATCAAGGTCATCGACCTTCTCACCCCGTACAAAGAAGGCGGAAAGATCGGCCTCTTCGGTGGTGCTGGTGTGGGCAAGACTGTTCTTATCCAGGAAATGATTACCCGTGTGGCGTCAAACCACGGTGGTGTATCGGTATTCGCCGGTGTGGGCGAGCGTACCCGTGAGGGCACCGACCTTTTCATCGAAATGGGCGAAGCCAAGATGGGTGCAGGCGAAGACGCCGCAACCGTGCTCTCGAAGGCCGCCCTGGTATTCGGCCAGATGGATGAGCCACCAGGCGTTCGTCTTCGGGTTGGACTCGCCGGTGTAACCATGGCCGAGTACTTCCGTGACGTGCAGGGCCAGGACGTGCTGTTGTTCATCGATAACATCTTCCGCTTCGTGCAGGCCGGCTCTGAGGTATCGACCCTTCTTGGTCGTATGCCATCAGCTGTGGGTTACCAGCCAACGCTCGCCGATGAAATGGGCGAGCTTCAAGAGCGCATTACCTCCACCCGTGGTAAGTCCATTACCTCGCTGCAGGCTGTGTACGTACCTGCCGATGACTACACCGACCCGGCGCCGTTCACCTCGTTTACTCACTTCGATGGAACCACCGAGCTCAGTCGTGACATTGCGGCCCTCGGTATTTACCCAGCGGTTGACCCGCTGTCATCCACCTCGACCATCCTCGCTCCCGAGGTTGTTGGCGATCGTCACTACGGCGTTGCTCGTCGAGTACAGGAAGTTCTTCAGCGGTACAAAGAGCTTCAGGACATCATTGCCATCCTTGGTCTCGATGAACTTTCCGAAGAAGACCGCGTCACCGTCGACCGGGCCCGTAAGGTCCAGAAGTACCTGTCCCAGCCAATGTTCGTGGCTGAGGTCTTCACCGGTCAGCCCGGCGTGTTCACCCCGCTCACCGACACCATCGACTCCTTCGAGGCACTCCTCGACGGTGAGCTCGATGACATCCCAGAGCAGGCCTTCTACATGGTTGGTGGCCTCGATCAGGTGCAGGAAAAAGCTGCGCAACTCGCAGCCGAGGCGTAACCAATGCTCCAGGTCGAAGTCGTTTCACCAGAAGCCATCACGTATTCGGGCGAAGCCACTATGGTTGTCGCCCGGACCGTGGGCGGCGGCGATATTGCGTTCCAGGCCGGGCATGTGCCGTTTATCGGCGTGCTCGAGGTTTGGTCGGCAAAGGTGATCGGAACCGATGGTTCCGACGAGTTCGCCGTGCACTCAGGCTTTATCCAGATGGCCAATGACAAGGTCACGATCTTGTCCGATGTTTCCGAGTCCAAAGACGAAATCGACGTCGATCGGGCTCGTGCCGCACAGTCCAAGGCTTCGGCTGCGGTGGCGGCTGATGACACCGATGTCGAAGCTATTGGCGCACTCAAGCGGGCCAACGCTCGTATTGCCGTAGCAACCGGCGAAGCATCGCACTAATACGCGCAAGTACCCCTTTGCTAAGTATCGGGAACACCGTGCCGGCGCTCTTTGGAGCGTCGGCACGGTCCGTTTTCCGTTCTCTTCTAGTCGCTCGCCAGCAGCGACCAGAATGCGCTGACCAGAGGGTTCTTTAGGTGGCGCTGCAGTGTGACGAGTCCGAGGTCATAGGGGGCTAACGCCTGGTCGACGTCGAGCACATGAACCCGCGCAGCCTGTGGGCTGTTGTCGAGAACGATCTTGGGTACGACTCCGACACCGAGTCCTAGGCTGACCATGCTGACGATGGCCTCGTTGCCGGCGACCTGTGCGTAGATCTTTGGTGTGACGCCGCGGTCCCGGAACCACACATCGACACGTTTCCGGGCGATGCCGCTGGTGGCAAGAATCATTGGGATCTGCTGCCAGGCTGCGCTGTTCTCTGGTTCGTTGGACGGAAGCTGGGTAAGGCTCAGATCTGCCGATTCAACCGGAGCAATGAAGACCAGCGGGGACACGAGGATGGGTGCGAAAATGACGCCCGGTGGCAGCTTGTCTGGCCGAGCCGCGATGGCCAACTCTTCCTCCAACGCCAACACATGATCGATTGCGTGCTGTGGGTCGCCGGTCTGGAGCCGTATCTCAACCTCGGGATGAGCTGGTCGAAAGCGGTTGAGTAAGTCGACCAGAATGCTATGGCTGGCCGTGACCGAGCAGTAGAGGCTCACTTCGCCGTGAAGGTGATCGGCTGGGTCGGTCAGCTCGTGACGGATCTGATCCCACTGCTGCACGGCGTCACGCGCATATCGCTGGAACTTGTGGCCATCCGGTGTGAGCTCGACCGTGCGATTGTCGCGGTCGAAGAGCGTTGCATCGAGCTCGGTTTCGAGTTGACGGATGTTGCGCGAGAGCGCCGACGTGCTGATGTTTGCCCGACGGCTGGCGCGGCCAAAGTTCAAGTCTTCGCACAACAGGAGGAAGTGTCCGAGTGTTCTGACGTTCATTACCTGAGTATGCACCATGCGGCCTGGTATTGCGTGATGTGGGACACCACGTTGCGTTTATGTCAATTTACGAAACACTCTTGCGCGAGTAGAGTTCACCCGAATCACTTCTGATCGAGAGCACTCCTATGGCCAATTACTTCAACACGCTGCCGCTTCGCTTGCAACTGGCGGAGCTCGCAAAATGCCGCTTTATGCACCTAGACGAATTCACCGAGGGTGTCGATGCACTCAAGGGCAAAAAGCTCGTCATCATTGGCTGCGGTGCCCAAGGGCTGAACCAGGGCTTGAATCTGCGAGACAGCGGTCTTGATGTGTCCTACACACTTCGCGCTGCGGCCATCGATGAGAAGCGCCAGTCATGGAAGAACGCAACCGAGAACGGTTTCACCGTCGGCACCTACGAGGAGCTGCTGCCCACCGCCGACGTGGTCTTGAACCTCACGCCGGACAAGCAGCACACCAATGTGGTCAACACCATTATGCCGATGATGAAACACGGCGCATGTTTGTCGTACTCGCACGGCTTCAACATCGTCGAGGAGGGCATGCAGATCCGCGATGACATCACCGTCATCATGGTCGCCCCCAAGTGCCCGGGCTCAGAAGTCCGCGCCGAGTACGTTCGCGGCTTCGGCGTGCCAACCCTGATCGCCGTCCATGAAGACAACGACCCGAACGGCGAAGGACTTGCCCTGGCCAAGGCCTACGCCGTCGGCACCGGTGGCCATAAGGCTGGCGTGTTGATGTCGTCGTTCGTTGCCGAGGTCAAGTCCGACCTCATGGGTGAGCAGACCATCTTGTGCGGCATGCTGCAGACCGGTTCGCTTCTTTGCTTCGACAAGATGATCGAAGAAGGTATCGACGCCGGCTACGCCTCGAAGCTGATCCAGTACGGATGGGAAACCGTCACCGAAGCACTCAAGTACGGCGGCGTCACCAACATGATGGATCGCCTGTCGAACCCGGCCAAGATCCGGGCCTTCGATCTCGCAGAAGAGATGAAGGACATCATGGGTCCGCTCTACCAGAAGCACCAGGACGACATCATGACCGGCGCCTTCTCGTCCGGAATGATGGATGACTGGGCCAACGACGACGCGAAGCTCCTCGGCTGGCGCGCAGATACCGCCGAGACCGCTTTCGAAAAGACCGAAGCAGGCGATGTTGAGATCTCCGAGCAGGAGTACTTCGACAACGGCATCCTCATGGTCGCCATGGTCAAGGCCGGCGTCGAGCTCGCATTCGAAACGATGACCGACGCCGGCATCATCGCCGACTCGGCGTACTACGAGTCGCTCCATGAGACGCCGCTCATCGCAAACACAATCGCTCGCAAGAAGCTCTACGAGATGAACGCAACGATCTCAGACACCGCCGAGTACGGCTGCTACCTGTACAACCATGCGTGCGTGCCCTTGCTGGGCGACTTCATGAAAGACATCAAGACCGATGTCATCGGCAAGGGCCTTGAGTTCGCCGATACCGGCGTGGACAATGCTCGATTGATCGAGGTGAATGAAGCCATTCGCAGCCACCCCGTCGAAGTGATCGGCGCCGAGTTGCGCGGCTACATGGCTGACATGAAGCGGATCATCTGATCTCGTTTCCAGCCGGAGTAACGCACCGATGAGTGACCTAGATCGGTGGTGCCTCGACGCTCTATCGGTTGATTTCGACGGGCGTTTTCAGCTTGACGACATCAGCTGGACAATTCAGCCAGGCGAACACTGGCTCATCGCAGGAGCGAACGGCTCCGGCAAGTCGGCGCTAGCGGCCGTGCTTGCTGGAGCTGGAGATCGGCTGTCCGGCACATGCTCGGGTTTACCTGATCGCGTGGCCCTCGTTTCTTACGAGCAACAAGCGGAACTCATCGAGGCTGAGCGCCGCAAAGACGACGCCGACATTCTCGACGTTATCTCCGAAGGCACACCGGTTGCCGAGATCATCGACTCGGTGAGCCAGGACGATGAGCTTGCTGAGACATTGATCGATGCGTTGGGATTGCGGCCGCTTCTGGACCGGGCCTTTCGCAAGCTCTCGACGGGTGAGAGTCGTAAGGTCATGCTCATTCGAGCTTTCACGAGTAACCCGGAGCTGTTGGTACTCGATGAGCCTTTCGATGGGCTTGATCATGACTCGCTGTGGTGGCTCCAAGCCCACCTTCGGGATCTGGCGAAAACCGTTCCGATGGTGATCGTGCTGAACCGCTTTGACGAGTGTCCCGACTTCATCACCGATGTCGCCTACGTCGACGACGGTCGATTGCTCCACAAGGTCAAGCGTGACGACGAGCGTGCGTTTGCCGAGGTGCGCCAGCTTTTGCACTTGCAGACCACCGATCTCGAATTGCCCCCGGGCGACCCGGCGGCGCAGCTGCCGAGTCTCAACGATGCAGACCCTCTGGTGCGCTTAACTGGCGCGGCTATTCGTTACACGGACAACACGGTCTTCGAAGACCTCGACTGGACGATCGAGGCCAATGAACATTGGCAGCTGAGCGGTCCGAACGGCAGTGGCAAGACCGGGTTGCTTTCGTTGATCACGGGCGATCACCCGCAGTGTTACGTCAACGACATCCAGGTCTTTGGGTTCCAGCGCGGCACCGGCGAGAGCATCTGGCAAATCAAGCAATACATCGGATACGTCTCGACGGCACTTCAGTGGGAGTACCGGGTCAGTATCGGGCTGCGAAACGTGATCATCTCCGGGTTCTACGACAGCATCGGGCTGTACGGGAAGAGCACCGACGCGCAGAAGGCCATTGCCGACCAATGGCTCGATCTTCTGGGTATGACCGGACGCTTCGATGAGCCGTTCAACAGCTTGTCCTTTGGCGAACAGCGTCTCTTGTTGATTGCGCGGGCAATGGTGAAGCATCCGCCGCTATTGATTCTCGACGAACCGTGTCTGGGCCTCGACGACATCAATCGTCAGCTGGTACTCGCACTCATTGAACGAATCTGCACGACAAGCAACACCACAGTGCTGTACGTCAACCACAGAACACAAGACCAGATCCGCGGCATCAACAACCACCTAGCTCTTCAGTAGAGCCTGAAAAGCCAACAAGACCACCGGTGCGCCGCCGTCACTTACCGGCACTCACCCCATGGTTGGGAGCGCGGCTTAGGTCCGAGCAGCGCAACGCCGATACCTGCTCTGTGACTGACATCTCTGTTTTGCTGATTGCCTACAACACCCGTGATCTCATGCGACGGTGTTTGACCACCGTGTTCGAGAACGCTGGCGATGTATCGCTTGAGATCATCGTTGCGGACAATCATCCCGGAGACGGCACAAAAAAGATGCTTGCTGCCGAGTTTCCCCAGGTGAAGTACTACGACACCGGAGCGAACCTTGGATTTGCCCGCGGTGTGAACTTCGCAGCGACCAAGGCGACCAGCGAGTACCTGCTGCTCCTTAACCCCGATACCGAAGTGAAGCCAGGAACGCTTGAAGCCCTGCTTGAGCTGGCGAAACGTCGCCCAGACGGCGGACTCTACGGCGGTCGCACCCTGAACGAACACGGACAACTTGACCCCGGTTCATGTTGGGGTGAAACCACCCTCTGGAGCCTTACGTGCTTCGCAACCGGTCTTTCCGCGGCCTTCAAAGACTCGATGCGATTCAACCCGGAGGAGCTTCCGGGGTGGGAGCGCGACACCGAACGCGAGGTCGGCTACATCACCGGTTGTCTCGAGCTCGTTTCTCGAACGGTCTGGGACGAACTCGGTGGGTTCGACGAAGACTTCTGGATGTATGGCGAGGACGCCGACTTGGCTCGCCGGGCCCGTGAACTCGGCTACAACCCGATGATCACACCCGACGCCGAGATCATTCACTATGTCGGCGCATCCAGCCCCAACCGGGCTCATAAGGTCATCCTTCGCCTCACCGGCGACGCAACCGCTGTTCAGAAGTCGTGGACCGGCTGGAAGCAGTCCTATGCGATGGCCTGCCTCAAGGCCGGCGCTGGGATACGTGGCCTCGGCTACGAGGCACTTGCCTTGGCTACCAAAGGGCGCAAGACCTCAGGCCGCTATTGGTTCGAGGTTTGGAGCCGCCGCGACGAATGGGTTAGCGGCTGGACCCCAGCGGCTGATCGTCCCGTCGATGTTCCCCACAAGCTGCGGCCCGCCGCCTAGCGAGGCGATCTAGAAGTTGAACGCCCAGCGAGCGAGTAGCACCAGGGCAGATGCGGTCGACAGAAGCAGAATCGCTGGACGGGTGTAGCCCCGGTCGACGATTGGGAGCATCGGGCCGCTGAGAGCGAAGCCGATAATGGCGGCAGGCATTAGCGCTACGCCCCAAGCGATTTCGGACAGGCCAAACCGGTCGGCTATCGCTAGTCCACCCAGGGTGATGACGGTTCCCACGAGAAAGAAGCTCGCCATCGAGCCGCGCACCTCGGACCCTTTCGCGTCCTGAAAGAGGATCGCGACTGGAGGGCCGCCAATGCCGGCGGTGCTGGCGGTGAACCCCGACAGAGTCCCGGCAGCCAGCATATTTCGAACGCTTCGAGGTGGTGACCCCTTGAATGCCGCAGCCGCGACCATAGCCAGCACCCCGAGGGCGATCACCAGTGTCAGTTGGTTTTCGGAAAGCCGCGTGAGCGCGGCGATGCCGAAGGCGGTTCCGAGAACCCGCCCGGCGATGGCTCCTCTGACCGGTTTGAAGTCGATCGCGGAACGGTCTCGGCGAAAGATCAGCAGGTTCATAAGCAGGCCTGAAAACAACAGCGAGCCTGGAACGAGTTCGGGCGCAAACTGGATGACTAGCGGCATCGCTACAAGGTTTGCGCCGAAACCGATTGAGCTTTGAACACAGCACGCAACGATGAGTATTGCGAAAGCTGCGCCGAAGAGAGCGATCGACACGTGATCTAGTCGGGGATAACGAGATCGAGAATGCCTTCTTCGGGCGGGGGATAGGACATGTCGAGGTCTTCGAGCGTGTCGACCAGAATCTGGCTGATCAACCGGTTTCGGAACCATTTGCGGTTTGCGGGGATCACGAACCAGGGGGCGTCTTTGGTGCTGGTCTCCTCGAGCATCGCGGTGAACGCTTCTTGATAATCGTCCCAATGTTCGCGCTCGTCGAGGTCGCCCTTCGCGAACTTCCAGTTCTTCTCGGGAGTGTCGAGGCGGGCCTGGAGGCGTTCCTTTTGTTCCGCTCGGGAGATGTGCAGGTAGAACTTGACGATGGAGGTGCCTTCATCGGCGAGCATCTGTTCCCATTCGCGAATGTGGCGGTAGCGCTTGCTCCAAACGCTTTCGGGAACATAGTTGTGCACCCGCACGACGAGGACATCCTCGTAGTGCGACCGGTTGAAGATGGTAATCTGGCCATTGGCTGGAGCATGGGCGTGCACCCGCCAAAGGTAGTCATGCGACAGTTCCTGGCTGGTCGGTTTCTTAAAGGACGCGACCTTTACACCGGCCGGGTTCAGCGTGTCGAAGACGTGGCGGATCGTTCCGTCTTTTCCGCCGGTGTCGGTGGCTTGAAGTACGGCCAAGACCTTGTTCTTATCCTCGGCGTAGAGAAGTTCTTGAAGTGCCTCTAGGCGCTGGTTGAGGCCGGCTGTCTCTTCTCGAGCTTCGTCTTTATCGAGGTCGCCGTCGTCGTTGGGATCCCAATCGCTGAGCTTGACCTTGCTGCCGGGCTTCACCCGATATTTCGACGTATCCATGTCTCTTTGTCTACCTGACCAGGCGTCGGAATGTCGGCACCAAACCTTGAGACGGCGATGGGTTAGGCGGAATCCTTGCGTTCTTCACGTTCGCGCTTGCGTTCCTCGCGTTCCGTCGCCCGCTCCTCGCGTTCGCGTTCGCGCTCTTCGCTCTCGCTATCCCGGTCAGTAGCGGGTGGCGCAACCGACGTCGATGTGGTGGTCGGAGCCACAGTTGTGGTTGTCGTCGACGTAGTAGTCGTCGGCGCCAGGGTTGTCGTGCTGGTTGTGGTGCTCGTGGTCGGTGGAATGGTTGCGGGGGGCGCAGGAACTACGAGAATGGTCGTTGCGGGAACAACAGTTGTAGAAGTTGTCGAAGAGGTCGAAGAGGTCGAAGAGGTCGACGGAATAGAGCTGGGGTGGACTGTTGTAGGCGTTCGTGCCGTGGGAGAGGCGGCGCCGATTTCGCTGGGAGACTTGGGCAGATCATCGAGGTTCAAGGTAAACCCTGTCCAGTCGCTGTCTTCGGTATCGTCGTCAGATTTGCTCCCGTCGTTTGGAGACGACGTATCTTGACCGGCCTCAATCACCAGCGAGCTCGTGGGTGATGTCGGCGTGGATTGGACGCCGGACGTTGTGGTGGTCCGAGGGGTTTCGCCGCTAATGCTTACATCGTTCTTGTTCGGGGCGCTGGTGAAGGCGCTCATAGTGAAGAGGAATGCACACATCGTCGCGACTGCTCCACTGAGGAACAATCGGGCTTGTTTTCGAGATGTCCCCGATTCGGTGGCGGTGACGTAAACCCAGGGTTTGTATCCAACCCCAGCCTCACGAAGTGGTGGAGCGTCGGGAAGGCTGCGTGCTCCTCGCCGGAGCCGGCGATCGATGAACGCCTGCGCGTCGCCGATCCGCCCGAGAAGGGCCCAGCGTGCGTACGCTCGCCCAAACGCTTGGGCACACAGTTGGGCGGCCATGGATTCGTCGCCGTTGCAAAGATCTTTGGCTTCGGAAAACGAGTGCTCGAACGCCCGATCAAAAAAGACGCGGAACGGCTGAACCCAGCCGTCATCTTGCGCCCCGTGGCCGCCGGGAGTAGTCCCGTCCGCGTTGTTCACCCGTGTCCTCCGCATGCTCGCGTTGAACAGCGAACATTCCTAAACCACTAGGAGTACCACGAAAGGGGACAAAATGCCACGCAGCGTGGCGAGGGTCTCGTCGGGGTTTGGCCGGTTTGCGGCTTCCCGGACGCTTAGTAGTCGACGCTGGCGTAGGTGTTGATCTTGTCGATCTGATGCTGCGCGTTGATGAGGCGAACGGT
The DNA here is from genome assembly GCA_937934655.1 of uncultured Acidimicrobiales bacterium. Lineage (GTDB taxonomy): Bacteria > Actinomycetota > Acidimicrobiia > Acidimicrobiales > SHLQ01 > CALLQB01. The sequence continues at coordinate 94,940 of CALGZB010000170.1, read as the reverse complement.
TCCCGAACGGGAACGCATCACCAACGACTGTGTGCTGCAGCCGCCGCCGTCGTAGTGAACGCCGCGAAGGAGGTCGCCATCGGTGATGCCGGTTGCAGCGAAGAAACAGTCTTCGCTGCCGGAAAGGCGTTCGATGGTGAGAATCTCATCGAGGTCCCAGCCGCCAGCGACCGCTTCATCGCGTTCGGTGTTGTTACGAGGCCAAAGCTTGCCCTGCATGCCGCCGCCCATGCTCTTTAGTGCTGCTGCGGTGATGACACCCTCGGGTGTTCCACCGATACCGAACAGAATGTCTACGCCGGAGTTCGGCATTGCGGTAGCGATTGCGCCGGCTACGTCGCCGTCGGCGATGAGTCGAACTCGGGCTCCGGCTTCGCGGACCTCGTCGATGAGTTCTTCGTGGCGGTCGCGGTCGAGGATGACGGCAGTGACGTTGCGGACATCCTCTTTCTTGCGTTCAGCGATGGCTTCGAGGTTCTCGGTAGCGGATTTGGTGATGTCGATGACATCGGCGCACTCGGCGCCGGTAGCGATCTTCTCCATGTAGACGCAGGGGCCGGGGTCGTACATGGTGCCGCGTGGAGAGACAGCGATGACAGCGACGGCGCCCTCGCGGCCCAAGGCGGTGAGAGTGGTTCCGTCGATGGGATCGACGGCCACGTCGGTCTGGGGTTGTGCGCCGTTTCCGACGATCTCTCCGTTGTACAACATCGGAGCTTCGTCCTTCTCGCCTTCGCCGATGACGACGAGACCTTCCATGTTGACGCTCTGAAGCATGAGACGCATCGCGTCGACTGCTGCTCCATCGGCAGCGAGTTTGTCGCCGCGTCCCATCCAACGAGCTGCCGCCATCGCTGCAGCCTCGGTTACACGAACCAGCTCGAGCGCCAAGTTTCGATCTGGGATTAGATTCGTGTTCTCAGTCATAAGACGGACAGTACCTTTCGAAGGGAGGCGGCCCGCGGAGGCTCGCCAGTTGCGTTCCCTGTCGGCGGCATCGTGGCGTTCCTGAGTAGCTTGGTGAGAGGCGTGCTGCATCCTCGATGAACCCGAAGGTCGTCGAAGCGCTTCGAACCGGCAATACTGGCGGAGTGAACGGTGACGATGACCTCTACAACGCCCCAAACCCCGACGATCTCGATCTGTCGCGTACCGATCTTCCCGAAGGCGAGGAAGTAGCTGCCGACGACGCTGATGCTGCTGAAGACACGCCAACCGAAGACAGTTCTGCTGAAGACCGTTCTTCGGGCGAGACCTCTTCGGAGGAAAAGGTGGGCGGAATCGAGCTGAACGGCGGGCCCGAATACTGCTTTCAATGCGCAAGCCAGTACGTCGCCGGAACAATGGTGTGCCCCGAGTGTGGTGTTGGACTCGTCAACGACAAGCCACAGGCGGTTTCGTCGGTGGGCGCCGAAGACGAGGAACAACTCGCCTACGAACTTCACGAGTGGGCTTTTGAGTCTCGACGCATGGTCGACCAGGTGCTTACCAACGAGGAGGTCGAGCACGCCTGGCAGGGAGCGGTGCTCATCGTGCGCAACGCAGACGAAGCTCGCGTCGACGCCGTCGTCGACGCTATCGAGCGCACCACACTGCCGACCCTCGATGCCGATGCCCCCAAAGAGGTTTACGAAATGGAGGGTTGGGATTCGGCGCAGCAGAGCGAACTGTCCTCACGCCTCGGCCTCGGTGGGATCGCCCACACCTTCAACGTCGATGGCGATCTTGTTGTTCTTGAAGCCGACGAGGAAGCGGTCGAAGTGATCTTCGATGCGCTACTCGACGAGATCGAGTCAGCCGACGAAGACGACACCGAACTCGTCGCACTCGAGGGACTCGACGCCAACCGGCTCATGAGTAACCTTTTCGAGGCGGCGAGCCGGCTTGCGAAAGACGGACGCGACTACCGCGGCGTCGAAGGCATTACCGAACACGGTCGCACAATGGCTGAATCGAAGCGTCCCTTTGGACTCGATTCGGCGACGTGGGCGGGTATCACGGGACTGGTGCACACCATTCGCGGCGAGCTCGAAAACGACGGCGATGATGAAATCATCAGTGAGGCTGCAACAACGTTGCGCAATACCTTGCGCAGCATGATCTAAGAACGGCCGGCTCCTTCTCGCACCATCTTGAATCGACCGGGTTGCTCAGGTCCCGTCTGGCTTCCTCAGCGCTTCGGCCGACCGGTACGATAATCAGCGTGTTGCTCGCCGAGCTTGAAGTTTTTCACTCCCGTCCGATTGCCCCCACCCGACGTGTAGCGCTCGGCCAGCTCCAGCTGCCCGTCGACCCTGCTCCCGGTCATGGTGGCGTGCTGCTCGGTGGCGTGGTCGCCCGGTTCTCCAACGATATGGACCCCGACCTCTACCCCGACATTTTTGCGCTCACTCGCGAACTCGAAGCGGGAATGCGGATTCCGCAGCCGCGCCTTCGGCACCGATTTCAGCAAGACATTGTGGGGCTCGGCGCCAGTGTTCAGTCTCTTGTGCAAAACGATGGCGAGATGGCCTACACGTTTGAGGGCGACAAGGGAGCACCCGAACAATTCGTTCTGGCGGCGATCTATGCGGCGGGCGAATTCACCGGAACAACTCGAGCCACGGTCATGGAGACCATTCGCAAAGGACTGCGATGGGCTGGTCCGGTCGGACCGTCGCTGATCTTTCACCTCCTCGGTGGATCGGCGTCGGCGGTTGGTTCGCTACCGATGGGTACTGGCGACCCGGTGTCGTGGGCGCTTGAGATCTTCGGGTTTGGTGGCATCGAAGAAACCCCGGAGAAAAAGATCATCCTGACGCGCTTTCGTGATCTGCTCCGAGATGCTCATCCCGATCACGGTGGCGGCGAAGATGATGCGGCAGACCGCATCTCCGAACTCACCGAAGCCCGACGGATCCTCCTCGCTTCATGAAACCCGGAGCGTTGCTGCTTGCCCCAGGGGCTGGCGCCGACCGTTCGCACAAAACCCTTGTTGCGCTCGATGACGCACTTTCGCTTCCAACAAGCCGCATCGATATCAAACTACGTAGCGTTCCAAAGGTCATGGATCTCATTGGTTCGGCGGCCACCGAGTTAGTGGCCGAAGCCCGGATCCGGCCGAGTCGCCTCATCCTCGGCGGACGTTCCTTCGGTGGCCGAATGTGCTCGATAGCTGTGGCGGAAGGTCTTCCGGCGAGGGGGCTTGTGCTTCTCAGCTATCCGTTGCATCCACCGGAGAAGCCCGACAAGCTCCGGGTCGACCACTTCCCCAAACTCAATATTCCGGTGCTGTTTGTGTCAGGCGATCGCGACCCGTTCGGTACTCCTGAGGAATTCGACGAACACGTCGCGGCGATTCCTGGGCCAGTGACTCAGGTGTGGCTTGAGGGTGCCCGCCATGATGCCAAAGGCCGCGACGCGGATGTGATCGCCGCAGTCGAGAGTTGGCTTAGCGGTCTCTCGTAGCTAGAGACTTCTCGCTAGAGCGACGTGAACTCGAGCTCGACGTGGGTGGGTTTCTCGTCGGTTTCCTCGATCATCGTGACGATGACGTCGACCGCGGAGGTCGCTCGAATAGCTCGTGCCCCTGCTGGTGGACGAGGTGAGACCTCGAAGCCGAGCCTTTCGAGTTCAGCGGCGACCTTTGCGGCAACCTCGGGTGGGGTTGCGGAGGTGGTGGTAAAGATCGCGTAGTGGTCGTTGCTTGCGGTGCGGAATGTTGGAAGGAGGTCGCAAGGGAGTGCGATCCCGGCCAGGAGGTCCCGAAGCGGCGTGTGATCGTAGGTCGTCTCGTCGAGAACGACGGCGCGAGTTTGCGGATCGAAGAGTCCGCCGGTTGCCGCGGCAGTAGTGCCCAGGGCAGCCCGTTGTGTGGGGCTCATCGCCTGAAGTACCGATGGCTCGATGTGTGACTCGTCAACCAGTGGTTCAAGTCGCGAGGCTAGTTCGCTAACCGGAAGGGCCGGCTCAGAGGAAACGGGAGTGGGGGATGATTGGACCGGAACCGGTGAACCAGGAGACGTTTCGGGCTCATCGAGCGCCTGCTCGGCGAGTGCAGCGGCGACCGCCGGTTCAGGCTTGATGTCGGGGGTGGCGGCCTGCGGAGCCGGAGACGCGCTGGTTGGGGAGGTCATCTCGGGTGAGGCCGTGCTAGCACCCGCGTTTGTTTGCGAATCGGCCGCGGGTGCCCAGCGCTCTGGGGAGTCGAGGGGTAACTCGTCGCCGGGCGCGTCACCGTCAGTGGCGTCATTGCCGCCAGTGCCGCCAGTGCCATCATCATCGGACGTCGACTTGTTGGACGCTCGTTTGAACAGGCGGGACAGATAAATGGCTACCGAAATCAGCAGCCAGATCCAAAACAGAATCACCAAGGGAGTTGGCATGAGAACTCTTTCGGCCAATACGCGGCAAACCTGAGCCTTTTGGCACGTCAGGCGAACTACCGTGTGCGACGTTCGGTTCGCCGAAAAACCTCAGGCTGATCAAGGATTGCCAATGGCCGATGACCTCTTTAGTGCTGCGGCCGAGCAAAGGCTCGAACAACGAGCGCCCCTTGCCGCCCGCCTACGACCTCGTCACCTCGACGAGGTCGTCGGACAAACCCATCTTGTTGCGCCCGGGAAGCCGCTTCGTGCCCTTATCGAGGCCGACCGACTCTCATCGGTGATCTTTTGGGGTCCTCCGGGCACCGGAAAGACAACGATCTCCGAGCTCATTGCCCATTCCACGGCGAAGGCGTTCGAGAAGTTGTCCGCGGTCAGCGCCTCGGTCAAAGACGTCCGGGAGATCATCGCCAAGGCCGAACAGCGTCTCGGCGAACGAGGACAGGGCACAATCTTGTTTCTCGACGAGGTGCATCGTTTTAACAAGAGCCAGCAAGATGCACTGTTGCCGTCGGTCGAATCCGGTCTCATCGTGCTCATTGGTGCCACCACCGAGAACCCGTACTTCGAGGTCAACCCGCCGCTTTTGTCTCGCTCGACGCTGTTTCGGCTCGAGTCGCTCGACCGAGACGCCATCGTCGAACTCTGTCGTCGTGGACTGAAGGCCGAAGGGGCGACCGCAACAGACGAAGCAATTCATCACCTCGTCGACCGCGCAGGCGGTGATGGCCGGCACGCGCTCACGAGCCTCGAAGTAGCGGTTGCGTTGGCCGAAGACCGATCGAAACCGGCGTCGGTAACCATCGACGATGCCGAGGCTGCGCTCGGAGCGAAAGCGCTTCGTTATGGCCGCGACGAACACTATGACGTGATCTCGGCGTTCATTAAGAGCATCCGGGGCTCAGATCCCGACGCTGGCCTCTACTGGTTGGCCCGCATGCTCGAAGCCGGCGAGGACGCCCGGTTCATCGCCCGACGTCTGGTCATACTCGCCAGCGAAGACATTGGCATGGCCGACCCAATGTCGCTGCTTATCGCCGATGCATCGGCTCGTGCTGTTGAGTTTGTCGGCCTGCCCGAAGCGCAACTCAACTTGTCTCAAGCGGTTATCCATCTCGCAACGGCGCCCAAATCGAACCGGGCTACGACCGGAATCTTTAGCGCTCGCAAAGCCGCAGCCGAGGCGTCTGGCGAGGGTTCGGTTCCGCCAGCGCTTCGAGATGGGCATTACCAGGGAGCGGCCTCGCTTGGCCATGGTGTGGGGTACCGCTACCCCCACGATGACAAGCGGGGGTGGGTCGAGCAGCAGTATCTGCCCGATGAGTTGGTTGGCCACCGGTTCTATGAACCGACATCGCACGGATTCGAGGCGGAGATCGCCGACCGGCAGGCAGCACGTGGTTCTCATGGTTCTCCGCACGAGGAAGCGCCAGTCAGGGCAGAGCAAGTCGAACCCGAGTAAGGTTGTCGGCATGTTCAAGCGTGTGGTGTGGACAGGCGTCGGCTACGGCCTCGGCCTCGGCTCATCGGTGTATGTCCAACGCAAAGTGAAGAAGACCGTCGAGCGCTATACGCCCGAGCATCTCCGCGACGAGGCGGTAGGTCGCTCGAAGGAAGCGGTGAACAAGGTCCGTGACCTTGGCACCGACGTGTTTGATGTTGTGCAGCGGGTCCGCGCCCCGGACTTTGGCTACGACGACGGCGGCGAGATGAACGACATTGCCGACGTTCGCGATGGTGCGTTCGACACGGTGGAAAGCGCCAATAGTGCTGGTGTCGCCGAGAGCATCGACCTGCGCGACGAGCCGCATCGGTCCCGGCGTCGTGGGCGCGGCGGATTCAACCGTCATCGTTAGGCCCGAAACCCGGCAAGGGTTCGGATAACTGGTTCATTGAGTCGGTGTTCGGCCGGTAGAATCGCATCACCATGAAAGCCAACGAACTTCGTCGCTCCTTCACGTCCTTCTTTACCGAGCGGGGCCACACCGAAGTCGCGTCCGCGAGCGTGATTCCGCACGACAAAACCCTGCTCTTCACCAACGCCGGAATGGTGCCGTTCAAGCCCTATTTCGTCGGTGAAGAAACGCCGCCGCACTCACGTGTCGTGAGCGTCCAAAAGGCGGTGCGAGCCGGTGGAAAGCACAACGACCTTGAAGAGGTAGGACGCACCACCCGCCACCTCACCTTTTTCGAGATGATGGGCAACTTTTCCTTCGGCGATTACTTCAAAAAGGAAGCGATTGCGTGGGCCTGGGAGTTCGTTACCGAAACCCTTGGTCTCGACGCCGACAAGCTTTGGGTAACGGTGCACCTGACCGATGACGAAGCGTCAGCAATCTGGACCGATGAGGTTGGGGTCGCAGCCGATCGGGTGCAGCGCCTCGACGAGGACAACTGGTGGCGTATGGCCGACACCGGACCAAACGGACCGTGCTCGGAGATCTTCTATGACCTCGGCCCAGAGTTTGGTGAAGATGGTGGCCCAGCCGAGGGTGGCGAACACCGGTTCATCGAAATCTGGAACCTGGTGTTCATGCAGTTCGAACAGCAGGAAGACGGCACGCAGGTTTCGCTTCCAAAGCCCAGTATCGATACCGGTGCCGGGCTCGAGCGAATCCTTACGGTTCTTCAAGGTGTGTCTTCGGTCTGGGAAACCGATGAATTCGCCCGCCTGTTGGCTATCGCAACCGAGATCACCGGCGTAGCTGACGGTGCCGACCCTGAATCCGACGTGTCGCTTCGGGTGTTCGCCGACCATGCCCGCAGCACTGCGTTCATGATCAGCGATGGCGTGTTCCCGTCCAACGAGGACCGGGGCTTTGTCCTTCGCCGGATTATCCGGCGTGCCGTTCGCCACGCATACATTCTTGGTGTTGAGACCACCGTGATGCCGCGAATGGTCGATGGCGTTGTCGAGATCATGGGGGCCGATTATCCCGAGATCGTCAAGAACCACTCCTACATTCGCGACGTTATCGAGCGCGAGGAAGAGGTCTTCCGGCAGACGCTGGCTACCGGTTCGAACATTCTCGATAGCAAGTTGTCCGAGCTCTCTGAAGGCGATGTGCTCCCCGGTGAGGTTGCCTTCCAGCTGCATGACACCTACGGCTTCCCTCTAGGCGTCACCGAAGAAATCGTTGCCGAACGCGGTGTAACCGTCGACCATGTCGGGTTCGAGAAAGCAATGGACGAGCAACGCACTCGGGCCAAGGCGGCACGCAGTACCGAAGGTGGCGACTTCGATCCAATGCCGTTCCGTGAGATCGCCGACAGCTCAGGACCCACCGACTTTGTGGGCCGAGAGGTCTTTGCGAACGAGGCCACGGTCTTGTTGGTCGATGAGTATTCCATCGTGCTCGATGCAACGCCGTTCTATGCCGAGAGTGGTGGTCAGGTAGGCGACACCGGAACTATCAGCACCGAAACCGGTACGGCAACGATCTCCAACACCACCTACGCCGTGCCCGGCGTGCATCGGATGATGATCGGCTCTGTCGAGGGGACTATCGAAGTCGGACAGAAGGCCTCGGCTGCGATCGACACGGTTCGGCGCGATGCGATCCGCCGCAACCATACCGGGACCCATATTCTTCATTGGGCGCTTCGGAAGGTTTTGGGCGACCATGTCAAACAGCAGGGCTCCTATGTCGGCCCCGACCGTTTGCGCTTTGACTTCTCGCATTACGACGCCCTGAAGTCTGAGGAGATCGCCCAGATCGAGGACCTCGTGAACGGCGAAATTCTCGACAATGGCGATGTTCGCCACTTCGAGACGTCGAAGGACAACGCCGAACAACTGGGCGCCATTGCGTTCTTCGGCGACAAGTACGGCGACGTCGTGCGGGTCCTCGAAGCCGGCCATAACTCGGTTGAGCTGTGCGGAGGAACCCACGTGTCGGCGCTTGGCGATATCGGTCCCGTGAAGATCATTGCCGAGAGCTCGGTTGGCTCAAACATCCGACGCCTTGAGGCGCTCACCGGGAACGGCCCGATCGAACGCCTCCGTCATCGAGAAGAGCTTGTCGGCCAGGTCGCCGAACTCGTTGGCGTGAGCCCTGACGACATCGTCGACGGCGTGCAACGGCGTTTGGCCGAAGCAAAGTCGCTCCGCAAAGAGATCGCCGACCTTCGACGCCAGGTAGCGATTGGGCAGGCCGGCGAACTTGCCGCGCAAGCCATCGGTGGAGTGCTCGTGGCCAAAGTGGAAGGCCTCGACCAAGGGGGTCTACGCGATCTTGCTGTTGCGATTCGAGATCGCGACGGCATCGACGCTGTCGTTCTTGGCTCGGCCCCGGACAAAGGCGTGTTCCTTGCCGCAGCGGTTTCGCCTGGAGCGGATTACGACGCTGGAGCCCTCATCGAGGAAGCAAAGAAGAGCATCGGCGGGGGAGGCCGGCCCGGAGCCGACCTGGCAACCGCAGGCGGTAAGGCTCCCGAGAATCTTGATGCTGCGCTCGATCAAGCACGGGCGGCGGCTGGCCTCTAGGCCGGCAACGTAGCTTGAGAGCACTGGGCCTCGACCTCGGGTCGAAACGAATTGGTGTCGCGATCTCCGACTCCGACGGTCGCGTCGCGACCCCAATCGACACTGTTCACCGGCTCGGTGATCTGCAGCGAGAGCACCGAGCGATTAACGACTTGGTTCTTGAGTGGGAAGCCGAAATCGTGATCGTCGGTATGCCTTTGTCCCTCGATGGGTCCATCGGCCCAGCGGCAAAAGGCGTGCTCAAGGAGATTGATCGGCTGGGTGCCGCGCTTCAGGTACCTATTGAGACCTACGATGAACGTTTAACCACCGTGACTGCCAATCGGTCGCTCATGGAACAGAACCTCGGTGCCGCCGAACGACGCAAAGTTGTCGATCGAGTAGCTGCTGCGATTCTGCTTCAGGGATGGCTCGACAAGCAGCTCGCAGCGGAACCTCCCGAATAGACGCGGAACTTATGTCGAACACCCCACATGACCCGAACCTGGGCAACCCGAACGCCAGCAATCCCGCTGCGCCCAATCCCTCTGCACCCAATCTCGGTGCTGGGAGCGTTGCCACTGAAGCGGCACCGGTCGAGCAGCACGCGCCCTCGCAGTATGTGCAGGGTTATCAGCGGCCCGATGTCGCCCCCGAGCCACACATCGAATACATCGATCCCCGAGACTATGTCCGACTACCTCGCCGCTCCGGACCGTTCCGCCGGTTAGCTATCGTCGCAGTCCTTCTCGGGTTCGCCGGCTTCTACGTCGCAGGAATCGTCGATGACTGGGCGGCAGATCAAGTTGTTCCCTCAGGACCGGTTGGCTCCGAGATCGAGTTCCTTATCTCCGAAGGTGAGGGAACGAACACCACGGCTCAGAACCTCGCTGGCGCAAACGTGATCTCAAACCCCACGATATTTCGCTACTGGCTTCGCTGCTCGAGTGCGGTAAAGCGCCTGCTCGAGTGCGAGGAAACCCAGGAAGTTAGTTGGCAGGCTGGCAAGTACCTGTTGAACACAAATATGAGCTTCCAAGATGTGGTTGACGAACTGAACCTCGGGTCGATCCCGCCTCAGAACTTCTCGGTCACTATTCCTGAGGGTCTCACGGTCGACCAGATTATCGACCGGCTCATTGCCGAGAACTCCAAGTACGCGTCCGAGGACTTTCGGAGTGAGCTCAACAATCTTCAGGTCGAAAGCCGGTTCTTACCCGAAGATCTCGACGCCCGTGCTCTTGCCGCCGGATACCGCACCCCGTACGAGGGCCTGCTGTTTCCGAGCACGTATGAGGTTGCCGAAGACGCTGCGCTGAGCGAGCTCAGCATCCTTCGAAATATGGCCCGCACTATGGAAGGGCAATTCGACATAGCGAAGAACGAGGCGGGTGGCACGCTGCCACCTGTTGCCGGAACCGAAGGCCTGAACCTCACCGATTACGACATGATCGTTATTGCATCGCTCATCGAAGAAGAAGCCAAGATCGATGCCGACCGGCCCAAGATCGCTCGGGTTATCTACAACCGCCTCGTTCGAGGCGAAGCGCTCGGTATCGATGCCAGTACCCGTTACGCGGTCGACAAGCGTCCAGGCGACCCCCTCCTCGAAAGCGATTTGGCTTCGGACTCGCCCTACAACACCCGTAACCTCAACAGCGTCGGCCTTCCGCCGACACCGATCGCTGCGCCTGGCCTTGCTTCGCTCCGGGCTGCTTTGGCTCCGGCCGAGGGCGACTGGTTCTTCTATGTGTTGACCGACGAAGGCGGCGTCGCCGGTGCCCACACCTTCGCCACCACAAACGCAGAGTTCCAGGCGGCCAAGGAAATCTGTCGAGAACTGGGCTACTGCTGATCGACATCGCGTCGCTCTCGGGTGCAACCCGGCTTGCGGCCGTCCTCGGCGACCCGGCGCGCCATTCGCTCTCACCAGCAATCCACAACGCGGCGTTTGCCCACCTCGGCCTCGACTGGGTTTATCTGGCATTCGATGTGACGCCTGAGGCACTAGAAGGCGCCTTCATCGCAATGCGTTCGATGGGCATCGGCGGATATTCCGTCACCATGCCGCACAAGGCCCGGGTGCTAGAGCTTGTCGATGATGTTTCGCCGGCAGCGCAGACTCTTCAGGCCGCCAATTGTGTGGTGAACCGTGATGGCGTTCTTGAAGCACACAACACCGACGGCGACGGCTTCGTCGAGGGCCTTCGGCATGACACCGGATTTGATGTCGCCGGATGTCGGGTGGCAGTGCTCGGTGCTGGCGGCGCCGCACGTGCGGTTATCGATGCGCTGGTTCGTCACGGCGCCTCCGATGTCGTGGTCATCAACCGATCCGTCGACAACGGCGAGAAGGCCGCTGCCGTCGGAGGCAGTGTGGCCAGAACCGGCACGAAGGCCGACATTGCCTCCTGCCAACTGATTGTCAACGCCACGCCACTTGGTATGGCGGAGACGCCCGACGCGTTACCGTGCGACCCGGCGGTGCTGAGTCCGGATCACGTGGTAGCCGATCTCATTTATGCACCAGCGGAGACCGCCTGGTTGCGTGCCGCTGCGAACCGAGGCGCAACGGTGACCAATGGGTTGTCGATGCTTGTGTTCCAAGCGGCAACCCAATTCACCTACTGGACAGCCCGGCCCGCACCCACCGACCAGATGTTCGCCGCCGTCGAAGCAGCTCTTCGCCGCTAGACGTGCTGGCCGATCATTTCTGCTGGGACGAAGACGATTGGCGGAGGACATTGCGCACCATCGCTACTGTGATGGGTTTCGCGTGGGAGAAATAATTTCAACTCCGCTGGCTTGAACCGTTGAAAAGGTAGCCTGAAGTGCCGATGAGCACTTTAGTTACATCACTTTTTTGCAACTCAGTTGCATCGCTCATTCGCAACTCAGTTGCACTGCTATGGAGGTAACCGTGGCGTTACAGGGAACAATCGAAACCTTTGCTCTTCCAGACGTTCTGCGTCTGCTGGCAAACAGCACCAAGACCGGAAAGCTCGCCGTCACCGGCGATCGTGGTCTTGGCGCGCTTTGGGTCGCCGATGGCGAACTCGTTGCTTCCGAGATTGATCTCGGCGTGCACCCTTCGACTGGCTCCACCGACGTCGCTGAAGGACTCTTTCAGCTGCTCCGCTTCGAGACGGGCGAGTTTGTCTTTACCGCCGATGGTGATTCCGACGAGGCTTCCGCCCCCGAAGGGTCCAACGAACGTCACGACATCGAGTCGTCGATTTCTGCGTCCTCTTCGATGCTCGACGAACTCAACGAGATCACCGAGAACGTTCCCGGCATTACCAGCCATGTTTCGTTTCGGCCCGAGATCGAAACCAACGAGGTCACGTTTACCGCCGAGCAATGGCGAGTGCTTTCGGCAGTCGGTGGCGGTGCCACCGTTGCCGACCTTGCGTCCAACTTCTCCTTCGGTGAACTCGAAGCGATGCGCCGGGTCGACGACCTGGTAAGCGAAGGCGTCATCGACGTTTCCGACGAGGCTCCTGCTAGCGAAGAGCCCGCTGCAGTGGAGACCCCGGTTGAGCAAGAACTGGTTGACGAAGAACCAGTTGATCAAGAAATGTTCGCCGCAGCGCCTGAAGAAGAGACTGCTGAAGAGACTGTTGCCGAGGCAGCAGACAGTGAAGCCTTTGATGCCACTACCTTCGACGATCCTGCGTTCGATGAGGTTGCGTTTCATACCTCTGAAGAAGATGCTGGCGCATCTGCCGACCCGTTTGCCGCTTCGGTTGCCGACGAAGTCGATGACCCGTTCGCCGCTCCGGCGGTTGCGGAAGAGTCCTACGATCCATTTGCTGCTCCTATCGCAACGGAACAAGCCGAGGACCCCTTTGCTGTCGCCGAGGTTGCGGCCGACGACCCATTTGCTCCGAACAGCGATGCCGACCAGAGCACCTCCGCCGAACTCGCCGATGAACCTGTGGGCGCTGACCCCTTTGCGCCGAGCGAACCTGCGGTTAGCGAGACGCCCCTTTCTGACGACCCGGTCGACATTGATCCCTTCGCTCCAGCAGCAACAGAGCCTGAAGGCGACTTGTTTGCGCCAACCGGAGCTGCCGTTGCCGGCGGCGCGACCGGTGGCGTACTTCATGATGTCTTCGGAAACAATGAACACGAAGCCGACGCCACCTGGGAACCCGCGGTCGGCGAGGTCGTCGACACGGCGCCTTCCGAGTGGCCGGCCCCTAACGCCGCTGCTGTCGCTGACGCCGATGCCCCTTGGAGCTCCGGCGAAGCCGAAAGCCAATTGCCTCCACCTCCAGCGCCTGACGGCTTTGCCTCGGCATCTGACGGTTTTGCCCCAGCGAACGAGAGCGCCAGCCAGCTTCCACCGCCTCCAGCGATGGCCGATGGTGCTCCTAGTCTTGACGGATTTGCCGAGCCAGTAGGGTCCATCGACCCACTCGATGACTCGCCAGCCACCGACATGTTCGCCAGCGCCCCCGATGAGACCGGCATCGATGCCGTTTCAGCCGAGTCCGAACTTCCACCGCCTCCGGCAATGGGAGCCCCATCAGGAGCCCCTGAGTCAGAGGTCGACGGTGTTCCGTCGTTCCCTGAAGCGCCGCCTGCATTTCCCGAGGCTCCCTCCAGCGCCCAGTCGGCTATCTCCGAGAGCAACGATATGGCCCGTCAGTTGGCCAGCCTGAGTCCATCTGCGGCTCGAGCGGTTGCGAATGCGGCAAAGGCCGAAACGCCCGAAGCCCGAGATGCCGCCCTTGCCGAAGCCGAAGCCGAAGATGCGTCAGTCGACCGCAGCCTGCTTCTCCGCTTTCTCGGAAAGAACGACAAGAAAGAGTCGTAGTGACCTCGCTGTCGGTACCAACGGTGCTGCTGGTGCTGGCCATGGTCCCTTTGGGACTCATCGTCGGCAGTATTCTCAGTATGGTCGCAACTCGGGTTCCTGATGAGATTCCAGTGTTTACGCCGGGGCCTCACTGCCCCGGGTGCGATCACGAACTGGGCGCTAGCGAACTTATACCTCTCGTTTCGTGGATAAAGCAGGGGCGGTCCTGCGCACACTGTGACGCTCGTATCTCGGGTGCCTACCCGGCGATCGAGATTGCAACCGCCGTGCTGTTTGCGCTGTTTGCACTTAAGTTCGGCGCTTCCTGGTTTCTCTTACCCCATCTGGTTCTTGGCGCTGGGCTGATTGCGCTTTCGGTGACCGATCTTTACCTCTACCGAATTCCCGACCGCATTGTGTTTCCTACCCTCGGGGCAGCGGCTGCGCTCATCGTCGCAATCTCTGCCGGAACCGGAAGCTCCGAAATGATCGTGCCAGCGTTTGCCGGAATGATCGGCTACTTCGCACTGCTGTTTGTTGTGTGGTTCGCGTATCCGCCGGGCATCGGCTTTGGTGATGTCAAGCTGGCGCTTCTGTTGGGCCTCTTTCTCGGCTGGACGGCAAACGGCATCACGATGGTCGCTGCGGTTTTTGTGGCCTACGCACTGTTCTTGGGCTGCATGTTGTTTGCCGTAATGAGCGCGGGAATCATCTTCGCTCGTTCACGGGGTATCGATCTCCTGCCGGATCCGCTGGAAGACGAGTACATCGGATCTTCCAACGACGAGCATGACGATGAACATGAGTACGAAGACGACATGGTGTACGAAGACGACATGGCATACGAAGAGGAATTCGAGCTTGATCGTGGATCCAGCGGAAAGAAGATTCACACGGGTGCCCCGATGGGCCCGGCCCTCGCCTTGGGTACGTTGATCATCATCTTCTTCCCAGGTGCGTTCGCCTAACCGCTTGCTCCTGAGCTTGTCGGGAAGGTCTTCGGTTTGCGGGTCTTCTGAGGAAGGGTCTCGCCGAGTATCCTTTGATCTCACCCCACTTGAGTTTTCGCACCCGCAGAACAGGCTCCCATGATTGAAGTCGAAGTCGATCTCGGCGATCGTTCCTATCCGGTCCTCGTCGGCGCTGGAGTCCGTCACGAACTTCCGGCACTCTTGCCCGACGACGTGCGTCGAGTCGCCGTCATCACCCAGGAAGGCATCGGCGTCGACGTCGACCCGGGCGTCGCGTTTGAGGTTTTCACCCTCCCTGACGGCGAAGCCGCTAAGAACCTCGGCACCATCGAATCGCTATGTTCCTCGTTGGCAGTGAGTGGATTTACCCGTCGCGACCTCATCGTCGGAGTCGGCGGGGGAGTCGTCACCGATATCGCTGGGTTCTGCGCAGCCGTGTACCACCGGGGAATCCGGTTCATGACGGTGCCCACGACGCTGCTCGGCCAGATCGACGCGGCCATTGGCGGAAAGACCGGAGTGAACCTCCCCGAGGGCAAAAACCTCGTCGGAGCGTTCTGGCAGCCATCGGCGGTCTTCTGCGACACCGCAACACTCGAATCACTCCCTCCCCGAGAATTTCAGAGCGGTATGGGTGAGCTCGCCAAATACAACTTTCTCGGTGGCGCCGCTCCCGGGGAACCACCACTTGACGAGCTACCCCTCGATGAGCGAGTCGCCGCGAGTGTTCGCATCAAGGCCGATGTGGTGGCGTCTGACGAACGAGAAGGTGGCCGACGAGCCATCCTCAACTACGGCCATACGTTGGGCCACGCGCTCGAGACATCGGGGTCCTACGACATCCGACATGGCGAGGGTGTCGCCATCGGCTTGGCGTATGCCGCAGAGGTTGCCTTTGAGCTCGGGCGAATCGACGCCGACCGGGTGGCCGAGCACTATCGCGTGCTCGGTGCGTATGATCTCGAAGCTGCGCTCCCGGCAAACGCGAACCCCGCCGAGCTCATCGATCTCTTTTCTCGCGACAAGAAGGCGCTCGACGGCGTGACCTTTGTGCTCGACGGTCCTGACGGGGTCGAGACGGTTGTTGGTATCGACCGCTCAGTTCTTGAAGCGGCAATGGAACGTATGGAACGAATGGCCAAGTCGTGACGGAGAACCTTCCGCCGATGGATGTGGCTGGGCGCATTCCGCGACTGCTCGAACGCATGGCCGCTGATGGTGTCGAGGCTGTTGTCATCACCTCCGCCACCAACATCCGCTATCTCACCGGCTTCAGCGGCTCCAACGCAATTCTCATCGTCTGTGTTTCCGGCCCTGTCTCTAGCCCTGTCTCCAGCCCTGTCTCCAGCCCTGTCTCCAGAACCGTCGGCGATGCCACGCTGGTGACCGATGGTCGCTACACCGAACAGGCGCCCGCCGAGCTTGAGGCGGCCGGCGTCATGGCGGCAATCGACATTACGCCCGACCTCTTTGGCGCCACTGCCCGACTGGTGAAAGCGGCAAGCCGCCTCACCTTTGAAGCCGACCACCTAAGCGTCGCCGAGCACACCCGACTTACGGCCGCCGTGCGCATGCCGCTGGAGGCATCGAGCCGATTAGTCGAGGATCTCCGAGCCCGAAAGGACGACGGCGAAATCGCCCGAATCGAGGCCGCTGCAGAGATAGCAGACGCAGCGCTTGGAGCAACTCAAGCGCTCCTCCTCGAACGGCCCACCGAGCAACAGTTCGGCTTTGAGCTCGATACGGCAATGAGGCGATTTGGGGCATCTGAACGATCGTTCGAAACCATCGTCGCTTCGGGGCCCAACGGGGCGCTACCTCACGCACGTCCGACTGATCGGATCATCGAAGCTGGAGACCTCGTCGTGCTCGACTTTGGGGCACTCGTCGACGGCTATCACTCCGATA
This sequence comes from uncultured Acidimicrobiales bacterium, assembly GCA_937934655.1. GTDB lineage: Bacteria > Actinomycetota > Acidimicrobiia > Acidimicrobiales > SHLQ01 > CALLQB01. Next base: position 78,428 of record CALGZB010000170.1, on the reverse strand, counting down.
TGACCCGCACGAAGATGGTGGGTACGCCCACGCCGCAGCAGCAAGAAATGTTGGATCTGGTCACCGCATCTCAGGCTGCTGGCCGTGAGGCCGTAAAGCCAGGGATCGAAGCAAAGGTGATCGACGATGCCTGCCGCACCATTATTGCCAACGCTGGGTACGGCGACGCCTTTATGCATGGGACCGGCCACGGTGTTGGTCTCGATATTCACGAATTTCCGGCGGTGTCGTCACGATCGGACACGATGCTCCAAACTGGCCATGTCATCACGGTTGAACCAGGCGTGTATCTCCCCGACATTGGGGGAGTACGAGTCGAAGACACCGTCGTGGTTACCGATGACGGATACCGTGCCTTAACGAAGTCTTCGAAATCGTCAGAACCCTCGAAGGCATCCTTCGTCCCCGCCTTTGACCCCGCAGAACTGAAAGACAAGAACTAGTGACCACCATCACCACAAACGACCTGAAGAACGGTATGCATCTCGATATCGAGAACAACTTGTTCTACGTCACCGACTTTCAGCACGTAAAGCCTGGCAAAGGCCATGCCTTCGTGCGGACCACGCTGCGCAATGCTCGCACCGGGGCCAACGTCGAGCGCACCTTTCGCGCCGGCGAGAAGGTCGAGCGGGCAATGATCGACAAACGCGAGATGAACTTCCTCTACCGCGATGGCGACGACTACGTCTTTATGGACAACGAGAGCTTCGACCAAATGAATGTCGACCCGAAGTCCCTCGGCGACGCGGTCAACTACCTCCTTGAATCCAACAACGCCGTGCTCCAGATGTACGGAACCGAGATCGTCGGTGTCGACCTTCCCCCATCGGTCGAGTTAGAAATCGCCGAGACCGAACCTGGTCTCCAAGGCGACCGGGTTTCTGGTGCCACAAAGCCAGCCACCCTTATCACCGGCTTGGTGGTTCAGGTGCCGTTGTTTGTGAACCCCGGCGAATCGATCAAGGTCGATACTCGCTCGGGCGATTACTTGAGCCGGGCATAGCGCCGCCCGTGGTTGGTGGAATTGGATCGCGCCATGAGGCTCGCGAAGAGGCATTAAACGTTTTGTACGAAGCCGATGTTCGCGGCGTCGACCCGGTCAGTATTCTTGAGGCCCAGGACTTCGAGGTCGGCGACTATTGCCAGGATGTTGTCTTGGGCGTTGCCGAGGATCTCGCAAAGATCGATCAGTATCTCGATGCTGTTGCCAATGATTGGTCCGTCGATCGCATGCCGGTCATCGATCGGACGATTTTGCGGATGGCGACCTTTGAGCTCACCGAACGGCCGGATGTACCCACGACTGCTGTGGTTTCTGAAGCCGTCGAGTTGGCCAGTCAATACTCAACGGAGAACTCCGGGCGTTTCGTCAACGGTGTCCTGGCTCGTTTAGCGTCAGACCTTCGCCCCGACGGCGCCGGCCAGGTGTCCGCAGAGTCGTAGCGGCACACATGGCGATGCTCGGGTACCCGGAGCCAGCGTTAACAAATGCGGTGGTCGCGTTGCGACCTTGGGGGAACTCTGATGCCGAGTCGCTTGCTGCGGCATGGGATGACGCGCAGATTCAGGCCACCTGCGGCGTGCCGGCGTCGAGGACTACCACCGATGCCGAACGATGGATTTCTGGCCACCTGAAACGAGCGAGTTCGCAGCGGGCGATCGACCTCGTCATCACCGATGATGACGGCCGCGTCGTGCGGGGCGAAGTAGGCCTCGGCCCCTTCGATCAAGAGCACAGAGCGGCGATGGTCGGATTCTGGATTGGGGCTGACTATCGCGGATGCGGGTACGCAAGTGCCGCGGTTGGGCTGGTGGCAAGCTGGGTCTTCGCACAAGGACTGACGACACTCGTCGCGCAAACAACCGCGGACAACATCGGGTCCATCGGCGTGTTGCAAGCAGCTGGATTTCGGCTCCTGGACGCTCACGAAACAACTGGTGCGCAACGTTGGATACGTCAGACGCCGGACGGTGAAGCAACCTAATCCTGCGTTGCTTGTGTGTTGTTGGTGTTGCTCGTGCTGTTTCGTGGATAGCGTAAGAGTGTGGCCTTCAAGATTAAAGAGACCAACCACAAAGAACCCGGCTGGAAACCAGACGGGTCCTACGGGTTGCCGAACGAGACCGTTTGGCAACTCTTCGAAGACGATCTGTGGATCGCCGACTTTGATTCACCGGACGATGCGCAGTTGGCGGTCATCGATCTTGAGTTGGCGGTTGAGGAGTCGAACGTGCTCGATCTCACCGACGACAGCGTCTCCTAGAAGTCCTCATTACCGGTTTCCAAAACGGGGATCCTCCAGCGAGGGACGCGCGAAATTTCGAGGAAGTGCTCGCCCGTCAGCGCGCGTGAATGTGGTCCGCGTTATCGTCGTCTTCTGACCGTGAAGTGAGTCCCGTGAGGCTCACACGGCAGGAGTAGCTGTGGCTGAACGCGAACGGAAGATGACGCGCCCTTTCGGGGGCGTTTTTGTTGCCCGGACTTCGGTGATGTCGGCCGACGACATCGACCGGGCTATCTGGCGTATGTCTCACGAGATCATCGAGCACAACCACGGCGTCGATAATGTGGTTGTCGTAGGGCTGCAAACCGGTGGTGTTCCGCTCGCCGAACGAATCGGCGAAGCAATGGTCGAAATCACCGGCCGAGATGTCCCGTTCGGCACGATCGATGTTGCACTTCATCGCGACGACATCGGGATCCGGCCCGTCATGCCTGAAGAGGTCACGTCAATACCGTGTGACCTGCTCAACAAGGTTGTCGTGCTCATCGACGACGTGTTGTTTACTGGGCGCACGATACGGGCAGCACTCGATGCGCTCACCACGTTTGGGCGGCCCCGGTCCGTGCAGTTGGCCGTCATGGTCGACCGCGGCCACCGAGAGTTGCCGATTCGCCCCGACTACGTGGGCAAAAACATCCCGACTCGCCGAGATGAGGTAGTCGACGTCACGCTCGATGGCGTGCAACTGGGGGAGATGCGCAAGTGAGTCCGAAGCACCTTCTCTCCATCGACGACTTAGGACGTGATTGGATCGAGGAGATCCTTCGTCTTACGGATTCATTCGCCGAGGTAAGCGCCCGGCCGATCCCAAAGGTTCCTGCGCTTCGCGGCAAGAACATCGCATGGTTGTTCTATGAGGACTCCACCCGCACCAGACTTTCGTTTGAGACGGCCGCCAAACGACTCTCGGCCGACACGATGAACTTCAGCGTCTCGTCGTCGTCAGTCAACAAAGGCGAGTCGTTGCGCGATACCTGCCTCACCATCAGCGCGATGGGCGTCGACGCCATCGTCGTTCGGCATAAGTCGGCGGGCGTACCTTGGCAGATCGCGAAGTGGATCGATGCCTCGATCATCAACGCCGGCGACGGCTGGCACCAACACCCCACTCAAGCGCTTCTCGACTGCTACACACTCACCCAGAAGTTCGGGTCCCTCGATGGTCGACATATTGCGATCGTCGGCGACATCAAACACAGTCGCGTAGCCCGATCTGATATCGCAGCGTTCACGGCGCTTGGTGCCGAGGTGACCATCGTTGCCCCCCAAACACTCATGCCGCCGAGCCTCGAAGGCTGGAACTGCAAGGTGTCGCATGACCTTGATGCAGTTCTTCCAACCGTTGATGCGGTGTACTTGCTCCGGATGCAACTGGAACGGCAGCAAGAAGCACTGGTGCCCTCGCTCCGTGAATACACGGCTGGCTACGGACTCACCGATGAACGCCTTGAACACCTCGGTGCCAACACGCTCATTATGCACCCCGGCCCCATGAACCGAGGCGTCGAAATTTCACAAAAGGCTGCCGACGATCCCCGTTCGGCAGTTACTCAGCAGGTCGCAAACGGCGTCTCGGTCCGAATGGCCGTGCTGTTTCTCCTGCTGGGAAACAACGGCTCCGATAGCCACCCAAATGCCCCACGCCCAAATGATCAAGGTCCAAACGAAGGAATCCTGTGAGTTCTGTGAGTTCTGTGAGTGAAACCACCCTTCTACGCGGCGGTACCGTCGTCGATGCATCAGGATCTCGACGAGCCGATGTGCTCGTCGGAACCGATGGAAACATCGAAGCCGTGGGCGATGGTCTGAGCGGCGATCGCGTCATCGATGCCGGCGACTGCATCGTGTCGCCAGGCTTTGTCGATCTCCACACCCATCTTCGTGAGCCAGGCAAGGAAGAGGCCGAGACCATCGAGACCGGTTCTCGAGGCGGAGCGCTTGGCGGTTTCACCGCCCTCGTCGCGATGCCGAACACCACGCCGCCAATGGATTCTGTTGGCGTGGTCCGCGACGTCATCGAACTCGGAAAGACCGCGCTCACCGACATCATTCCGTCGGCCGCTATCACGATTGGCCGGGCCGGCGCCGAACTCGCACCCATGGCCGAGCTCGCCGAACTCGGTGTTCGTATCTTCACCGATGACGGCACGGGGGTGCAGGACGACCTGCTGATGAAGCGGGCGCTTGAGTACTCAGTCGGACTAGCACCGTTCACCGGTGGAGCCTCGGTGGCGTTGGCGCAGCACTGCGAAGTCGACTCATTGTCGGCCGGAACGTTCATGCACGAGGGAGAATGGTCGAGCCGTCTCGGCATCCCAGGCCAACCATCTGAGGCAGAAGACCTCATGGTGATGCGAGACATCGCACTCTCCCGCTCGACTGGTGCCCGGGTGCACTTCCAGCACCTCTCCACCGCCGGAGCGGTTGCCCTTGTTCGAGCAGCAAAGGCCGAGGGTCTCCCCGTTACCGCCGAGGCCACTACCCACCACTTCACGCTTACCGATGCCGCCTGTGCGTCGTTCGACACCGTGTTTAAGGTTCATCCACCGTTGCGCTCCGACAGCGACGTTGCGGCCGTGAAGGCCGGGTTGCTCGACGGCACCATCGATGCCATCGCCACCGACCACGCCCCGCATTGCGCACACGACAAAGAGCAGCCCTTCGATGCGGCGCCTCCAGGGATGATCGGGCTCGAAACTGCGCTCGCTTTGGCGCTCACAGAGCTCGAACTGCCGGTCGAGAAAGTCGTTGGACTGATGTCGTGGCAACCTGCGAAGATCGCCGGAATCGACGACATCCACGGCGGCCCAATCGAAGCTGGCCGACCCGCCAACATCACGGTGTTCGACCCGAATGAAGCATGGACCATCGTCGGTTCATCGTTTGCCAGCAAGAGCAGCAACTGTCCCTATGAAGGCCATGAAGTGCGAGGAAAAGTGCGTCACACCATTGTTGCCGGCGAAGCCGTCGTCATCGATCAGGAAGCAATGCGATGAGTGAAATTCGAGAAGCGAAACTCGTCCTCGCCGACGGCACCGTCTTCGACGGCGAAGCCATCGGCGTGTACCCCGAGTCCGGCGTCGCTACCGGTGAGGTTGTTTTCAACACGGTGATGGCTGGCTATCAAGAGGTCATCACCGACCCGAGCTACGCCGGACAGATCATCACTTTTACGTATCCTCATATCGGCAACTACGGAGTCGTCGACCTCGATAATGAGAGTCGCGGCACGTTCTGTAGCGGCATCATTGTGCGAGACCTTGCTCGGCGTCATAGCAACTGGCGGTCGACGAACGATCTCAACTCGCTGCTGACGAAACACTCCATCCCCGGAATCGCTGGCCTCGACACCCGCATGCTCACCCGCCACATTCGCGAAGCGGGCGCAATGCCAGGCGCCTTCGGTACCGCCGATGTCGCAACGTTGAAAGCAGCAGCCCAAGCCGAACCGAACACCTCGGGCATGGACCTGGTCAAGACCGTCACCTGCGCCGACCCGTACTCTTTCGGGTTCTCCGGCGGCGCAGCTGCGCCACGCTCCATCGTCGCCTACGACTTCGGCATCAAAACCAATATCGTCCGGAGCCTGGCACATCTCGGCTCGGTCGAGGTTGTTCCGGCGTCCACGTCGGCGAGCGATGTGCTCGCTCGAAAGCCTGACGGTGTGTTTCTCTCGAACGGACCTGGCGACCCCGAACCCGTCGACTATGCGGTGAAGGCCATCCAGGACCTTCTCGGCGAGGTGCCGATCTTTGGTATCTGCCTCGGCCACCAGCTGCTTTCACTCGCACTTGGCGGTTCGACCTTCAAGCTTCCGTTTGGCCACCACGGTGGGAACCACCCGGTTCGCCAAATCAGTAGCGGCAAGATCGAAATCACAAGCCAAAATCATAACTACTGCGTTGATTGCAGCGGTATGCAGGGTGTCGAACTCACACACGTCAACCTCAACGACGAAACCGTCGAAGGAATCCGAAGTACCGAAGTGCCAGCCTTCAGTGTGCAGTATCACCCTGAGGCCAGCCCCGGCCCCCACGACTCGAACTACCTGTTCGGCGACTTCGCCGAACTCATGGATGAATACAAGTTGGGACACAAGTAATGCCTCGCAGAACCGACATCGAATCGATCCTCATCATCGGATCCGGCCCGATCATTATCGGCCAGGCATGTGAGTTCGATTACTCCGGTACCCAGGCGTGCCGTGTGCTGCGTGAAGAAGGCTTCCGCGTCATTCTCGCTAACTCGAACCCAGCCACGATCATGACCGATCCAGAGTTTGCTGACGCCACCTACATCGAGCCGCTCGACCTCGAAGTTCTCACCAAGATTATCGAACGGGAAAAGCCCGACGCAGTGCTGCCCACAATGGGCGGCCAAACCGCACTGAACCTGGCGATGGAACTCGCCGAAGCTGGCGTGCTCGAAGCAAATAACACCCAGCTGATCGGTGCCAGTCCTGAAGCAATCGCCACGGCTGAGGACCGCGAGCAGTTTAAAGTCGCGATGGCCGAAATCGGTCTCGAGGTTCCCAAGTCACTCATCGCCCGGGGCGAAGGACCCACCCGCAGCGAAGCGGTCGAAAACGGCATGATCGAAGCGCGCGAATGCATGGAGAAGATCGGCCTGCCCATCGTCATCCGGCCGTCGTACATCCTCGGCGGAAAGGGCACCGGCTTCGCCAATACGCGTGAAGAGTTTGAGATCATGGCCCGCCGCGGGCTCGATGCGAGTCCCATCCACGAAATTCTGGTCGAGCAGTCGATCCGTGGCTGGAAAGAGTACGAGACCGAGGTCATGCGCGATAACGCCGATAACTGCGTGATCATCTGTGCCATCGAGAACTTCGACCCCATGGGCGTTCACACCGGCGACTCCATCACGGTTGCCCCAGCCCAAACGCTGAGCGATGTTGAATACCAGTTCATGCGCGACGCTTCGCTTGCCGTCATCCGTCGAGTCGGCGTGGAAACCGGCGGCTCGAACGTGCAGTTTGCGGTGAACCCAGCAAACGGCGACGTTGTCGTCATCGAGATGAACCCACGGGTTTCGAGGTCCTCGGCGCTCGCATCGAAAGCCACCGGCTTCCCGATCGCCAAGATCGCCGCCAAGCTCGCCGTCGGCTACACCCTCGACGAGATCCCGAACGACATCACCAAGGCCACTCCGGCGTCGTTTGAGCCCGCACTCGACTACGTCGTCACCAAGATTCCGCGGTGGGCCTTCGAGAAGTTCCCGGGTACCTCCGGAGTCCTCGGAACCCAGATGCAGGCGGTTGGGGAAGTCATGGCTATCGGCCGTACCTTCCCTGAGTCACTGCAGAAAGCCTTACGCTCGCTTGAACTCGGCCGCAACGGCCTCAACTGCGACCCGGCTGAAAAGGCGATCGATGAGATCGACGACGCCGAGTTGCTTCGAATTGCCGATATCCCAACCCCCGAACGCATCTTCCAGCTCGAAGCGCTGCTTCGTCGGGGTGTCAGTGTCGACGACGTGCACGCCGCGACGATGGTCGATCCGTGGTTCCTCGATCAGATGTCGATGATCACCGAGGAACGTGAATACCTCGCAAGCAAGACCATCGACACCATGTCGGTTCGCGAGTGGCGTCGAGCGAAACAACTCGGCTTTGCCGATGCCCAGCTCGCGTACCTCTGGGGTATCGATGAGCTTGAGGTTCGGGCCGCCCGCAAGGCCGCCGGCGTCGTCCCCACCTATAAGACCGTCGATACCTGCGCGGCCGAGTTCGATGCCGATACGCCGTATCACTACAGCACCTATGAGGTCGAGGACGAAGTTCGTCCAAGCACGAAGCCCAAAGTCATGATCCTCGGCTCGGGCCCCAATCGCATTGGCCAGGGCATCGAGTTCGACTACTGCTGTGTGCACGCCAGCTTCGCTCTTCGGGCCGCCGGCTACGAGACCATCATGGTCAACTGCAACCCTGAGACCGTGTCGACCGACTACGACACCAGCGACCGGTTGTACTTCGAACCGTTGACCTTTGAAGACGTCAGCAACATCATCGACGCCGAACAGCCGATGGGAATCGTGGTGTCGCTCGGAGGTCAGACCCCGTTGAAGCTGGCATCGATGCTTCCGCCAGAGTTGATCCTTGGTACCAGCCCAGCGTCGATCGACCTTGCCGAAGATCGCGAGAACTGGAACTCGCTGTGCGCCCGCCTCGAGATCCCTCAGCCGGCCGGTGGTACTGCGGCCGATCTCGAAGGCGCACTCGCCATCACTAATCGCATTGGTTACCCGGCCCTCGTTCGGCCGTCGTATGTACTTGGTGGTCGAGGGATGGAGATCGTCTACGACGATGACCACCTCGCTTCTGCGATGGCCGAACTCGCTGGCTTTGGATCGCTCGGTATCGAAGGTGGACTCTCGGCGGAACGCCCCGTGCTCATCGACCGGTTCCTCGAAGACGCAACCGAAGTCGATATCGACGCCATCCGCGATACCGACGGGCAGGTGCTTATCGGTGCGGTCATGGAACATGTCGAGGAAGCCGGAGTGCACTCAGGCGATAGTGCCTGCGTGATTCCACCGCCCAACCTCACGCTCGAAACCATCGGTGTTATCGAAGATCACACCCGTCACATCGCGAAGGAACTCGAGGTGGTCGGACTTATCAACGTGCAGTTCGCGGTGAAAGGCAGCCAGGTCTTTGTCATCGAGGCAAACCCTCGGGCATCTCGAACGGTCCCCTTTGTGGCCAAGGCCACCGGTGTACCGCTCGCCAAGATCGCTTCTCGGGTCATGGTTGGGGCATCGCTCGAGATGCTTGAAGCCGAAGGTCTGGTTCGACCCCGCTGCGACGCCATGCACGTGTCGGTGAAAGAAGCCGTGCTTCCATTCAGTCGCTTCCCCGATGCCGACCCTGTGCTCGGCCCGGAGATGCGCTCAACCGGCGAGGTCATGGGTATCGACCGGACCGTCGGCTTGGCCTTCGCCAAAAGTCAGATCTCGGCCGGAGGCGGACTCCCAACCGAAGGCATGGTCTTTCTATCGCTCGCCGATCGCGACAAATCCCATGGCGTTGAAGCCGCACGAATCCTCGTCGATCTCGGATTTACGATTTCGGCCACATCGGGCACCGCCGAGGCGCTGCGAGCGGTTGGAATCACGGTCGAATCGATCGTGGCCAAACTCGGCAGCGACGGAACCGATGCGGTCGAGCTCATCAACTCCGGCCAGATTGGGCTGGTCATCAATAGCCCACGGGGCCGAGGCCCGCGAGCCGATGGCGCTCATATCCGTGCCGCAGCGGGCCGGGCCAACGTGCCACTGCTCACCACCGGCGCAGCCGGTTTGGCCGCGGCACGCGGTATGGCTGATTGGCGCCGACTCGACCTCGAAGTCCGCTCGATCCAGGAGTACCACGCTGCTGGACTAGCCGATGGGGGAGCGCACTGAGTTTCCTCACCAAACGCTTGGGCTCGAAGAACGAGCAGCCCGATCGGCCCGTCGACCTCACCGCCACCGTCGCCGGCCATACCTTTGCCAATCCGGTTATGGCTGCCTCTGGCACCGCCGGATACGGGGCGGAGTTGGCGAACTACGTCGACCTCTCAACCATTGCGGCGGTTGTAACAAAATCGCTTTCTCCTGAACCTTGGGGTGGGAACCCGGCGCCACGTGTCCACGAGACCACCGGCGGCATGATTAACAGCGTTGGTCTCCAAGGGCCGGGCATCGAGGCGTGGCTTGAAGACGAGCTGCCGAAGCTCATCGCTACCGGCGCAAACGTGGTGGCGAGTATCTGGGGACGCACACTCGACGAATACGCCCGTGCGGCCACGATGATGGCTGCGGCGCCCCCCGAGGTCGTTGCGGTCGAGGTCAACATCTCATGCCCGAACCTCGAGGACAAGAAGCGGATGTTTGCGCACTCGCCAACCGCAACCGCAGAGGTTCTGGACGCCTGCAAGCCCGCTGGGCGGCCGCTCTGGGCCAAGCTCAGCCCAAATGCCACCGACATCGTCCCAATCGCTGTAGCGGCCGCGGAAGCCGGCGCCGAATCGCTCACGCTTACCAACACCGTCGCAGCGATCGCCATCGATATCGATGGCCGGAAGCCGCTTCTCGGTGCAGGCCGAGGCGGGCTTTCTGGGCCAGCGATGAAGCCGGTTGCGCTCCGTGCGGTGTTCGATGTGCACGAGGCGCTGCCGCATCAGCCAATCGTGGGCGTCGGAGGTGTAGCGTCAGCGTCCGACATCGTTGAGTTCCTGCTAGCCGGGGCCTCAGCAATTCAAGTTGGCACCGCCACCTTCGCCGACCCGCGAATAACTGGTCGTTTGGTAGGCGATCTCGCTGACTGGTGCCGAATGAACGATGTATCAAATACTGCAGAACTCGTTGGCGCAGCACACCGCTAACCTTGAACCACCGAAAACCCCAGGAGATTGTCCCATGGCCGAAACACCCGTATCTGATGAGGCTCGTAGCAAGCTGGCCCTGGCCTTTGACGTCGATGATCTTGTGGCAGCTGTTCGTCTCGGCAAGGCCATGTCCCCGTACTTTGGCGTCGCCAAGATCGGCCTCGAGCTCTACACCGCTTCAGGTCCCGACGCCATTGGCACCCTTATCGGCCTTGGCTACGAAGTCTTCCTCGACCTCAAACTTCATGACATTCCAACCACGGTTGAGAAGTCGGCCCGGGTACTTGGTGCTCTCGGCGTTTCCTACGTCACCTTCCATGCCCATGGCGGCGTGAAGATGCTCGAAGCTGGCGTCGCCGGACTCAACGAAGGCGCAGACAGCGCCGGCCTTGAAGCTCCAACCTCACTCGCAATCACGGTGCTCACCTCTGATGCCGATGCACCTGAGCACATCCTTCCAAAGCGTGTTGGACTTGCTGTCGAAGCCGGCTGCACCGGAATCGTCTGCGCCGTCAGTGACCTCAAAGACGTCTACGCCTATGCGCCACGCCTGAAGCGAGTCACCCCAGGTATTCGCTTTGCGGGTGGACCCGTGCATGATCAGGCCCGCGCCGCATCCCCGAAAGATGCCCTCGACGGCGGATCAGACCTTTTGGTCGTCGGCCGGGCGGTTACCCAAGCCGATGATCCAGTCGCCGCCGCTGAACGGCTTATCTCCGAGATCTCGTAGTTCGCTTGCTCGTCGGACCTTTCGAAAACCCACTCGGGTTTCGAAAGGTCCGCGGCAAGGTTTGATGTGACATGTTTCCGCGCAATTTTGTAGGGCGTTCAAAGCTTGCGTTACATCTATTGAACACTGGCGGTTGTAGCCAATAAACGTCGTTCTTAGCGCCGGTAGCGACCAGCGAAGCCGACTTCTTCCCGATACATTTGCCTCTATGGCAAAGCCACCAACTCTCACTCCAGAACAACGACAAGCAGCGCTCGCAAAGGCCGCAGTTGTGCGCCGGGCGCGCGCCGAGATGAAAGAGCGCCTCAAGATGGGCTCGATCTCGTTCTCCGAGGTTCTTGAGCAGTCGGCAACCGACGAAGTTGTTGCGAAAACCAAGGTTCTCGCCGTTCTTGAGTCTCTTCCCGGCGTCGGCAAGGTCAAGGCCCGCCGAACGATGGAAGAAATCGGTATCGCTGAATCACGTCGACTTCGTGGTCTTGGCGATCAGCAGCGCGAGAAACTCCTCGCACTCTTCGGCGACCAGTAAGCTACAACCCTGCCGTGCGCTAGCCCGGCTGCATTTGGCCCTTCTTTCGCGGAGAACTTGTGACCCCCACCAACGATGTAGCGATTCACGATCGACTTCTGATCGTGGTGTCGGGACCCGGCGGTGCTGGCAAGGGGACCCTTGTCGATCACCTCCGCGCTACCGATGACCGACTTTGGCTCAGTCGAAGCTGGTCTTCGCGTGCTCCTCGTGTCGGTGAAGACCCAGAGGCGTACAACTTCGTAACCCGCGAGCAATTCGATGCTCATATCGAAGCTGGTGGGTTTCTCGAGTGGGTTGATTTCCTCGATTATCGCCAAGGCACCCCGCTGCCTGACCCGCCAGCCGGAAAAGACGTGGTCTTTGAAATCGACGTCTTCGGCGGCGCAGCGATCGCGGAGCGCTACGACGACCCGCTGCTGATCTTTGTCGATACGCCGTCGGTCGACGAGCAGCGCGCCCGACTTGTTGGGCGTGGCGATCCGCCCGAAAAGGTCGAATCTCGCCTAGAGCGTGGGCATCTGGAACGCCAGAAGGCTGTCGAAATTGGTTACCGCACCGTCATCAACGATGACATCGAGCGGGCGTCAGCAGAGATCGCCGCCATCATTACCGCCGCACGACTTTCCTAGGCCGGTCTCCCGCTGGCGTTGGTCGTAGGTTTTTTGCGTCAGTGCTGTGCGCAGCCTGGCAAAGCGGTACCATTGAGATTCAGTTTGCAAGAGGAGCACCTGCTATGGCGCAACAACACGATCAACTTATGAGGCCACCAATCGAGGAACTCCTCGAAAAGGCCGAATCCAAGTTCCGCCTGGTGACGCTTAGCTCCCAGCGCGCCCGTCAGATCAACTCCTACTTCGGACAGCTCGGCGATGGCCTCGGAAAGGCTGTTCCGCCACAGGTCACCTCCACCGCTCGCAAGTCATTGTCGGTTGCTTTCGAAGAGATCGGCGCCGATGTGATCGTGCCGGTCGAACGCGAAGTAGAGCCTGAGCCCGCCGCCACTGAGGCCGACGAGGCCGAATAGCCCGATCCGGCTCGCTGTTTCCAGCGAAACCGAGCCCCTAGGCCGATAGGTACCCATGTCGACTGACACGCCTTCCGAGCCAGGGAACAACGCGGATCACGCGGCCTCTCCGGTCGCGGGGAAACGCATTGTTCTTTGTGTCAGCGGTGGTATCGCTGCCTACAAGTCGATTGAGGTACTGCGCCGCTTGGTCGATGCGGGAGCCCATGTGGTTCCTGTGCTCACGAAGGGCGCACTTAACTTTGTCGGGAAGACAACCTTTTCCGCGCTCGGCTCCGAGCCGGTCCAGATGGGGTTGTTCGAAAACAACGCCAACCCGATTCCCCATACCCGTTTGGGCCAGGAAGCCGATCTCATTGTGGTTGCTCCTGCCACCGCCCGGGTTATCAGTGACTATCGCACCGGTCGATCCGCCGACCTGATGACGGCGACACTCATCGCAACTGCCGCACCAGTAGTGCTTGCTCCCGCAATGCATACCGAAATGTGGGAACACCCAGCGGTCGAAGAGAACCTCGAAGTTCTGGCGAGTAGGGGAGTGGTGATCGTTCCTGCGGAGGAAGGTCGGCTCGCTGGCGGCGATATCGGCAAGGGCCGACTGGCCGCACCCGCCACGATCGTGCGGACCGTCGAAGCCGTTGCTGCCGGGACCCATACATCGCTCGTTGGCCAGCGCGTTGTTGTCACTGCGGGCGGAACCCGAGAACCAATGGATGCCGTGCGCTTTCTCGGCAATCGTTCATCGGGCAAGCAGGGTTATGCCATCGCAAATGAGGCTGCCGCTCGAGGCGCCCAGGTCACCCTGATCAGTACGGTCGACCGCGAAACCCCAGCGGGTGTCGAGGTCGTCAGCGTCGAAACTGCAGCCGAAATGTCTGGTGCGGTGCGCGACGCAATGCCTACTGCCAACGTCTTAGTCATGGCGGCAGCGGTCGCCGATTTCCGACCGGCTGAGGCCGCTGCGGGGAAGATCAAAAAGGCCGGTGGAGTTCCGAATGTGACTCTTGAGGCTACTGAGGATATTCTGGCTAATGTCGGCGCCACTCGGCGTCCCGATCAGATGATCGTCGGCTTTGCAGCAGAAACCTCGGATCTCCGAGAAAATGCGGCCGGAAAACTCACCCGCAAGGGCGTCGACTTGATGGTTGCAAACGACGTGTCCGCACCCGAGGTTGGGTTCGGGCATGACACGAACGAAGTACTCATCCTGACTGCAACAGGCGAAGAGCACGCTGTGCCGCTCGCCTCCAAGACAGTCATCGCCCGCGCTGTCCTCGACCACGTCGTAGTAGCGCAGGCGAACCAGAAGTCTCCCTAGGAGATCTCAATGAACAAGACAGGAACAGAATTTTCATGAGTAGTTGGACCTTTTCGTCCGAGTCCGTAACCGAGGGTCATCCCGACAAGATGGCCGATCAGATTTCGGACTCAATCCTCGATGCTCTTCTCGCCCAGGACCCCGCAAGCCGGGTTGCCTGCGAGACGCTCGTAACCACCGGTATCGCCGTCGTTGCTGGCGAGATCACCACCAAGGCCTACGTCGACATCCCGTCGATTGTCCGCGAAACCATCAAGGAAATCGGTTACGACCGCGAATCCTTTGGATTCGACGGCAACACCTGCGGTGTCATGGTCTCCCTCGACGAGCAGTCGGTCGATATCGCCCAAGGCGTCGACGACTCCGAAGAGGTCCGCTCCGGACAGTCCGAAGAGGACGACCTCGACAAGCAGGGCGCCGGCGACCAAGGCATGATGTTCGGTTACGCCTGTGAGGAAACTCCAGAGCTGATGCCGCTTCCGATCCACCTTGCCCACCGCATGGCCGAACGCCTCTCCGAGGTTCGTAAGGCCGGTACGGTTCCGTACCTACGTCCCGACGGCAAGACTCAGGTCACCTTCGAATACGAAGACAACAAGCCCGTTGCGCTCAAGACGGTCCTTATCTCGACTCAGCACAACGACGGCATCGATCGCGACTCGATGATTCGTCCAGACCTCATCGAAAACGTGATTCGCCCGGTCATCCCCGAGCAATTCGCAGACGATGACTACGAGGTCTACGTCAACCCAACCGGACGCTTTGTTATCGGTGGACCCGTTGGCGATGCAGGCCTTACCGGCCGAAAGATCATCGTCGACACCTACGGCGGCTCCGCTCGTCACGGTGGCGGTGCGTTCTCCGGTAAGGACCCATCGAAGGTCGACCGTTCGGCCGCTTACGCAACCCGCTGGGTTGCGAAAAACGTGGTTGCGTCTGGCGCAGCAAGCCGCTGTGAAGTGCAGGTTGCGTACGCAATCGGCGTCGCCAAGCCCATGTCGGTTTGGGTCGAGACCTTCGGCACCGAAACCGTCGACCCGGTCAAGATCGCAGAAGCCGTCGACCAGGTCTTTGACCTTCGCCCGGCAGCCATCTTGCGTGACCTCGACCTCCGTCGTCCGATCTACAAGCGCACCGCCGCATACGGCCACTTCGGCCGCACCGACGACGACGGCGGGTTCCCATGGGAAGCCACCAACCGCGCTGACGATCTCAAGTCGGCCCTGGGGCTCTAAATTAGTTCGCCGTCCGCCGAACAAGGGCGGCTGATCGAATTTGATGACGACCCGCCCGCTCCGGCTTTACCGCCGGACGGGCGGGTCGTTCGCGTGCTCCCCGATGTCACCGGAATCACCAAGACGTTCGACTACGTGGTTCCCGACTCTTGGTCCGAGGCCAACCGGAAGATGGTGCAGGTCGGATCAATCGTCCGGTTCGACCTCGGTGGACGGCGGCTTCGAGGTTGGGTTGTCGGTTGCGACGTCGAACCCGCTGTCGGTGTTTCGTTGCGAGCACTTACCAAAGTCACCGGGTACGGGCCATCGGCCGACATCGTCGAACTCGCACACTGGGCCGCCGACCGCTGGGTGGGGCATCCGAGCCGCCTGTTGGTTGCCGCTTCACCGCTGAAGGCGGTGACTCGCCTATCGGCGCCCCGGCCAGCCAAGCCGATTCCCGAACAGGACCCGTTTGTCGAGTCTGCCTTCGAACGTGACCGCTCGGTTGTACAGCTGCCGCCGCGAGGAGCATCGCTTCCGTATGCCCTTGCCGCGGCCCGGCGCGGGAATGCCCTCATCCTCGTACCCAGCGTTACCCGAGCCAAGTGGCTTTCCCGCAACCTCGCCGACCTCGGCGTGCGGGTGGCGGCGATGCCCGAAGGGTGGGCCCGTGCGGCAAGCGGTGCCACCGTTGTTGGCGGACGCGCCGCAGCGTGGGCGCCGGTAAACGACCTTGCGGCCGTCGTGGTGTTCGATGAGCACGACGAGGTGTATCAGGACGAGAGAAGTCCAACCTGGAATGCCCGCGATGTGGCCCAGGAGCGCGCCAGACGCGCCGGGGTGCCATGCGTAGTGCTTTCGCCCAACCCCACCCTCGAATCGGTTGAGTGGGGCGATTTGCTTCTGCCGGAACGTCCGCAAGAACGAGCTGGCTGGCCACGGGTCGAAATCATCGATCGGCGAAGCGACGACATCGGTCGTACTGGTTTGTTTTCCGACACGGTGGTTCGAGCGTTGCGCGACACCACCGCCGAAGATCCCATTGTGTTTGTGCTCAACCGCAAGGGACGCGCCCGACTCCTAGCGTGCACCAGCTGCGGTGAGCTTGGGCTTTGCGACGTGTGCTCGTCGGCGCTCAAGCAACATGACGAAGATCTCCTTGAGTGCTCGACCTGCGGTACGAATCGTCCAGTGGTCTGCGGGAGTTGCGGCTCCTCAACTTTCAAACGCATCCGAATGGGCGTCACTCGGGCCCGCGAGGAACTCGAAGCACTTGCCGGCCGCAAGGTCGTCGAAGTGAGTGCAAGTTCGACCGGCACCAAGAAGAGTGGCGGCGCACGAGGAGCCCGGAAAGTGGGCGCCCCGGAGGAAATCGATCTGGCAAGCGCCGATGTATTCGTGGGCACCGAGGCGGTGCTGCACCGCATCAAACGCGCCAGCGCCGTGGTATTCCTCGACTTCGACCAAGAGCTTGGCGGCCTCCGCTATCGATCGGCCGAGCAGGCCTTCGGGTTTCTTGTCCGGGCCGCCCGCCTGCTCGGGCCTCGTAAGGAAGGCGGCCGCCTTCTGGTGCAAACGCGTAAACCCGAACACGAAGTCCTTCGGGCCGCGGTGCAATCGGACCCATCGATTCTTCGCGACGCCGAGAAACAACGACGTCAAGAGCTTCGGCTCCCCCCGTACTCGGCAATGGCGGCCATCTCAGGCTCCGTCGCCGAAGAATTCATTGCGTCGCTCCCACCAACCGAAGGTGTGATGGTCCAAGGGCCAATCGACGAACGCTGGCTGGTTCGGGCTGCTAATCATGAAATTCTTGGCGGATTTCTTCGATCCGTAGATCGACCAGCTGGGCGAATGCGTATTGAGGTCGACCCACTCCGAGTGTGATTGGGCCGATCAACACCGGACCCTCAATTCGCGCGCTAGGTTGGCGCCGATGGGAGGATCGTATTCAGAGCAGCGGCTCCAAGAGCTTGTCGAAATGGCAACGACGCAATTGACGCGTCATATGGCCATGAACATCAAGAACGCCCTCGAGCTGCTCCCTCGGCCCATCGTCGAATCATGCCGGGCGCTAAGCCTGGTACTTCACGAGAGCCCTGACGATCCCATGGAGTTCCGCATCGAACTTCGAGCCACCACTGAATCGCAGGTGTCATCGGTCGAGCGGGCCGGCATCTCGATGGTCGAAGCACAATGGTCGCTCGATCACTGGATCGACATCGTCCTCTGGGACTTCGACTGCGTGCAGCCAGGTGCCAACATCGAGCGTCAAACCCGTAGTTGGGCCATCGCCGAGTTGGCCGCCAACGGGCACCCGCCTGGCGGAGACGCTCGCTTCGCCCACCGCATCCGGCACATGCTTGGCCGCGTAGGTGCGAGTCTCCATGAATCCGGCGCAATCGAGCGGGTCTTCGGCAAGAACCTCCCCGTCATCGTGCAGGGCGAGCTCTACGACGAATGGGCCAAAGAAATGACCGCCCACGCCAACCCCTGGGCCACCAAAACCGAACGCCGAAAGTGGTTCATCGCGAGCTGACATTTTGGTCGTTCGCTCGCAACCTCGCTCTTTCTGCGCTCCGCGTCGGTTTCGCCTGCGGCGAAGCCCTTACCGAGTTGCTTCACAACTCGCGTTGCCTAGTCCTGCAGGTTTCGCTGGCTTCAACCTCGGCCTCCGCTGGCGCTACGGCACAACACCAGCCACTGGTAGGCAGTTACTGTTCATTTGAGCGCTGTAGACCTGGCACCAAACCGCCACTTTGGTGCCAGGGTGGAAATTGGGGGGTTTGGTGCCAGGTACCTGAACCCCTCCCGGTGCCAGGTGGAAAACCGGGGGTTTGGTTCCAGGCACCGGCTTTTGGTTGTTCGCCCTGGAGTCTTCCAGCGTGCGACGAACCACAGGCTGAAGGTGCTCCGCTACAAACTTTTAGGGGTGCTCGAAAACCCAACGGCGCTGCCGGTGCGCTGCGGCCACCGAGCAGTCTGCAAGCGTTCGACGAATGAAAAGCAGCCGGCGCGCTGCGAGCCGCTCCGTGCGTAACGGTCTGCACGAAGTGCAATAACAGCTGTCCCGGACCAAGCGCTCAAGTAACAACAGTCGGCACACGTCGCGGCAACGTACGGCGAAGGCCCCAAACGTCGTGAGTGCGAGCGGCGTGGTGCCCAGAAGCGGCGCTCAGGGCGGTCACGTGCAACACAAGATGCGTCCACCTGGCACCAAACACGGTGTTTGGTGCCAGGTGGAAAACCGGGGGTTTGGTTCCAGGCACCGAGGTGCCGAGGTTGTGGCTTGGTTTCAGGCACCGAGGTCAACGGTTCGGGCCAAAGCGGCATGGTGCCCAGAAGCGGCGCTTTGTGTCAGAGCCTGGTGTCGGCCGTAGCGCCAGCGTAGGCCGAGGTTGAAACTACGGTCTCATAGTGGAACGCAGAGCGAAGGAGCTTGCGACGCAGCGACCATAAAGACAGCGACCCTAGAAGCTGCAGTCTTCTCGGCAGCCGCTGTGGGATTCGGGTTCTACTTGGAAGGTTGCGTGGTCGATGCCGTAGGTGTCGGCGAGGAGCGCTCGGGCTTGATCGAGGATTGCGTGATGATCGGCGCCCTCGGCGGCGGTGAGATGTGCCGAGGCCGACTCCATCTGCGAGGTGAGGGTCCACACGTGGAGTTCGTGGACGTCGACGACATCATCGATGCCTTCGAGCTTGGTGCCGAGTTCGTTGAGATCGATATGGCTGGGCGCCGACTGCAGCAGCACGAGCATCGCTTGGCGGCCGAGGTGGTAGGTGCGGGGGAGGATCCAAAGACCAATGACCGCAGCGAAGAGCGGGTCGATCCACGACCAACCGGTGAGCTCGTAGATGATTGCCGCGGCGATAACCGCCACCGAACCAAGCATGTCAGCGATGACTTCGAGGTAGGCGCCCTCAACGTTCAGGCTGTCTTTGGCGCCTTCTCGAAGAAGGAAGAACACGATGATGTTCACGACAAGGCCGAGCGAGGCCACGATAAGCATCGGGATACCGAGGAGTTCTTGATCGTCGGCCGAGAACCGCTTCACCGCTTCGATGAGCACATAAATCGCCACACCGAACAACAAGATGGCATTGACGAATGCGGCCAGGATTTCGAGCCGGTAGAGGCCGAAGGTGTGCTGCGATTCGTGACTGTCGGATTCGGCCTTATGGCGGATCGCGAGCTGGATTGCGGCTAGCGCCATCCCGAGACCAATGACGTCGGTGAGCATGTGGCCAGCATCGGAAAGCAGCGCAAGCGATCCCGTCCAGAAGCCGGCGATTACCTCGACGAAGAAGTAGAAGCCGATGAGCGCGAACGAGATCCTAAGAGGCTTGATGTGGCGTGCCCCCGCGGTCGCCAAACTGGGGCCGTGGCTGTGGCCTTCATGGCTGTGCCCGCCCGTTCCGTTCTGCGAATGGCCGTGATCGTGAGGGTGATCCATCTTCACCATCATCTATCGGCAGAGGTGTCGCTGTCAGCAACACTTCCGTCACGTTGAGAGACCGAGAACCACTCTTACTGCTCTTGCTGCGAGTCCCCGGAGCTGAGATGTTGCCGACGCGCTTCGTACATGGCGATCGACGCAGCGGTGGCCACGTTGAGCGAGCCAATCTTTCCGAGCTGGGGCAGGTATGCCACATGGTCGACGGCGCTCAAGGTCGTTGGCACCACGCCTCGGTCTTCGTGGCCCACAACCAAACAGGTCGGCGGGGTCATATCGATGTGATCGATCGGCTTTGCCTGGTCGGCCAACTCGATCGCAACCAGTTGGAATCCAGCGGCACGAGCGAGCCCAATTGCTTCGGCCGTTGTTTCACACGCGGTCCACTCGACGTACCGGTCGGTGCCGAGCGCAGTCTTGCCGACCTTGGAGTTCGCCGGGGTGGTTTCGGTGTTGGCGATCCAGAGGTGCTCAACCCGATACGCAGCGGCGGTGCGAATGATCGATCCCAAGCTGAACGGTCCTTGGACTCCCTCGACCATCATGGCCAGTCGAGCATCGGTCTTTCGGCGGGTTTCGCGGTGGAGTCGCTTCATTCCTGTACCGTCGAGTTGTTTCATGAACGAGCCTTTACTTCCAGGATTCGGAACGCCTTGCGAGAACTGAGCTTCTGCGCCGGCCAGCCTTGTTCGTCAAGCCACCGGGTGAGCGAGTCTGCGCCCAGGTGCTTTTGCACAACCAGGTACGCGACGCCGTCGGGTGCCAAGCGGTCGAGCCACAGGGCGAGAAGTTCGTGGAGGGCAGACTTGCCGATACGGATGGGCGGGTTGGCGTATATCCGATCGAATCGCAGATCGTCCGGCACTTCGGCTGGCGGGCTTACCTTTACGTTGCTGAGCCCAGCATCGGAGGCGTTGGCTTCGCACAGCCTGCGGGCCCGTTCGTTTACGTCGATAGCCCACACGGTGGCGTCGGGCTGCCGAGCGGCGAGGGAGAGGGCGATCGGTCCGTACCCGCAGCCGATATCGAGCATCGTTTTTGCCTCCGCCGGGGGAGTGGGGGCTTCGAGTAAAAGGTACTTGGTGCCGGTGTCGATCTGTTCGGAAGCGAACACCCCGCGGTCGGCGGTGAGGCGAAGGTGAAGGTCCGGCAGAGATAACTCAAGCACCCGAGGGTCAGAATCTACCTCCGGAGCGGCCGAGAAGTACTGGCCTTCGGGTGTGGCATCTGGCGTTTGGCTCGGACTGGACACGCCGCTGACGGTAGCCTGAACATATGGCCCGCTACTCCATCAGGTACGTCGGCGATCCTGTGCTGCGAGAAACAGCGAAGGACGTCACTGACATCGACGGCAAGCTCGCAAAGCTTGCCCGCGACATGTTCCCCGCTATGTACGACGCTCCAGGCATAGGCCTGGCCGCTCCGCAGGTTGGCGTGGCCAAACGGATGTTTGTGTACGACTTCGGCGACGGGCCTGGCGTGCTCATCAATCCGGTGGTCGTCGAGAGCAGTGGCGAGTGGGTCTACGAAGAAGGCTGCCTATCGGTGCCGGGTCTGTCGTGGGAGATCACTCGTCCCAAAGAGATCCATCTCACCGGCTACGACATGTCGGGCGAAGAAGTGTCCATCGAGGCCGACGAACTCGAGTCGCGGCTGTACCAGCACGAGATGGACCATCTCGATGGCATCTTGTTACTCGACCATCTTGACGAAGAGACTCGGGTTGAGGCGCTGAAGACTATTCGAGAGCTTGACTTCGCCTCGATGAGTAAGCGCAAACGGGCAAAGATCGCCGACGATCTTTCGCTGCCGTAGCCGAAACTTCTTTCATGCTGAAAACTCCGCCTGAGACGATCGAACGCATCGTCTACATGGGCACGCCTTACATGGCGGTCCCGCCGCTTGTCGCTCTTCACGAGGCCGGCTTCGACATCGCACTCGTTGTTAGTGCTCCGGATAAGCGCCGAGGCCGCGGCGGTGATTTAAGCCCGACGCCAGTCAAAGCCAAAGCGCTCGAGCTTGGTATTCCCGTAACCGAGTCGATCGACGATGCACTCGCCGTTGAGGCAGATCTTGCCGTGGTCGTGGCATTCGGTCAGTTGATTAAACCCAACGTGCTCGAACAGTTGGCGATGGTAAACCTCCACTTCTCGCTGCTGCCGCGCTGGCGGGGAGCAGCTCCGGTCGAGCGAGCGATTCTCGAAGGCGATTCGGTAACCGGCGTCGATGTGATGCAACTCGCAGAGGGACTCGATACCGGCGATATCTACTCGGAGGTCGAAGTGCCCATCGGCGACGATCAGACTGCCGATGAACTACGTGTCGAACTCATCGACACAGGGGCACGGCTGCTCGTCGACACGCTCCAAGCCGGACTCACTAATCCCCGCCCGCAAGAAGGCGAAGCCGTTTACGCCCGCAAAATCTATACCGACGACCTGCAGCTCGACTTCGCTCGGTCGGCAGCCGAACTTCACCGCATGGTCCGAATCGGCAATGCCTGGACAACCTTTCGAGGCAAACGCCTCAAGGTCTGGGAAACCCGAGTGGTCGGGAGCCCAACAAAACAAGCTGCCGGTTCGGTCATCTTCGACGACGGGCGCGTGCTGGCTGGAACCGCCGACGGCGCACTCGAACTCGTGGTCGTGCAACCCGAAGGTAAAGCTCGCCAAGAGGCAGCAGCATGGCGCAATGGCGCTCAACCAACCATTGATGAACGGCTCGGAAGCTCATGACCATCAACGAGTCGACCACCAAGAAACCGAAGAAACCGAAGAAACAACTCACCACGGCTCGCGATATCGCCCTCGAGGCGGTGATCCGGATCGAGCGCGACGGTGCCTATGCCAACCTGCTGTTGCAACAGATGCTTTCAAACAGCCCACTCGAGGCACGCGATCGAGGGTTCGTAACCGAGCTTGTGTACGGCTCAACCCGCATGAGTCGAGCGTGTGACTACCTCGCCGACAGGTTCATTGCCGACCCGCCGCCTGTCGAGGCCAAAGCAGCGCTTCGCCTCGGCGTGTATCAGCTGGTCTTTCTTGGCACGCCCCCGCACGCGGCGGTCAACGACACGGTTGAGGCGACACCCCATAAGTTCCGTGGCCTTGTAAATGCCGTATTGCGGAAGGTCATCGATGCTCCGGTTACCTATCCCACCGATGCCATTGCGCTGAGTTACCCCGACTGGCTGTTCGATCTGTTTATCGAACAGTTCGGCGACGACCAGGGCCGGGCCCTTATGGCTGCCATGAACGAACCTGCCGAGGTTACCGAACGCGACGATGGCTACCGGCAAGACCGAAGCAGCCAAATGGTTGCCGCATTGGTCACCGGTGACTTGGTGGCCGACATCTGCGCGGCGCCGGGCGGCAAATCGACCTTCATCGCCGGTGCCGAAGGCGGGGGAGCGGTTGTTGCAGCCTCGGATCGTCGACTGAGTCGGGCTCGCCTGGTTTCGCAAAACAGCGACCGGCTCGACCTCGACAATGTGTTCTCCGTTGTGGCCGACGGTCGGCAGTTGCCGTATCGGCCTGGATCTTTCGACACGGTGCTTGTCGATGCTCCGTGTACCGGCTTGGGTGCCCTCCGACGGCGCGCCGACGCTCGCTGGCGGATCGGCGAGGAGGATGCGGCGCGGCTATCGACGCTTCAGGTCGAGCTGGTGCTCGCTGCTCAGGACTTGGTGAAAGATGGTGGCGAGATCATCTATAGCGTCTGCACCATCACCGACGCCGAGTCGATTGACGTGGGTGCAAAGCTTGCCGAGTTAGCGCCAAACCTGGAACCGATCGACGATTTCCCCGAAGGCTGGGAGCGCTACGGCGTAGGGGCCCGACTACTTCCCGACGCCACAAATGACGGCATGGCCGTAATCCGGTATCGGAAAGTCGGCAGCGCGTAGAGCCGAGCCGCTTACTCGGTTGGTTGTTCTGCCGTGCCTGGGAGGTCTTTGAGATCGCCTTGGCGTGGGGTCATCGGCGGGGCGATCCTTGAGGCTTCCTGAGATTTGCTAAAGACCGAGAGGTTTTGCATCGCCATCGAGCCGAGGATGAAGACGCCGTAGATGGCGCCAAGGCCCCAAGCGGTGACGAGCCAGATGGCTGCAGCAACGGCGAAGACCACCGAGACGATTGCTGCCCGGCGTTGCCGTGTGATCCGGTCGCCGGGGATGAGGTCGGTCATGATGTGGCCGCCGTCGAGCGGCACGATGGGGAGCAGATTGAATGCGCTCCAACCAAACGTGGTGAACAGCGCTACTCGGATCAGGTTGTTGTTGAAGTCGGTCGCTTCGAGAACCTCGGCTCGATCGAAGGCGAGCACTGCGGCTCCAAGTACGACGCCGGTAAGCGGCCCGGCGAAGCTGATGAATATCGACTGTGCACGCGACGGCGCTTCTTGGAGGCGGTAGCGGGTGAGGCCGGACATTCCAGCGAGGGCGATCGATGGGGTGCCAACGACTCCTTGTGATCGTGCGGCGAACGCATGCCCAAATTCGTGGATGAGTACCGATATGGCGCCGATGACCACAAAGGCAATGACCAGGGCGGTGTCGCCGCCGGCCGAGAAATAGCCAAGCAGGCCAAGGGTCATAAGGAAGGAGGGTTCGATCGAGACAGGGAAGCCCAGAAGCCGGAAGTTCATGGTCGTCATCCTACCGGCGGTCTTGTCTCCTCTCGGGAAAGACCGGGTCTCACCAGGGAAAATCGGGAGTCGGTGGATCCGACTGGCCAAATGAACGCGAACAGCGGTTGTGGTCGCGCGGTGCGTCGAGAATTTGGGGTGAAAATCGAGCAGCCGCTGTTAGCGTTGTCCTCGCTGTGGCAACAAAAAACAAGTCCTCGCGAGCCTCGAGCTCATCGAAACGGTCGGGAACCACGGTGCCCCGGGCGGCATCGAACAAGCCCGCGTCATCGACAAGATCACGCACGACACCTTCAAAGGCGACACGAGCGAAATCGACCACCAGGTCGGGTTCCACTGCGGTGAAGAAGAAGCCGGCGACCAAAACCGCCGGTTCACGAAGCACCGCGAAGAAGGCAACAGCTTCAAAGGCATCTTCTCAAAAGGCGAGCAAGCGTCGTGAGACGGAGCGCTCCACAACCAACGATGCGGTTACCGAAGCCTTCGCCGACCACGGCGCCGATCTTTGGGGTCTTATCCTCATCGCTGTCGGTCTGTTTGCCGCACTCGCAACCTACGCCGAGATGGCGGGCCCGCTTGGGCGCCTCTACGACGGTTTCTTCGGCTGGCTCATCGGCCTCGTTCGTGCCTGGATCCCCGTTGGGCTTATCGGCTTCGGCATTGTGCTTGTCCGAGGCAAGACCGACGACCCAACGCCCGAAGGCGACCATCAACTCACCACCCGATTCTCCGTCGGAGCAGCTCTAACCGCGCTTGCCGTAAGCGGGTTACTTCACGTCTTCCGTGGACGGCCAAGCCTTGATGCCGGTGTGAGCGCACTCGCCGACGCTGGCGGAATCCTCGGCCTTGCCACCGGCGGAACATTGTTACGAATCGCTGCCGTTTGGGGAGCGGTGCTTGTACTCGGCACAATTTCTATCGTGGCGTTCCTCGTCATGAGCGGTATCACGGTTCGGTCCATCGCCGACGCCACGGCTGGTGGTATGGAGGGTCGCGCCTCAATCGGCGAGCGTCTTCGGTGGCTGCTCGAATCCCCGGGAGATCGAGATATTTTCGACGACGTCGACCTCACCGATGGATCCGTTGGAGATATCGCCGACGACTACGACGGCGAGGACTACCCAGAAAACAATCTCAGCGCTGCCAATTACGACCCGGCCGACGATGACTACGACGACTCCAACGCCGTGCACAGCGACGACGCCGACGATCGGCGCATCGATGTCAATACGTCAACTGATGAAACCCCTGCGCCGTCCCCTGCCAAGCTGGACATCCCGAAGGTCGAAGTTCCTGACCGACCAAAGCCTCCCTCGGCCAAACGACGAGCCGTCGCAAAGAAAAGCGGCGATTGGGTTCTGCCACCTCTAAGCCTTCTCGAAGTTTCCGACGCCCAGTCGATCGACAAACGTGCGGTGGAAGAACGCGGCCGAGTGCTCGAAAACGCACTCGCCGAACATGGCGTCGAAACCCGCCTTGTCGGCATGGTCGTCGGGCCAACCGTCACCCGCTACGAACTCGAACTCGGACCCGGAGTAAAGGTCGCCCGGGTCACTGCGCTGCACAAAGACATCGCCTACGCAATGGCGTCGCCGGATGTGCGAATTCTCGCCCCGATCCCCGGACGCCAAGCGATCGGCGTCGAAGTTCCAAACGCCAACCGGGAAATCGTTGCCCTCGGCGACATCCTTGGCTCGCAGGAAGCCCGCGACGCCGATCACCCAATGGAAGCTGCGTTGGGTCGCGACATCAACGGCCGTTCGATGCTCGCCAACCTCGCTGCGATGCCGCATATCCTCATCGCCGGCGCAACCGGTGCAGGTAAATCGTCCTGTATCAACAGTCTGATTACCTCGATCCTGATGCGGGCAACCCCCGACCAGGTTCGCATGATCCTGGTCGACCCGAAGATGGTCGAGATGGGCCAGTACGAGCGGGTACCGCACCTCCTGACCCAACCAATCACCGACGCCAAGAAGGCCGCCAACGCACTCGCCTGGGCAGTCCGCGAAATGGAACGTCGCTACGAGCTGCTTAGCGCCTGTAGTTTCCGCGACATCGGTGGCTACAACACCGCCGTTGCCAAGGGCACCGTGAAGGCCAAGCTCGGCGAATCCGATGCCGACGGCAACCCCAAGGTGTACGAGCACATGCCGTACATCGTTGTTGTGGTCGACGAGCTCGCCGACCTCATGATGGTTGCGGCACGCGACGTCGAAGAGTCGATCTGTCGGATCGCTCAGAAGGCCCGTGCGGTCGGTATCCACCTTGTTATCGCCACGCAGCGTCCGTCGGTCAACGTCATCACTGGTGTTATCAAGGCCAACGTTCCGGCCCGTCTGGCATTCGCTGTTTCAAGTCTTCAAGACAGTCGAGTCATCCTTGACCAGCCGGGCGCAGAACGCCTGGTCGGAAAGGGCGACATGCTCCTCATGGGACCCGCCTCGAGCACACCGCACCGGGTGCAGGGTTGCTGGGTTACTGAAGAAGAAGTCCGTGGTGTCGTCGAGTTCTGGCGAGAGCAACAACCAGAACTCGAAGAAGTCACCGAGGCCGCAAACGATGCCGTCAGCGGAACGGCGCCCACGGCTCCCGGCGGAGCGGCTGAGGCGGGGAACCACCGCATGCCGTCGCCAGCCGGTGACCCAAGCGCCAGCAACGCCAAGCCGCTCGCAATCGCGAACGTCCCCTTCCCCGGGACTCCCCAAGCTGCCGCTCCAGCCGCCGGCGGGTTCGATGACGATCTCACCTCGGCGGCGCCCCCTGGAACCTTTGGCGCATCCACCGGAAGCGACGACGACGAGCTACTGGTTCAAGCCATCGAACTCGTCGTGCAAAGCCAGCTCGGCTCAACTTCGATGCTTCAGCGCAAGCTGCGGGTCGGATTCGCTCGTGCCGGGCGCATCATGGATCTGATGGAAGAGCGCGGGGTGGTGGGCCCAAGCGAAGGATCTAAGGCCCGCGAAGTCATGATCAGTCCCGAAGAACTCGCCGCAGCCCAGCAGGGATAGAATCGCTAGCTGTGATCTTTGCGATTCTTGCGGTTGTTGCAGGCCTTGTCCTGTTGACCTTTGCCGCTGACCAATTTGTGCTCGGCGGTGCTCGCCTGGCCGCGAGCCTCAACATGTCACCCATCGTCATCGGTGCGGTCGTGCTGGGGTTCGGAACCAGTGCGCCTGAGCTTTTGGTGTCGGGTATCGCCTCATCCCGCGGCGAGCTAGCGCTTGGCGTTGGCAACGTTGTGGGCTCGAACATTGCCAACCTGAGCCTGGTGCTCGGTTTCGCTGCGCTCATTTCACCGCTCCCGCTGCCGGCGAAGGCGATCGGGCGCGAAGCACCCCTTGCGTTTGCGTCGGCCGGGCTGTTTGCCATCTTCGCCCAGGGCGGTCTGAGCCGGGTCGAGGGCATCATCATGCTGCTCGTTCTGGTCGCAGCGATCGGCTGGCTTCTGATGTCGAGCGAAGCCGATGTCGATATCGACGAAGAATTCCTCGAGCAGGAAACGACCACTTCCTATGAGATCGGCCGGACCCTTGTCGGGCTAGTAGGAACCGTCGCTGGTGCCCAGCTGTTGGTTGAAGGTGCCACGTGGATCGCTGACGACCTCGGTCTCAGCGGTGGATTTGTCGGCCTCACGATGGTCGCGATTGGTACGTCGTTGCCCGAACTTGTGACCGCTGTTGCCGCAGCGCGCCGCAACGAGACCGAACTTATCGTCGGCAACCTGCTCGGTTCGAACCTCTTCAACAGCCTTGCTGTGGGCGGCGCTATCTCGGTGATCGGACCTGGGCCCATCGACGACCCCAGCGTGGCGGTCAACGGTGTGCTTCTCATGATGCTCATCTCGACCGTAGCGATTGGCTTCATGTTCACGAAGCGGCTGGTCGTTCGTTGGGAAGCAGCAGTGTTGTTGGCCCTGTACGTGCTCACCGTCGTCGTCGTGGGCACTGGTTCATAGAACTCGGTCCGGTAACCTCTACCCCGTGTACGAAGACCGGGGTCTCGACTCCACCGCCGACATCCGAATCCTCACCAGGCTGTTCTTTGCTGGGTTAGTCGCGCTGGTGATTACCTCCTTCGTTCTCTTTCTTCTCACCCGAAACTGGATCTACGTGGCGCTGCTCATCGTTCCCTACGCAATCGTGTCGGCGACCCAGTGGTACGCCGCTGACCGTCGCGCCAAAGCAAACGGCGCAGCGGGGGAGTTCTAATGGGCCAAACCTTCTTTATTGAGACCCTCGGCTGCCCCAAGAACCAGGTTGACTCTGACAAGCTCGCCGGCAAGATGCTGTCTGACGGCATGCAAGCCGCCGACGACATGGGCGATGCCGATGTCGTGGTGGTCAACACTTGTGCGTTTATCGAAGAGGCTCGCCAGGAGTCCATCGATACCGTGCTGGCGATCTCCGACGAGAACCCAAACGCCGAACTCGTCGTTACCGGCTGTATGGCTGAGCGCTACGGCGCCGAACTCGCCGAGGCGTTGCCAGAAGCCGACCAGGTTGCCGGATTCGGTGTGCCAGTGTCCAT
This sequence comes from uncultured Acidimicrobiales bacterium, assembly GCA_937934655.1. Lineage (GTDB taxonomy): Bacteria > Actinomycetota > Acidimicrobiia > Acidimicrobiales > SHLQ01 > CALLQB01. Next base: position 49,304 of record CALGZB010000170.1, on the reverse strand, counting down.
CGGTGCGAAGCCCGGCTCGGCTCCACTCCCAAGTTTCGATCTGTTGAACCTCCCACGTCCAGCGTCGGACCGGCCTTGGGCCTACGTAAAGATCGCTGAGGGTTGCGACCGGGCCTGCGGGTTCTGTGCAATCCCGACCTTCCGTGGTCCACAGCGGTCGCGAAGCATCGACTCGATTCTTACCGAGGTCGACCAGCTCCAAGCCAAAGAGATCGTGCTAGTCGCTCAAGACCTTGCCAGCTACGGCCGCGACCAAGGACAGGGCACCAAGGACCTGGTGAAGCTGGTCGAGCAGGTCGCTGAGCGCACCGACTGGATTCGCCTGCTGTACCTGTATCCGTCGGAGCTTAACGATGCGCTTATCGATGCCATTTGCGCCACCGGGGTTCCGTACTTCGATCTTTCACTGCAGCACGTTTCGCCGCCATTGATGCGACGAATGCGCCGCTGGGGCGATGGCGAACGCTTTCTTGAGCGCATCGATGCCATCCGAACTCGCGAACCAACGGCTGCGTTCCGATCGAACTTTATCGTTGGGTATCCGGGCGAAACCGAAGAGGATCACGACCAGCTCATCGACTTTGTCGAGCAAGCCGAGCTCGACTGGTGCGGGTTCTTCTCCTATAGCTCCGAAGAGGGAACCTACGCCGTCGACCTCGACGGCGAGGTCGACTCTCACCTTATGCATCAGCGTTTGGCAGAGCTGCGCGAGATCCAAGATGGAATCACCGCAAAAAAACGTGACGAAATGATCGGCCAGACGGTCAAAGTACTTGTGGATGAGCCAGGAATTGCCCGAAGTACTCGAGAGGCGCCAGAGATCGACGGCATCGTCGCCGTGCCGATCGACCTGCCTGTCGGTGAATTCACCACAGTGACGGTCGCTGGGGCCCTGGGCCCAGACCTGCTCGCCGAAGGCGTTGAAGGCAGCATCCTCGAAGAAGAATCGGCAGAGGGCACACCGGGATGATCGCTGAGGTCATCCACCACGGAGGAGCGTTCGTATCGAACGCCGCCAACATGGTGACCCTTGGCCGCATCATTGCCTCGCCTGCCATCTTCTGGATGATTCTGGCCAACGAAGAGTCGCTTGGCACCTCGTGGGGAGCGGTTGTTCTCGGCACGCTGTTGGCCGTTTCTGACGTCATCGATGGTCGGCTTGCCCGCACCCATGGCGTTACGAAGGCCGGGTCGTTTCTCGATCCACTTGCCGACAAGGTCGTAGTGATCGGCGCGAGTATCGCCCTCTGGAAGGTTGGCGCCTACTGGTGGTTGCCGGTGGTGCTCATCACCATTCGCGAGCTAGGCATTAGTGCGTGGCGCAGCTGGCTCGCCACAAAATCGGTCGTTGTGCCGGCCCGGCAAGCAGCCAAGTGGAAGTCCACGATCCAAGGCGTGGCGCTGCTCATCGCTGTGGCCCCGCCGTTCGAGAACACCCGCTGGGTCGTCACCCTGTGGCTTTGGATCGCCGTTGGGCTCACGCTCTACACCGGGTATATGTATCTCCGCGACGGCAGCCGTTCGTACGCGTCCACGAGCTAAGACCCAGTAACCTCACCTCATGAACGTTGAGGTTGTTGCCGTCGGAACCGAACTGCTCCTCGGGCAGATCGTCGATACAAATTCTTCCTGGATCGGCGAGCAACTGGCCCTTGCGGGAATCAACTCGCACTATCAAACCAAGGTCGGCGACAATCCCGACCGAATGCGAACGGTCATCGGCCAAGCGATCGAACGCTCCGATGCCGTGCTCATCACGGGTGGCCTTGGCCCAACGCACGACGACATCACCCGCGACATCATCGCCGAGCTCACGGGACGCCCACTGGTTCGAAGCGACGAGCTGGTGGTCAAAATTCGAGAAATGTATTCGTCTCGCGGTCAAGAGATGCCCGAGAGCAACCTGTCGCAGGCCGACGTGCCCGACGGCGGCTGGCCCATGGAGCAGCAGCCCGGGACCGCGGCTGGACTCGTGGTGCCAGTTGGTGACGAGCCCGACGAGACGTGTGTGATCTACGCGATGCCGGGCGTCCCCTACGAGATGCACGAGATGATGCTCGGCACGGTCGTCCCCGACCTCATCGGTCGCTCCGGCGAAACCGCCACCATTGCCTCGCGGACTTTGCGTACCTGGGGCGTCGGCGAATCAAACTTGGGTGAGATGCTGGCCGAGGAGATCGCCCGGCTCGACGACCCGGGGGTTGGCGTCACGCTGGCGTTCAACGCCAGTGGGATAGAGGGCCTAAAGATCCGGCTTACCGCCAAGGCCGCCGACGACAACGCCGTGAAAGTCCTCCTCGACGACGAAGAAGCAAGAGTCCGCAGCATCGTGGGGCCAATCGTGTTCGGGGTGGACGATGCTCAAACCCGGGCCACAGTGCCCCAAAACATGGAAGCCGTGGTTCTTGCAACGCTTCGGTCGATGAACCTCACGGTTAGCGCCGCCGAGATGGCTACGGGAGGGCTGCTTACCTCCCGTCTCCTCGATGTTCCCGGAGCCGGCGACGTCCTCATCGGTAGCGTGGTGCCCCAAAACGAGGCGATGGCGGCGACGCTCGTGGGAACCACCGAAAGCCTCGAAGGCGAGGCCGGTGCACGGGCGCTTGTTGTGGCAGTAGGGGAGCGGCTTGGAACCGATACGGCGGTGGCCAGCGGCCCGGCAACCGCTGGTGAGAACGGTCTGAGCACCCTGTGGCTCGCAACCCTGGTCGATGGCAACGCCGAGTGTCTCGAAGTGACGTTTCCCTCCGACCGGAACCGGTTGCGGCAGTACGCAACCATAACCGTGCTCAACGCGCTCAGGTTGCGGCTGCAGACAGCGAGCTAACCCTCAAGAAGCGGTTACGAACATGTCGATACAAGAACATGACTTTGACCCAAGAGCTGGGAGAAGCGCCGTCAACGGCGCCACTTCCGCGCACCCTTGTCGACGCCGTCGAAACGGTTCTGCTTGGCAAACGTCGCCAGGTAGAACTTGCGGTAGCCGCCCTGCTCGCTGGATCGCACCTCATGCTCGAGGACGAACCCGGCGTGGGCAAGACCGTCCTGGCGAGCGCACTCAGCCGACTCTTGGCGGGCCGCTTTAGCCGGCTTCAAGGTTCTCCCGACTTGCTGCCTTCCGACATTGTTGGCGTCAATACCTTCAACGCTGAGAAACGGTCGTGGGAGTTTCACCACGGACCGATATTCACCAACGTGCTGCTCTTCGACGAACTGAACCGATCGACACCCCGTGCCCAATCGGCTCTGCTTGAGGCAATGGCCGAACAGCAGGTGAGTGTCGATGGACGCACGTATCGATTGCCGGCACCCTTCTTTGTTGTCGCTACGCAGAACCCGATGGATCATGCTGGGACGTTTCCGCTGGTCGAGGGACAGCGCGACCGGTTCGGCGTTGCGATTTCGCTCGGTCTGCCAAGCCGCGATGTCGAACGCAGCTTGTTGCAGGGCACGGGTGGACGAGACGCCGTAGGAGCGCTGCAACCCGTGCTTTCGGCGGAGAGTTTTGGCGAGCTCCGATCGAGGATCAGTAGTTTTCATGTGGCCGAGCCGGTACTTGAATACGCGCTCGACATCGTGGGGGCTATTCGCATCACCGGCCAGGGCAATCAGGTACTCAGCACAAGGGCTACCCAATCGTTGATGGCGGTTTCTCGGTCGATGGCGGCGCTGCGCGACCGCTCGTACGTAGTGCCCGAAGATATCGCCGATGCCGCACCGTTTGTCTTGGCTCATCGAGCGCGCCCGCATGAACCCCTTCCGGTTGCAGCAGCGTGGGTCCGCGAAATCATCAGCACGGTTGCCGTACCGGCACCGAGCAAGTAAGCCACTTTCCAGTCGTGCAGAAAGGGGCCAGCAATCCGAGGGATCCCAGCGATCCCAGCACTACCGCCTGGAGCGGTCGGCTCATGATGCCGGCGTCGAGCCTTTTCACCACTCTCGCCGTCATTACTTTGCCGCTCTATCGTCTCTGGAATGCAAGTGGATTTGTGATGTTGCTTGGCATCATCGTTGCCGGATGGCTCGCTGCCTTCCTCGATGCAACGGTGGCGTACCTGCGAATGCGAAGCCCCGAGATCACGGTCGTGACGCCACGCGTGACCCTCATCGGCGAGCCGTGTCGTCTCGACATCGCGAGCGCCTCGCCAGCGGGTTCTCTCCTTGCTGTAACCACCGTTGCCGGAGATGCCGAGGGCATCCGGATCGGCGAAGGTACATCGCTGATCGCCCGATTCGACCGTCGAGGAGTGCATCACCATCTTGCGGGTGAGATGACGGTTATCGGGCCTCTCGGTATCGCCTCGTGCCGACGTCGGTTCCACACCGCAATCCCCGGAGGAATGCACGTCGGGCCGACGCCGACAGAAGCGAAGCGGGTTCTCGATGCACCTTCTGACGAAGAGTCGCCGAGTCACGACGCGGTCAGCCGCGGCTCAGATCTCACTCGCTCGGTTCGTCCCTATCGTCGAGGCGACGGACAAGCGCTGGTTGCCTGGAAGGCCTCGGCCCGCTCGGGCGAACTCATGGTGCGCGAACTCGAGGGCACCGTGGAGCGGGAAGTTGTGTTGGCCGTGCACGTCCCGAAGGTGGCGAATGCGGGCGTCGATCAACGAAGCGAAGAAGCCATCCGACGCACCGCTGGTTATGCCATAGAGGCCCTCCGTCAGGGACGCACGGTACGACTCGTTACAAACCACGGCGAGGCCGTCACCTTCGACGCTCGCACTGCCGCAAAGCCAGCACGGTTCGGGAAACCGCAACCGCCGCCAGCGTCGCGTTCGAGCCAGATCCGAACCACACCGGTACGAAACGAAACCGAAGTTATCGCCCGACTCGCAGCTGTCGTGGCAGGCGATGACCTTCGCGGCCAGCCCGAGACGACCCAAGCTGGCGCAGCGGTGTTCCTCGTTGGCCCAAACGGCGATAGTTGGATTGGCGAGCATGGGTAACCCCGCAGCGACGACCGGTCGGTCGCGGACCGAGCCGCAAAAGGTCAAGCGTCGGGGCTGGGTTGCCGCAGACCTCACGATCGCTCTCATTCCAAAGCTTTTCATCGCGGCCACGTTTTCGTGGACCGCACAGTTCTTGCCCGAACCTATCCCGCTTCTCCTGATCGTGGCCGCAATCGTCGTCGTGCTGAGCGCCGGACTCTCGTCGATATTTTCGTCGGCGAGCGGCATCGGGATCCCCGGGTGGATCTTCGCGATCATCCTCTCGCCGGTCCGAGGCGAAAGCGGGATCCCGCTCAAACCAGGAATCGCACTGTTCATTCTTGCGCTTCTCGCAATCCGCCACACCCACATCACGTTGGCAACACGTGTCGGTGCCCGCTCTGGGGCGCATCGTGCCTCGGTGAAGCTCATTGGCCGAGATCTGGTCCAAGCTGCGGTATTGCTCGGAGTGATTGCGGCAGTCCTTGCTCCGGTCATGACGGTCTTCGGAAGTCCCTCCGCCCAATCGGGGTCGATCTTCGGGGGACAGGGCGATGGCGTCCAGCCGTACTGGGGGTTCACCGACCAAATGGATACCGCCGCTCGGGGTGACCTGGGCGATGAGGTGGTCATGCGAGTGCAAGCCAACACCCCGAGTTTCTGGCGAGGGCAAACATTCGATGAGTGGGACGGCCGGGTCTGGCGTCGTTCTGAACGCTCCGATGTGGTGGCCCGAACCCTCAACGCAGATGCGTCCGGGTTGACCTCGGTCGGCAGTAACAGTGGGGAGATCGGTGAGGTCATCACCCAGACGTTTACGCTCGAACAAGATGGCTCCGACGTGGTCTTCGGGGCCCCCGATATCGTGTCGATCGACCACCCGGTCGATCGTTTCGCTCAGTTCGGCGACGACTCTATTCGTGCACCAATCGACCTCGCGGCGGGCTCGCAGTACACCGTCGTGAGCGAGCGTCCGTTTGTGACCGCTGATCTCCTTCGGGCCGCCGACCCGCTCACCCGGTCGATTCCGGCTCCAATTCTTGATCAATACGTCGAGGTCGAGACCACGCCTCGGGTACGCGAACTTGCGCAGCGAATTACCGCCGATGCACCAACGACATACGACAAGGTGCGGGCCCTCGAAGCTTGGATGGGCGCCAACATCGTGTACGACACCGACATCCCGGCGTTGCCCGCTGGCGCTGACGCGGTCGAACAATTGCTCTTCGTCGACAAGGTGGGGTTCTGCGAACAAATCGGCACCGCCTTAGCCGTCATGGTTCGCTCGCTGGGAATACCGGCACGCCTCGCCGTTGGTTATGTGCCAAACGACTTCGACCGGTTCCGTGGCACCTGGACAGTTCGCGGTCGCGATGCTCACGCGTGGACCGAGATCTACTTCCCCGGGGCCGGCTGGCAGGGGTTTGACCCGACCGCCGAGGTGCCGCTGTCAGGCCCACGACCAGAGGCAGTGGCCGAAACCGGTGCAACGGTCCCGGTGGTGACCATCATTGCGGCAGTTCTGTTCGCCATCATTCTCGTCGCTGCTGGAGCACTCTTCATGCGCCTGATTCGCCATCGGTCAAAGAGCTGGCGGGATCACGCTGCGGAGCGGCTGGAACAACTTGGCCGAGATGCCGGGCGCGCCCGGCAGCCAGGCGAAGCACTGGGTCGGTACGCCGAGGTCCTCGGGAAGAGGAGCGGGCGCGAAGAACTTCTTGAACTCGGCGACATCATGAATCGCGCAATGTTCTCGCCCGAGGGGGAATCAGCAGCCGATCAGCAACGCTGCGAAAACCTGCTCAAAGAGCTCGAAACGCCACGCCGTTAACGCGCCATCTCTCTCCCGTTGACGCTCTGCTTGCTATCCCTCTGACGCTCTGCTTTCTATGCCGGGGTGTCGCCCTCTTCGGAGGTTCGATCCAGTCTCAGTGATGCTGAGTTCATGCAGAAGCGCTCGCCAGTGGGCTGCGGTCCATCGGGAAACACATGGCCAAGGTGAGCCCCACAGGAGCCGCAGACGGCTTCAGTGCGGATCATTCCATGGGACTCATCGACGATGCGGTCGACGTTTGCGTCGTCCATCGCCTTGTAGAAGCTGGGCCAACCCGAGTTGGATTCGTACTTGGTGTCGCTAGCAAACAGGGCTTCGTCACAAACGATGCAGTGGTAGGTGCCGTCGTCTTTGCAGTCCCAGTATTCGCCGGTGAACGCTCGCTCGGTTCCGGCTTGCTGGGTGACCTGGTATTGGCCAGGGCTCAGCCGTTCGCGTAGTTCGTCGTCGGTGAAGGTCTTCTCGGCCATGGTTCGCTCCCGGGTGCTCCGATAGTGGTGGTGTTTCGCGCGGCGCCTAGTCCGTTTCAGTACCGCTTGACGCCACCGTATCGCCTCGAGAGAGCTTACCTGGCTGCGTAACCAGCATCGGGAAGCGTAATGACGACCGAACCCGTCGACGGATCATAGGGTTCGGTAGGCGATGCTCCTTCGATGCGGAGCGATGGGAGTAAGGGTTTCCTGTCAGGCGTGGGTTTCGGTTGAAAGTAGCACGATGGTTTCATGGAAGACTTCGGGTTCCACCAGGTACGAGATGGTGCCAAGGGCCTGATCCTGGCCGGCGCTTTCAACCCGGAGCGTGCCGAAGTCAAACACCTCGCCAAACACGCTTCGAGTGAGGCTGATATCGGTGACGCGACCGAGTGGCATCGAGGAGATTCTCGATCCGAAGAAACCCGTGGTTTCAAGAATCCGCCGATTGGTGATGTAGCGATCCTCGTAGAACGCCCAGCGCAGGTAGTGGGCAACGAGTCGAATGAGTGCGCCGAGGCCTACGAGCACGGCTATGCCGCCGATTGAGCCCGACGTCATGCCAAACGCGATGAGCGCAGTACAGCCAAGGAGTATGCCCTCGGTCCAGTTCCATTCCCGCGTCTGGAACAGCCGGACGACGACGACCAAGGAACCAAAGACCACGACACCAGCGGTGAATCCCCAGCCCCGGGGCATTCCTTCAAGGCCGACCATCAACAAGATAAGGATCGAGACGGTTTCGGCGAGATAGGGGAAGAGCGACGTCCAATGGGCGCGCTCTCGGTAGTACACCTTTTCGCCCGGAACCAGAATTTCGCTCTCTGGAAGCGGGTAAATGAGCGCGGTAAGCGAGGACCGTCGGCCTCCGTGGGAGGTCAGCACGAGGCGACCTCGGCGGGTCGTGGGTCCAGTTTCATGGATCGTCGGTCCGGGAGATCACCGGATTTCGGGCGCGGTTCGTTAGCCGGCGGCCGGGTCGATTGGTCCAGGACCGTCGAAGAGTCCATCAAAGAACTGTCCGATGTTGGTGAGCATCGAGCCGAGCCATCCAAAAAAGGAATGGGCGGTGACGCCTGCGTCGGTTGGGTTGAGGCTGATCAGGTAAAGCATAAAGAGGATCAGCAGGAAGTAGATCCAATTGCGGGGCACTGGGTAACTCCTGTCCGAGACCTGTAAGGGGTCGCGGCGGTAGTAGCGGTACTCCGCCCGCCCGATCAATCTAACGGCGTTTTGGGAGAATCCGTTTTTCCCGAAAAAGGGAAAAATCTCGAGAATTCCGCCGAGGTGGTTGCATCGAACGCTTGTTCGAAACTACAGTGCTGTCACTTACTCGGTGCAGGCCTCGTGTCGTCCGGGTAGCTCAGAAGTTATCAAAGCGTTGCCCGTGGTGCCGAAGTGGTGTCACACCCCCTCAGTAGGTTCGGTTTCGTACCTGCCCCAAGGTTGAAACCGGCCTCGAACGTCAAGGCCCGTCTGTTCTTCAAGGAGACAATCCCACAATGGATCGCGAAAAAGCACTCGAAATGGCCATGAGCCAGATTGAAAAGAATCATGGCAAAGGCGCCGTCATGAAGATGGGCGACAAGACCAATATGGCCGTCGAGGTTGTACCCACCGGTGCCCTTTCCCTCGATCTTTGTCTTGGCGTCGGTGGCTTGCCGCGAGGTCGCGTTGTCGAGATCTTCGGCCCAGAGGCATCGGGTAAGACCACGCTGGCTACCCATGTGGTCGCCGAAGCCCAGCGCAACGGTGGCATCTGCGCCTATATCGACGCTGAGCACGCCATGGACCCGGTCTACGCCCGAGCCATTGGCGTCGATGTCGATGAGCTCCTTATCGCTCAGCCCGATACTGGTGAACAAGCACTCGAGATCGTCGACACGCTGGTTCGTTCCGGCGCCATCGACGTCATCGTTATCGACTCCGTGGCTGCGCTTACGCCGAAGGTCGAACTCGAAGGCGACATGGGACAGTCCCACGTTGGCCTCCAAGCCCGCCTCATGAGCCAAGCGCTCCGTAAGCTCACCGCCAACCTCAACAAGTCCAACACCATCTGTATCTTCATCAACCAGCTGCGAGAGAAGATCGGCGTGATGTTCGGTTCGCCCGAGACCACCCCCGGTGGCCGTGCGCTGAAGTTCTATTCGTCGGTTCGTCTCGACATTCGCCGGATCGAGTCCATCAAGGACGGTCAGGAAATCGTTGGTAACCGAGTCAAGGTCAAGGTCGCGAAGAACAAGGTCGCTCCGCCGTTTCGGGTTGCCGAATTCGACATCATGTACGGCCAAGGCATCAGTCGTGAAGGGTCGGTGCTCGATATCAGCGTCGAGCACGACATCATTAAGAAGTCGGGTGCTTGGTACACCTACGAAGGTGAACAACTCGGCCAAGGCCGCGAGAACGCCAAGAAGTTCCTGAAGGAAAACCCTGAAATTATGGTCGAGGTCACCGACCGGGTCTTCAAGATCGTGATGCCAGACCCAGAAGAAGCCGAGATCGACCTCACCGAGAGCGAAGATTTCAGCGAGGCCGACGATCAGCCAATCAGCCTTGATGGCGAGCCAGTTGGGGCCGACGAATAGATCCCTGATTCAGGCGATTCCCTCCGAATCGCCTGTTCAGAGGGTGGGTTACCGCCCGGTTACTTCGTTGTGAAGTGTGTTGTCCGTCTCGTCAACACGTTGTGCAATGGGCTAACAAAAGGAGAGGGAACCGTGTAACCGGTCCACGGGCGACATCTGTTTTTGGCGGACAGATGTCGCCCGTTCCCTTTCCCCTACGATGTGACTGTGTCGCGGAGCTATCACATCACCACGTACGGCTGTCAGATGAATGAGCATGACACCGAGCGAATCGCGGGCCTGCTCGAGGCCGATGGCCTCGTCGCTGCTGCCGACGAAGAATCCGCCGATGTCGTCGTGCTGAATACCTGCTGTATTCGCGAAAACGCCGACAACAAGCTGTATGCCAAGCTTGGGGATCTGAAGGTTCGCAAGACCGAGAATCCTGGCGTGCAGATCGCGGTAGCGGGATGCCTCGCCCAGAAGGATCGGGACACCATTCGCGACCGGGCCGGACATGTTGATGTGGTTTTTGGAACCCACAACGTGCATCGGGCCGCAGAGCTCCTGGGTGAGTCCCGAACAAATGGCCCAATTGTTGAGGTGCTCGAAGCGGCGGCTCGCGATGACGCCGAGGCGTTCCCCTCGGCGCTTCCTCCCCGCAGCGATGCGGGGTACGCGGCCTGGCTCACCATCCAGGTTGGGTGCGACAACAGCTGTGCGTATTGCATTGTTCCCGCGGTGCGGGGGCCCGAACTCAGTCGGCCACTCGATGACCTGGTTCTCGATGTTGCGCAAATGGCCGGCGAAGGCGTCACCGAGGTGACCTTGCTTGGGCAAAACGTGAACTCCTACGGACGCGATCTCACCCTTGCGCGGCGCCGACAGGGCGAGGATGTCCGAGTTCGGCCACTCTTTGCTGACCTACTTCGCCAGGTGGGAGGCGTTGAGGGAATCAAGCGGGTCCGGTATGTGAGCCCCCACCCCAAGGACTTCCGCCCCGAAACCATCGCGGCGATGGCGGAGACCCCGGCAGTGTGCGAGCACCTCCATCTCCCCGTGCAGTCGGGAAGCGATCGCGTGCTTGCGGCGATGCACCGTGGTTATACCGCCGAGCGGTATCTTGAGAAACTTGCTGCTGCTCGGTCCGAAATCGATGACCTTGCGGTGACCACCGACATCATTGTCGGCTTTCCCGGCGAAACCGACGACGATTTCGCCGCCACGCTCGAGTTGGCGGCAGTAGCCGAGTTCGATGCGGCGTTTACCTATATCTACTCCGAACGTCCAGGCACCGAGGCCGCCGAACTCACCGATCTCATCGAACATGCGGTGTCGGTAGAACGATTCGAAAAGCTTCGAGCCGTGCTGGCCCGTTCGGGAGCCCGCAAACACGCCGAGCGTGTTGGCCGGATCGAAGAGGTCGTGGTTGAGGGTGTGTCGAAACGCAACGCTGAGCGGCTTACTGGCCGAACCCGCCAGAACAAGGTGGTTCACTTCGACCGGGTCTCGTCTGCCCGGGTCCCTTCGCTGCGAGTCGGATCGTACGCCTCGATTCGAGTAACCGAGTCCAAAGGGCATTACCTGATGGGTGAGGTCGTTGAGGTTCTCGCAATGCCAAAGCACAAAGTACGAATCCCCGTTGTGGCAGTCTGAGTTCCTTGCCGACACCTGAAGCTTTTCCTGCTGATCTTCCTCCAGCGATTCTCGCCGCACTCGGCGATTCGCGACCTGCCTCGAGCCGGGTTGGGTCGGGCGGAATGGTCGTCCAAGAGTTCAATCCGTCCGACGCCTGGCCTCTGCAGGCCTTAATCCTCGATCCGGTCGGCAATGCTGTCGCACAGCCGACAAGCCCGGTCGACGCGGAGATTCAGCGGCTTCGATGGATCGGTGCAACCCTGCCGGTTCCCCAGGTCGTGTGTTCAGCGCAGCTTACCGATGGCCGGATGGCGGCGGTGTTGAAGTACCCGGTTGGGAGCCCAGCGTCGGCAGCAGCGAACCGTGTCGACCCCGAACACTCAGTCCGGAAGGCTGCCAGAGCGTTGCGAATGGTGCACCGCACCGACCCAAACGACATCGCCGATCGCGGTTTCGACAACCGTCTTGACGCATTGTTGCCTCGTATCGAAGACCGGGTTGCGACAGGTGCCTTTGATCCAACGGACCTGAGCGGCCCCTACCAACGGTATGCACCCAAACGTCTCATCGAGATGCTCCATGAAGGCCGCCCCGAGGAGCTCCACGGGGCGTTTGGCCACGGAAGTTTCGGGCTGCATGCGGTGCTTCTTGACAACCCGGACGAACCCGGAGGCGACATCACCGGAATCACCGACTGGTCGCGTGCGGGTACTGCTGACCCGTATCTTGACCTGGCCGCCGGGGCGCGTTCGGTAGCGTCGGTGTTTGCGGCCGAACTGGTGCCGGTGTTCTTCGACGAGTACGGCCTTGCCCATCCCGACCCGCTTCGCTTGGACTACTACGGTCTTCTCATTGAGTTCCTCTAGATGAGTTCCCAAAGCAACGACACTCCGACAACGCTTGTGATCCTCGGCCCAACCGCGAGCGGAAAATCCACCCTTGCGCTGGAGTTGGCGAGACGGTTCGACACAATCGAGTTGATATCGGCCGACTCGATGCAGGTGTACCGGGGGATGGACATCGGGACAGCCAAGCCCACCAAGGCCGAGCAAGCCGAGGTGCGGCATCACGTGATCGATGTCGCCGATCCGTCCGACGACTACACGGTTTCGGCGTTCCAGGCCGCCGCAAATGAAGCAATCGCCGATATCCGGGCCCGGGGGAAACACCCGGTGATGGTGGGCGGCACAGGCCTGTACGTGCAGGCAGTGGTGAATGCGCTCGAGATCCCCGCCCAATTTCCAAGCGTTCGCTCCGAGATCGACGCAAAGCCCGACACCCTCGCGCTGCACGCCGAGCTCACTCGGCTCGACCCGGTGGCTGCAGCCCGGATGGAGCCCAACAATCGTCGGCGAGTCACTCGGGCCCTCGAGGTAACGCTGGGTTCTGGTCGTCCGTTCTCCTCCTTTGGCCCTGGTATCGACGCCTACCCGGAGGTTCCGTTTCGACAAGTCGGTATCCGGCTGCCTCGGGAAGAGATAAACGCGCGGATCGATACGCGATACTTCGAGCAAATGAAGCAGGGCTTTCTCGACGAGGTCGACGCGCTTCGTCTCCGACCCGAAGGTCTCTCGCGAGCCCCGAAGCAAGCGCTCGGGTACAAAGAACTCATCGAACATCTCGAGGTTCGTATCTCCCAAGCTGGGGCGCTGGAGCTCGCAAGACACCGAACCCACCGGTTCGCCCGCCGTCAGGAGCGGTGGTTCCGACGCGACCCCCGCATCGCCTGGCTCGACACCGAACGAAATCCAATGGACCTCTTCGACGATCTCGTAGGACACTTTGAGCAATGCAACTAACCAAACATCACGGGCTCGGTAACGATTTCCTTGTGGCACTGGTCGACGAACTCCCCAACGACGCCGCAGCCTTTGCTCGTCGCGTCTGCGATCGGCGCCGCGGCGTCGGGGCCGACGGTCTGATGTTCGGCTTGCCGTCGGACGACTCGGACGTGACGATGGTGCTGTTCAACTCCGACGGGTCTCGGCCCGAGATGAGCGGCAACGGAATCCGCTGTCTGGCCCAAGCTGTCGCTCGACGAGACGGCATCTTCGATGGCGACATCTCGATCATCACCGATGGAGGCCTCCGCCTCGTATCGGTATCGCGTGGTCGTCACGACGACGAAATTATGGCCCGGGTCGATATGGGCGCCGTCGGTGCTGGCCCCGGAGTCGAACCGTCGCTTGCCCTCGACCAGGCGGCCACCGCAGACCTCGGAAATCCCCACCTCGTGGTTCTGGTCGACGATCCGGCAGCCGTTGACCTATCCGTTGACGGGCCGGCACTTGAGCAGGTGTACCCCGATGGAATGAACGTCGAGTTCATCGCGAAAGCCGCAGGAAAAAACGACACGCTCGATCTCGTGGTCTGGGAGCGAGGAGCGGGTATTACCGAAGCTTGTGGCACCGGCGCCTGCGCCGCTGCAACAAGAGCAAACGAGTGGGGTTTAGTGGGCGACCGAGTGACGGTGCAGATGCCGGGCGGCGACGTTGTGGTCGAAGTCGGTGAGCGGGCGCATCTGAATGGTCCGGCCGAGTGGATAGCAACCATTGAGGTCGCAGATGGGTGATCGGAACGATCCCTCCGGCGGCAAAGCAGGGGAGTCGCACCGCGGTGGCTTCGGCGAATTTGGTGGAGAAACCAGCGCCCTTATCGACCGGACCTTCCGGGAACGCATCGTGCTGGTCGGCGTAACAACGCCGCCAGATCATCCCGACGATACCGATGCGTCGCTCGACGAACTTGCCCTGTTGGTCGACACCGCTGGTGCCGACGAAGTGGCACGCGTTCACCAACGACGCGACGCCCCCGACCCGGCGACCTATGTCGGAAAGGGAAAGGCGCAGGAGATCAAGGAGATCTCTGAAGGCGTCGACTCGGACACCGTGGTGTTCGATGACGAACTCACCCCAAGCCAGCAGTTCAACCTCGAACAGATTCTTGGCCGCACAGCGTTAGATCGCACCGCCGTGATCCTTGATATCTTCGCCCAGAACGCCAGCAGCCAAGAGGGTAAGGCGCAGGTGGAACTGGCACAGCTCAAGTACCGTCTGCCCCGCCTTCGAGGAATGGGAAAGAAGCTCAGCCAGCAGGGTGGCGGTATCGGAACCCGTGGTCCCGGTGAGACCCAGCTTGAGGTCGACCGGCGTCGCCTTTTGCGAAGGGTGCACAAACTTGAGGCCGACCTGCGGCAGGTGTCCAAAGTTCGAGACACACAATCGAAAGCCCGGAAGCGCACCAGTAACCGCCGGGTCGCCATTGTCGGATATACAAACGCCGGGAAGTCCACCGTTCTCAACCGGCTCACCGATGCCGGAGTTCTCAGCGAGAATCGGCTCTTCGCGACACTCGATGCCACGACGCGACGTTTGCAGCTTCCCGGTGGCGAAATGATCTTCCTTACCGACACGGTGGGGTTTGTTCGCAAGCTGCCGACCCAGTTGGTCGAAGCCTTTAAGTCGACACTCGATGTGGTCATCGACGCCGACATCTTGGTTCACGTGATCGATGGGTCCGGGCCTGACCCGTGGGGGCAGGTCGCAGCAGTCCGCTACGTGCTCGAAGAGATCGGGGCCGGCGAGGTGCCCGAACTTCTGGTATTCAACAAGGCCGATCTGAGCGATGATGCGGTCCGGCTCGCCGAGCGAACCGAGGGTTCGGTCGCAGTTTCGGCCGCGACGGGTCAAGGTATCGACGACCTCCTTCTCGCCATTGGCGACCGCGTTCGGTCGATGACCGAGCTTTGCGAGCTTCTTATTCCCTTTGCCCGCGGAGATGTGCTTGCGAAGGCCCATCGAGAAGGCCAAGTGCTGTCCGAAGAGGCCGGCGATGGCGGCATGAGGCTCCGCGTTCGGCTCGAACCATCGTCAAAAAGTCGACTAGGCGAATGGTTAGTCGACGCAACCGAACAGGTGTGACAATACAACCATGACTTGGCCTCCGCCGTACCCTTACGACCGCCTCAATGAGCTGAAGGTCTTTGGTGAGAACTTCGAGGGAGGCCTCGTCGATCTCTCTATCGGGCGGCCGTGCGATCCGCCTCCGGCTGCGGTTATCGAAGCCCAGTCGTCGTCGGGCCTCGAGTCTGGCTACCCGCCTTCTATTGGGAATGCTCGGTTGCGCGGCGCGGCGCAGGGTTGGTTGAGTCGTCGTTTCGGGATCGAGATCGAAACCGATCAGATTGCCGCGTGTGTAGGAAGTAAGGAATTCGTTGCATCCACGCCGCGCCTCTTACACATGCGCTCACCCGAACGTGACACGGTCCTCTACCCAGAAGTCGCCTATCCGACCTATGCGATGGGGGCGACGTTGGGTGGACTGCGGGCGGTGCCGGTGAAGATGGACGACAGTTGGCGGATTGATCTCTCGACGATCGACCCTGCTGATACCGCTCGAGCGCTCTGCCTGTGGGTGAACACACCAGGAAACCCAGCTGGTGGCATGGACGACCTCGCAGCGGCCGCCGAGTGGGGGCGTGAGCACGGGGTTCCGGTGCTGAGCGACGAGTGTTACATCGAGTTCACGTGGTCGACCGAGGCCCAAAGCGTCCTGCGGCACGGCACCGAGGGCGTCCTCGCGTTGCATTCGCTGTCGAAACGATCCAACTACGCGGGCGGCCGCGTCGGTATGTATGCCGGCGACACCGACCTGGTGCGATACCTCAGCGAATGTCGCAAGCACTCGGGCCAGCTCATTGCTGGCCCCATGCACGAAGCCGGAGCCGTCGCGTTCGACGATGACGAGCATGTTGATCTGCAGCGTCAGCGATACCTGAATCGAATGAACCGCCTTATCGAGATTCTGAACAAGGCCGGAATCGAGGCATCGCTTCCCAATGGGAGTTTCTACCTGTGGGTGAAGGCGCCGACGGGCGACGGTTGGGACCTTGCTCGCCAGCTCGCCGAGAACCTCGGCATGCTGGTGAGTCCGGGCGAGTTCTACGGACCCTCCGGGTCGGGCTACGTGCGACTCGCAGCAGTTGAACCGCTCGAACTCATTGACCGGGTTCTGGAAAGAGTCTGATGTTTCGCTCAAAAGAAGAAGTCATCGCTAACATTCCTGACCTCCTCGGACTCACGGCCGAATTGGTCGATATGCCGTCTGAGAGCTTTCACGAAGCGCCGATCACCGATTGGTTTGAGGCCGAGCTGCGAAAGATCCCTGGACTTACCGTCGACCGGGTCGGCGACAATCTCGTTGCCCGCACCAACCTTGGCAGAAGCCAACGGGTGCTGCTCGGGGGGCACACCGACACGGTTCCGGCCAACAACAACGCCGACGCTCGTATCGAAGGCAAGACGCTCTGGGGCTTGGGATCCGCCGACATGAAGGGTGGTCTTGCCGTGATGCTCGAGCTGGCTCGCTCAATTCCCGAGCCGGCTGTCGATGTCACCTACCTCTTCTATGCGCGAGAAGAAGTCGCGATTCGCCACAATGGCCTTCGCGAGCTGTTTGAACTCCGCCCCGATCTGTGTGAAGCCGACGTTGCAATACTCGGCGAGCCCACCCATGCGGTGCTCGAGGCGGGTTGTCAGGGCACGATGCGCTTTGTCCTTACGCTCGCGGGCAAACGCGCGCACACCGCACGGGGCTGGATGGGGCGCAACGCCATCCATCGGCTTAGCGGTCTTCTCAAGGCACTCGACGATTACGACCACCGCCAGCCCGTCATCGATGGCTGCAAGTTTCATGAAGGAATGCAGGCAGTATTTATCGAGGGGGGAGTAGCAGGCAACGTTGTTCCCGATTCGGTGAAGCTCACCATCAACCATCGATTCGCTCCCGATCGCAGCATCGAACAGGCCAGAGCACACGTCGAAGAACTCGTTCGTCCGTTCATGGAAGATGGCGACACCATCGAACAAACCGATGCTTCCGCGGGGGCGCTCCCCGGTATGAACCACCCGCTGCTTGCTGCTCTCGCTGGTCGCAATGACCTCGAGGTCCGGGCAAAGTTGGGCTGGACCGATGTTGCGTTTTTCGCCGAGCGGGGGCTCCCGGCCGTCAACTTCGGTGCCGGCGACCCGCTGCTCGCCCACACAAAGGAAGAGCGCGTCGAGGAGCCGTATCTGCAGATCGTGTTCCTTGCACTGGCACAACTACTGGCCGAAGGCGTCTAAGGTCCCACATTCGGCGTCAAGAAAAGCCGAAGATGGTCGACGACTACTGAAGAGAAGTTCGCTCGCAATGTGTTCGGGGCCCGCAACGGAGCGGTGACCCTAATTGTGGGTTGTTCAGCATCATGAAACATACCGTTCAGCAAAGGGGCTAAACGTGTCCAAAATTTCCGCCGATAAACGCGATAGGAGGTCAGACATGACCCTTATCGATTCACCGGAAAAACAGAAGAGTCTGCATGAGCAGGCGGTAAGCCAGTTTCACGAGGCCGCCGAGATCATGGATCTCAATCCTGACTATCGAGCGATACTCGCTCACCCCAAGAACGAAGTCATCGTGAACTTCCCGGTCCGCATGGACAGTGGGGATTATCGGTCGTTCCGTGGGTACCGGATCCAACACAACAACCTTCTTGGTCCATATAAGGGCGGCATTCGCTTCAGCCCGCATGTCGACCTTGATGAAGTCAAGGCGCTCGCCACGTGGATGACGTGGAAGTCCGCGCTCTGCGATATTCCTTTTGGTGGTGGCAAGGGCGGCATCGCCTTTGACCCTCGAGAGCACACCCCGGGCGAACTCGAACGAATCGTTCGTCGCTTTACCCACGCTCTGGGTTCGAACATTGGACCCGATCACGACATCCCCGCCCCCGACCTCGGGAGCAACGCCCAGACGATGGTTTGGATGATGGATACCTACGCCAACTCAACGGCGTCGGCGAACCGCCAGTCGGTCAAAGGTGTTGTCACCGGCAAACCAATCGAGTCGGGCGGAAGTCTTGGGCGCGAAAAGGCCACCGGGCAAGGCGTACTGTTTAGCCTCCAGCACTGGTGCGATGAGACCAACACCGACTTTTCGGGTCTACGCGTCTCCATCCAGGGCTACGGCAACGTTGGATCCAACGTCGGTCGACTCTTTGAGGTGTACGGCGCGACCATCGTCTCGGTCGCCGATCACACCGGTGCAATTATTGCCCAGGACGGAATGTCGGCATTTGCACTGGCCGATCATGTTGCCGCTACCGGTGGCGTCGCGAACTTCCCAGGCGCATCGAACTGCCCGGTCGAAGACTTCTGGTCTGCTGACGTCGATGTTCTTGTGCCCGGTGCACTCGAGAATCAAATCACCCTGGCCAACGTTGACCAGATCCAGGCACGCGTCATTGTTGAGGCCGCAAACGGTCCGACGACCCCCGCTGCCGAGGAGCGCTTTCTCGCCGGCGGTGGCGAAGTGCTGCCTGACATTCTGGTAAATGCCGGTGGTGTGGTGGTGTCCTATTTCGAGTGGCTGCAGAACAAGTCTGCCCAACCGTGGACACTCGACGTGGTCGACAACCAACTCCGCGAGACGCTTCTTGGCGCCGCCGACCGCACCGTGCTGGCGAAGGGGAACTTCGGGTGCACTCGTCGCAATGCTGCGTACATCGTCGCCCTCGAGAAACTCGAACGGGTCTATGACCAGCGAGGCATCTTCCCCTAAACGCGATTCCGGTGGTGGAAGTGTTCGTGAAGGAAAGCGTGTGGGGCGACAGGATGTCGCCCCACACAACTTCTAGAGCTTACGGAGGACCGTAACAACACGTCCGAAGACGCTGACCTCGCCCTGGTCGAACTCCATGGGTTCGAGTCGGTCGTTGGCGGGAAGCAAGGTAATCGTTGAGCCCTTTTGGGTGAAGGTCTTTACCGTTGCTTCATCGCCAGGAATGCCGGCAACCACGATCTCGCCGTCGGTTGCGGTTGTTTGCGCCCGAGCGACGATGTAGTCGCCATCGAAGATTCCTTTGTTGATCATGGAGTCGCCGCGAACGACCAGCATGAAGAGGTCGCCTTCGCCGGTGAGATCAGCGGGAAGCGGCATAACCTCTTCGATATTCTCTTGGGCGAGCACATCGGTGCCGGCAGCGACTTGGCCGACGATGGGTACGTGGCAAACCGGTCGGCGCTCGACGATGGCGTCGGAGGCCGAGTCCCAGCGGACTTCAATCGCCCGCGGTTTGGTTGGGTCGCGGCGGAGGTAGCCGAGTCGCTGCAGGGTGGCAAGGTGCGAGTGCACCGTTGACGGCGACGTGAGTCCGACGGCATCGCCAATTTCTCGGACCGATGGCGGAAACCCGCGGTCGCGCATCTGTTTATCGATGAACTCGAGAATCTGTCGCTGTCGTGCGGTAGGTGCATCTGCCATAGGGAATCCGTTCCAAGGGGAAGAGGTGGTGAGAGGTAGGTGGTGTGGGGTACATCCGAAAGAATCGGTTGACATCGAACACATGTTCGATACTATCAGTTCCAGTAGGGGCGAACAACCGTTCGACGATCACATGTTCGTCGAACAGGCGTTCCAAGTCAAGCACCTCACCCGAATTCCTCCGGGGCTGCAGTGGGAGTACTGCAAACCCGGAATTTCCCGCACGAAGTCATTCCAGATTCACTTCGTGTCACACCCCGTCTGGAGAATGGTCACCATGGCAATGCTTCCTGAAATTAATGTTCTCGCTCACCCAACCGCAGATGCGCCCCGGCTTTCCCTCATCAAGGGCGGCCTCGGTAGCGGGTATGCCCCCAATAGCCCCTCGATACCGATGGCTACTTCTGCTGGCCAGCGTGCGCTGCCCACGAGTCACTATGTGGCGCCGGTAGCCAAGACCCGTTCTGCGCAACCCAACTTTATGTTGCGTCGACTCGGTGTCGTCGCCGCCGTCATCGCCACCACCATCGTGTCCGTTGTTGGTATGGGTTCGGCTGGGGCCGATCAATCGATCGATGCGCCGGTCGCCGTCGAGGATTCGACCGCATCCCCAGAAGTAGCCGGAGAAACAGCTGGAGAGAGGGCTGAAGAACCAGCCGTCGAGATCGTGGTCGTTCAGCCTGGAGACACACTGTGGACCATCGCGGAGCGGGTAGCTCCCACGGTCGATCGCCGAAAAGCGGTCGACCAATTAGCCAAGATTGCTGGGGGATCAATGCTCGAGGTGGGGCAACGCCTCGAGATCCCCGCAATCTTCGGCTAGCGATCCCGCACGTACCGGAAGAACAAATGACTATCGGCTTCGAGAACGCGAACCAATCGAAGTTGGTGCAGCGTTGCCGATTCGTTGATGGCAAACCGGTTCGATCTGCCGCTCGCCAACGCCGGCGCAAAGGTCAGAACCACCTCATCCAGCAGGTCAGCGGCCAGCAGGTGGCCGTTCAACGTCGGGCCGCCCTCCACCAGTGCCCGCATGATCCCGTCGGCACGGAGCTTGGCAAACATGGCAGAGAGATCCACCTCGGCGGAGCCGATGACCTCAACGTCGGCAACGGAGCGCATAGCCTCAACCTGTTCGGGTGGGGCAGCGCCCGAGGTGATGACCGTTGGGCGAAACCCGTCGGTGGTGAACAGTCTTGTTCCGAAGTTCGAGAACGACCGCAGGGTGTTCGAGACCACGACAATCCTGGGCAGCGGGGTTTGGCCACTCGCAACCCTTGTTGCGATCAGGTCGGGCGACAAGACCGGAGGGCCGTAGTTCTCCGCAACTGCGGTGCCGGCGCCAACCACTATGGCGTCTGCCAGTGCTCGAACGGCTCGGAACACGGCTTTGTCACCATCCCCACCAAGTTTTCCCGACAATCCATCGACGGCCGTCGCCCCATCGACGCTTGTGACCATATTTGCCAAAATCCACGGCCGGTCCGAGGGTGGCGGCCGCTCGTCTGCCCGATACAAGGCGGGAATATCGACCGCCTCGAGCAGTGTTGGAAGGATTTGGCGCACTTGTCCCACTCTAATCCACAGGTTCTGCGCGAAATGCACAGCTTCAGGACGATTTACACAGGGTTCGCGCTTTTGCTCCACAGGGAAGGTTCTTTAGGTTGGTCGAGCAGCCACAACAGGCAGTGGAATGTCAGCTGGCGTTCACTCTCGGTGGGTCGAACACCTCTTGGATGAACCGGGCGGAAGTCGGGTTCATCGTACCTACTGCTCTGTTGTGGCTGCGTCCCTAGTACTGCACACATGTAACATTTTGTTCGGCTGGTCTACTTGGACAGCCGGGCGTCGATTGGAGAAGATTCTATGGCTCTCGCCCCCGAGCGAGCCGGACTTGGTTTGCGCCGAGTTCATACGGTTGACGGAGTTCACCCCTACGACACCGTCACCTGGGAGCGGCGCGATGCCCGAATCACCGACTACCGCGACGGTTCGGTCGCCTTCGAGCAACTCGGCGTCGAAGTGCCTTCAACTTGGTCGGTCAACGCCACCAATATTCTTGCCCAGAAGTACTTCCGCGGGGAGCTCGGCACCTCCGAGCGCGAAACCTCACTCAAGCAGGTGGCCGATCGGGTGGTCGACACCATCCGCACGTGGGGCGAACGCGATGGCTACTTCGTCGATGCCCACGAGGCCGACCTGTTCTCCGATGAGCTCAAGTACCTCATCATCAACCAGAAGGCGGCCTTCAACTCACCGGTTTGGTTCAACATCGGGGTGAAGGGCGTGCCTCAGCAGGCGTCTGCCTGTTTCATTCTTTCGGTCGACGACACGATGGATTCCATCCTGAACTGGTATGCCGAGGAAGGCCGGATCTTCAAAGGCGGGTCTGGGGCCGGAGTAAATCTCAGCAAGATTCGCAGTGCCAAAGAGAACCTCGCTGGCGGTGGAACCGCTAGCGGCCCCGTGAGCTTTATGCGCGGCGCAGATGCATCAGCGGGCACGATTAAGAGCGGCGGCAAGACCCGCCGTGCCGCCAAGATGGTTGTGCTGAACGCCGACCACCCAGACATCGTTGAGTTTGTTCAGACCAAGGCCCATGAAGAACGAAAGATCCGGGCGCTCGCCGATGCTGGCTTCGACATGGGTGTCGATGGCTCCGACATGGTTTCGGTGCAATACCAAAACGCCAACAACTCCGTTCGGGTTACCGATGATTTCATGGAAGCGGTCATCAACGACGCGCCGTGGAACCTCAATGCCGTCCTAACCGGCGAACCACTCGAAACCATCCAGGCACGCGACCTCATGCGTGAGATCTCTGATGCCGCATGGCGATGCGCCGATCCGGGCCTTCAATTCGATACCACGATCAACCGTTGGCACACCGCCGCCAACACCGGCCGAATCAACGCCAGTAACCCGTGCTCGGAATACGTGCACCTCGACAACAGTGCCTGCAACCTTGCAAGCCTCAACCTGCTGACCTTCCTCGATGCCGAAACCGGCGACTTCCAGACCGAGGCGTTCCAAGCATCGGTCGAAGTGGTATTTGCGGCCCAAGAAATTCTCGTCGGCAATGCCGATTACCCCACCGAGGGCATCGGTGAGACCGCCCGAGCTTTCCGCCAGTTGGGCATTGGATACGCCAACCTCGGCGCACTGCTGATGGCCAAGGGCTTGGCATACGACAGCGACGAAGGTCGCTCGATGGCTGCTGCGATTACGGCGCTGCTTACCGGTCAGGCCTACCTGACCTCGGCAAAGCTTGCGGAACGAGTCGGCCCGTTCGCCGGGTTTCACGAGAACCGCGAACACATGTTGCGAGTGCTCTCCATGCACCGCTCGGCGGTATCGGCTATCGACGAAACAGCGGTCGAGCACGGTTTGCTCAGCGCCGGTCAACGAGCATGGGACGAAGCTTGCGAGCTCGCCGAAATTGCGGGTGTGCGCAACTCCCAAGCTTCGGTTCTTGCCCCAACAGGGACCATTGGTTTGCTGATGGACTGCGATACCACGGGCATCGAGCCCGATCTTGGGCTGGTGAAAACCAAGAAGTTGGTTGGCGGCGGAACGATGTCCATCGTGAACCAAACCATTCCGTGGGCACTCGAGACGCTCGGCTACTCCAGCGACGAGTCGGCCGAGATCATCGACTACATCAACGAGAACTATTCGGCCGTTGGCGCCCCGCATCTCAAGCCCGAACACCTCCCGGTGTTCTCCTGCTCGATGGGCGACGATCCAATTCATCACCTTGGCCACGTGAAGATGATGGCGGCGGTTCAGCCGTTCATCTCTGGGGCAATTAGCAAGACCGTCAACATGCCCGAGACCGCAACCATCGACGAGGTCGAACAGCTTTACATCGAGTCATGGAAACTCGGCCTCAAAGCCGTCGCCATCTACCGTGACAACTGCAAGGTCGGCCAGCCGCTTAGCTCGGGCAAGGGTGAAGACTCCTCCGCCGACACTCCAGATAGTGCGGCCACGCTCTTCGAGGCCATCCCAATCCCGGCTGAACCAATTCGGCGCAAACTGCCCCGGTCACGATCCTCACGAACCTTCGAGTTTCGGGTCGCTGACTGTAAGGGATTCGTCACGGTTGGCGAGTACGAAGATGGCCGTCCGGGCGAAATGTTCTGTCGGGTGTCTAAGCAGGGTTCAACCTTGGCCGGCATCATGGATGCCTTCGCGATAGCGGTCAGTCATGGACTTCAGTACGGCGTACCGATGCGAGCCTTTGTTGAAGCATTCGTGGGGATGCGGTTCGAACCAGCCGGTATGACCGACGATCCCGATCTTCGCATCGCCTCGAGTATCACCGACTACCTCTTCCGTCGCCTTGCCGTCGAGTACCTATCGCTCGAAGAGCGCGAAGGTCTGAATATTCTTACCAGCGGTGAACGCACCCAGCCGACGCTTCCCGGTGTCGTCGAGAGCGTCACCCAGAACGTGCAAGGTCAAGACATCGCCCCCGACCCCAAGTCGGTGCCGTCAGCATCGCAGCTCGAGGCCGAGATGAAATCCGACCAGTTGCTCGATTCGCCGCTCTGCATGCAGTGCGGGATCCATATGCAGCGGGCCGGATCTTGTTACGTGTGCTCGGATTGCGGTTCAACCAGCGGGTGTTCATGACCGCTGAGCGTCACTCACACGCTGAACTTCGCTTTGCCTACGGCACCATGGGTTCGGGGAAGAGCACGTTGGCGCTGCAGATCTACCACAATCTGGCTGCAGCAGGCCTCCGAGGAATGCTCTGGACACAGCTCGATCGGGTCGATGGTCGAGTGTCGAGTCGATTGGGCGTTAGCGCGGACGCCTACCGGGTCGAGCCGGGGCTCAACCTTTTCCAATCGGGAAAGTCCTACTCAGATCGAAACGGTCGACTCGATTTCATGGTGTGCGATGAAGCGCAGTTCTATAGCCCTGAACAAGTCGAACAACTGGCTCGGGTCGTCGACGAACTCGATGCCGACGTGTACTGCTTCGGGCTCCTCCGAGACTTCCGTGGGTACCTTTTCCCCGGCACGGCTCGGTTGCTGGAGATGGCTGATTCGTGCGACGAAGTCGCCGTAGAGTCCCGCTGCTGGTGCGGACGGAAGGCGACCCACAACGCACGCCTTGTCGAAGGCGTGCAGGTGTACGAAGGCGACCTTATGGTCGTCGACGACCCTACCCAAGAACCCGACTCCACCTACGAGCTTCGCTGCCGCCGTCATTGGCTCTCTGGGACCTCAGCGTCACGTGTCGCCCCCTCGGTCACTCAACCGGCGCAGCGTGCGGGGGCATCGACGCCCCGGCGAGAACCAGACACAGAGGCCAGTGAAACACCTACGCCAGCAACGCCGACGCTTAGCGACTCGGGCGAGGTTTCGATAGCAAGCTCGTAGGGCCGGTTGTTCTCACGAAAGCTTTAGAGCTCGATCCCCATTGCCGCGAGCATCGATGGGGGAGGCGACGGGTCACCGTTAGCGAGCATGTGTGCCCGCTCGACATTGATGACGTCGAGCTCGCGGTGAGCCCAGGAATCCCATGGGCCAGCGGGGATCCTTGCCGGATCACCCTCGGCTTCGACGCACGCCCAGAGGTACGCCTGCAGTGCCAGGACATCATCGTGGTTTCCGACGCGACCATGTCCAGGAACAATGGTGGTACCCCAGCCCATTACCTGGTCGAGCGAAACCGCCCACTTTGCTGGGTCGCCATCGAAGACGTTTGGTGTGACCCCAAACGGGGCCATAGCGCCAGCAAAAACCACGTTGGCATGTGGCACCTGGACGATCAGGTTCTGGCCAAGCTCACCCTCGGTCGGCACGGCGATGGCGGTGCCAGAAACGTAGGCCCCTTCGTCGACGGTGTGCGAAACCGGTTTGGTGGTGAGGTCGATGAAGTCGTCAGCGAAGTCGGGGAGGAGCCGCTGGTAGACCTCGATGTTTGGTGGCTGGTCGAGGTGTGCGCTGATCTGGGCGGATCCGTAGAACGCCGCCATCGTGAACGATGATGATCCGCCGACGAACTCGATGTGGCTACTTGTGAGTACCACCCGTTTCACGGGTGGACCAAACGACTCGGCCGCAGCGATCAGCGCAGCTGACTGCGCCGGCGTGGTCTGGGCATCGACAATGGTGATCGCGTCGTCGTCGACAATGCAGCCGCTATTGGTGTGGCCTCGCCGGGTGGAATCGGCAAGCCATACGTGGACACCGTCGGCAAGTTTGGTAAATCCTGACATGGATCCATCGTAGGGCGAATTGAGGGGTAGGTAGGTCGGCGGAAGACGGAACCGATACGGTCGGGGCTAACCTTTGGCCCAACTTCGGCCGATGGGAACCTCGGCTCCAGCTCGTCTATCGACGGCTGTTCCACACCAGCGCTATGAAACTCTCCAATCCCCCTACCCCCTCCACCCGTTCCGCCGTAGGTTCGCGTGCGCCGCGGGCCAACGTCGACGCGTCCCCGCAGCGCCGAGCGACGGCGCGGAGCCTCGCCGTCGGAGTGGTGTTTGTTGTGCTCGCACTTGTTGCGAGTGCCTGCGGAGGTAGCTCCGATAGTGCACTCGAGCCGGTTGCGTTCACCGAAAGCGACGAGGCCGAACAACTCCTCCGCGATGGCAAACCGCAATCCGCCGAGACGACCGTGCCGGTCCCAGAGACCAGCACCACAACCACGACAACGCTGCCGCTTGGCGAGCACGAAACGTGGGTCGCCGTCGCGACTCCGGCCATCGAGCGGGTCGAACTCTTCGATGCGCCGAATGGAAATCCGGTGGCGTTCGAGTTTGGCGTGTTTAACCCGACCTACTGGGATACCCCGGTTGCACTCCGCATTATCGAGGGAGTTGGGACCGATGAGTGGGTGAAGGTGTCGCTCGCCGTTCGCCCAAACAACAGCGAAGCTTGGATCCGTACTGAAGGATTCGAGACGTTCAGCCATAACGTGCACGCAGAAGTCATCTTGAGTAGCCGAACCGTCCGGGTCTTCGATGGCGACGAGTTGATCGCCGAGACACAAGCGGTGATCGGCACCGACGCGACGCCGACCCCAGTCGGAGACTTTTACGTCAACGACGTTTTGCCCCGGTCAAACGCCGGGGGTGCCTTTGGCCCGTGGATTCTCAGTCTGTCCGCCTTCAGCGAAACGCTCGACACCTTCGGAGGTGGACTGCCGGTCATCGCTATCCACGGTACGAATAATCCCGGTCTTGTCGGCGGGGCCCACTCGAACGGTTGCATCCGCATCCCGAACGACGTCGTTACGTTCCTTGCCGAAAATGTTCCGCTCGGAAGCCCCGTACGAATTAGTACGTAACCTCCGCCACGGAACCACGCCGAACGTGCCTGGAACCGAAACCCCGGTTTTCCACCTGGAACCGAAACCCTGGTTTTCCACCTGGCACCAAAGTGGTGGTTTGGTGCCAGGTGGAGGCTGTTTCTCCGGTCCTCGGGTGGTGTTGATGCTTGGAAACCAGCCGATGACGGGGCTGGTTTCGCGAGTATTTCGATGTTGCTCATGGGATTCACGTTGCTTTTCGACATGAAACCGTAATTATTTGACCGCATTGGGCGAGAATCTTCGCTATTTTCTTGCGGAGCGTGTCAAATGGTGGCTAAGTTGAAGATTGCGTTGCTGCGACAGCGCAAAACCCCTCCAAAAGCACGGAGCCGGGGCCCAACCGAGAGGTCGTTTGTTACAAACGAGCGACTACCGGCGTGGTTGTCCCGGCTTTGCTGCGTAACGGGTGGTTCTCGCCGGTTTACCTAACTGGGCACGTCGAACAACCACTACGCTCAATGGTGTGACGATTTATAACCCACCTCTTGAAGACATCCGTTTTGTGCTCGACGAAATCGCTGAGCTGGCCGAATTGTGCACGCTTGAAGCGTTCGCACACGTCGATAGCGACACCGTCGATGGCGCGCTGGCAGAGTCCGCCCGACTCATGGTCGACAAAGTTGCCCCGACAAACCTTCCTGGCGATGTCGAGGGAAGCGTGTGGCACGAAGACGGCACAGTCACGACGCCACCCGGACTCATCGACGCCTATGCAAAGTATGTCGAAGCAGGTTGGGGTGCGGTCGCCTTTGATCCCGAGTACGGAGGCGCCGGCTTCCCCTGGGTCGTTGGGCTCGCGCTGCAAGAGATGCTCACCACCGCCAACATGGCGTTCTCGCTTTGTCCTCTTCTCACCCAGGGTGCGATCGACGCGATTAGTCACCACTCCGACGAGACCCAGCGTGAGATCTACCTCCCGAAGATGATTACCGGCGAGTGGACCGGCACGATGAACCTCACCGAGCCCCAGGCAGGTTCCGACGTGGGCGCGCTCCGGGCCAAGGCTGAACCAAACGATGACGGAACCTGGAGCATCACCGGCCAGAAGATCTTCATCACGTGGGGCGAACACGACATGGCGGAGAACATCATCCACCTGGTCCTCGCCCGCACCCCCGGAGCGCCTCCTGGAACCAAGGGGATTTCGTGCTTCATCGTTCCGAAGTACATGGTGAACGACGACGGCTCACTCGGCGAAGCAAACGACCTTCGTTGCGTGTCGATCGAACACAAGCTTGGTATCAACGCGAGCCCGACGTGCGTCATGGCGTACGGCGACAACGGCGGCGCTACCGGGTTCCTTATCGGCGAAGAGAACATGGGTATGCGTTACATGTTCACGATGATGAACAATGCCCGGTTGTCGGTTGGCCTCGAGGGGCTCGCGGTGGCCGAACGTTCCTACCAGCAGTCCGCCGAATACGCCCGCGACCGTCTACAGGGACGCGCAATCGGCGCTGACAAGGGCGAGTCCTCGCCCATCATCGAGCACGCCGATGTTCGTCGCATGCTCCTCACCATGAAATCCCACATCGAAGCGATGCGTGGGTTGTTGTACCTTGACGCTGCCAGCCTCGACCGGGCAAAGCACGGTGCCGACGAGTCCGCACGCGAGGCAGCAACCGACCTGGCTGCTCTGCTTACCCCGATCTCCAAGTCGTGGTCGACCGATCTCGGTTGCGAGCTCACCGGGCTCGGCGTTCAGATCTTTGGTGGCATGGGCTTTGTCGAAGAGACCGGCGTGGCGCAGCATCTTCGCGACGCCCGCATTGCGCCCATCTATGAGGGAACCAACGGCATTCAGGCCATCGACCTCGTGTTGCGCAAATTGCCTATGAAGGGCGGCGCCGTTGTCAACGGGTTCCTCGACACCATGGGATCTCTTGAAAGCGACCTCACTGCAGCTGGCGGCGACTTTGCCGGACTCGCGTCATCACTGAATGGCTCGCTTGGTGAGCTTCGCTCGGCAACCACTTGGTTCCTCGAGAACAGCTCGGCGCCGAACGAAGCGCTGGCCGGAGCTACCCCGTACCTGCGTCTGTTCGGCAACGTTATTGGTGGTTGGGTTTTGGCAAAGCTTGCGCTTGCCGCCTCAACCGGCGACTACGACGATGCGTTTGCCGAGGAGAAGTTGATCTGTGCGCGGTTCTACGCCGACTCGGTCCTTCCGCTTTCGGCCGGCCTTCATGCGGTCGCCACCGCTGGTTCGGGTGACTTGTTCGCTCTCGACGCCAGCCGTTTCTAAGTACTAGGTCAATCCCGATTGAACGCCCGGTCGAGATCTCGATCTCGGCCGGGCGCACAACCGCGGATCCGGACCCTGCTTTTGCGGGGGAGTGAAAGTCCGCGGAAGTTCTGACCAGCGACATGGGTTGCGTATCCACTAGCTTCTCGGAGTACTCATGATCCTCACCTCAATTCCCAGCCCCGGGAGCAACACGCTCGAAATTGGGCCACTGACCTTCAACGCATACGGCCTTATGATCGCGCTCGGCGTGATGGCAGCGGTGCTGCTGTCAAGCAAGCGACTCGAGAACCGCGGCGGCAACCCCGAGGTCATCAGCACGATTGCCATGGTGGCGGTTCCTGCTGGTCTCGTAGGCGCTCGGCTCTATCACGTACTCACCGACTGGAAGTCCTTCCAGGGCCGTTGGGGCGACTTCTACAAGGTTTGGGAGGGTGGCCTCGGAATACCGGGTGGCATGTTCCTCGGTGTGCTTGCAGGCATCTGGTATGCCCGTCGCAAAGGCCTCGAAGTACCAACCCTGCTCGACGTCTGCGTGCCGGCCCTGCCGCTCGCTCAGGCGATTGGCCGGGTTGGAAACTGGTTTAACCAGGAAATCGTCGGTGGGCCGACCGATCTGCCCTGGGCGCTCGAAATCGATGAGGTCAACCGGCCAGCGGAGTTTCTCAACGAGCCCACCTTCCACCCAACGTTCCTCTATGAGGCGCTCTGGAACCTTGCACTCACGGCACTGTTGCTTTGGGTTGACCGCACCGGAAAGCTAAAACGTGGTCGTCTGATTTGGGTCTACGTGCTGGGTTACGGCATCGGGCGACTCTGGATCGAGGCGATACGCACCGATGCGGCGTCAAAGGTTCTTGGACTCCGTGTCAACATCTGGCTGAGTCTTGCGTTGATCATCTCCGGAGTGATCGGTCTTCTGAGTGCTCGCCGCAGCCCGGACGACAGCGATGAGCCTGACACCGATGAGCCTGACACCGATGAGCAGGAAAATGCCGACGAGTCCGCTGAGGATGCCGACGCCTAAGCGGCTCTAGCCGGAGGCTGGCCGGTAGGGCCCTCGCTACAGCGAGAATCCAGCGTTGAGGAACTCGTGTACATGGCTGGTTCCAGCGACGGTGCGACGAAGCCGGTTCACCGAGTGATGCTCCGAGAGTCGACTGGCGTGGGCCTTCGGTGGGAAACGAAGGAGCGCTCGCACGTCATAGGCGATCGAGTACAACACGAGTCGGTCGACGATTCCAGCGCTGTCCCAGAGTTCGGGATAGCAGGACTCCAGAATTGTTGGCACGCACGCGTAGTCGGCCGCGAGGGTTTGGGCTTCGTAGTCTTCGGCCACGTGAAGGAATGGGTACGCGGCGAGGCGAAGCAATATGTCGAGGTCGAGGTCGGCCGGCCCGGAACGCGACCACTCGAAGTCGATAAGCGATGAGACCTTGTGGCCGTCCCACAGCACGTTCTCGAAGGTGAGGTCACCGTGAACGAAGTTTGACGCTTCGACACCGTGCACTGCTGGCGCAAGTCGTCGCACCTGTTCGGCGATGGCCCGCACCAGGTCATCTTCCACGTACGGGAGTTTGGCGAGCCGTTTGAGCGCTGCATCGAGACGGGCAGTGGGGGAGTGATAGCCCGGGTCAACGAGCTGCGGTGGTTCTGAGAGCTGCGGGATCTTCGTGGGAAATCTTGTTTGATGAAGCGTGCGAAGCATCGAAGCGATTTGTTCGACCGCAGTGCGCCGCTGGGACTCGGTCATCGTGGGCCAAGCGCGACTCAGCGGGCCGCCTCGCACCTTTTTCGTGATAACCCAGTCGCTGTCTGGATTTGCCGAAACCGCCATCACCTTCGGGTAGCCGAGGGTGTCTGGGAGATGCCGGCTGAGAAATGCTTCGCGGCGAAGCCGACCGTCGGATTTCCTGTTCACTCTGATCACGTAGTCGGGCGTAGACCACACTTCGTTGGTGACGCTGCTCATGCGTTCGAGAGGCACATCTTTCGGGAGCCCGGCCGCGGCAATGACGTTGGCGACGCGGATCCTCGCCAAACGTGTCACTGCAACACCCGAAGGTGCGGTCGGTCTCATACCTAGAGATATCGACGCGCCGAGGTCGTGACTTAACGAGTCTCCGTCGGCTTCTGAAAGTTTTTCAGCGGTTGAGTATTCGGGTGCTGAGCTGCGGCCAACGTTCGATGGCCCATTCGCCGAACGTGGTGTCGGTCAGGCAAATTGCGGCGAGGTCCCGGGAGGGGTCGACCCAAAGGAATGTCCCAGCCCGGCCAAAGTGCCCCCATGTGGTCTCGTGATTCTGGGGCGAGGTCCAGTGCGGTGATTTGTGGCCCCTGACTTCAGCGCCAAGACCCCAAGGGTTTGGGTCGTGGCGGCCGTAGCCCGGGAGTACTCCCGATACGGTCGGGCGCGACGGTGTGGAGAGCTGCGAAACTCCGTGAGCCGACAAGATCCGGTGCGACCGAAGCGCAATGACAAAGGCTGCGAGATCTTGGGCCGAAGACGATGCCCCATAGGCGGGCGAACCCTCAAGAACCGTGCGGGTCATGCCGGCTGGAAGGCAGACGGCCTCGTGCAGGTAGGTGGCGAAATCGATTCCGGTTTGGGTTGCAACATGTCGCGCCGCCAGCTCGTAGCCCATATTGCTGTAGATCCGGCGTTGACCAACTTGGCTCAGTGCCTTTGGTTCATCGGGGGCAAGGCCCGAACTGTGATCCAAGAGGTCCCGGAGTAAGGCACCTTTCGGAGCCCCGTGAACCTCGTCGTCGAGGTTCACCGATTCTTCCTCGGTCGCTACCAACACGGTTACGGCCGTGAGGAGTTTGGTGATGGACGCCAGCGCAAAGACGTCGGTGATGGCACCAAAGTGGTCGACCACAGCGTCGCCGTGCACGACGACGGCAGCTGCAGTCCCCACCGGCCATGACGAGATCGCGTCGAGCGCTCCGGTTGGTGGCGACTGGTGGTGTTGGTGGCCCTCTGGGGGCTTGCTTACAGACATTCGACCCTCACGTGATGCGAAACCTTATACTCCTCCCGTGGACTCGATGCTGACAAACAAACCGACCGGCGATGCGGTAACCCGAGTTCATCGGGTGTTTGCCTTCGTGGACCTTTCTGGGTTCACGGCCTTCACCGCGCAGCAGGGCGACAAAGCCGCCGTTGCGTTGCTCGCCGATTTTCGCCAGGTCGTGCGCCACGTTGCTTCGCATAAGGGTGTGCGTGTGGCCAAGTGGCTTGGTGACGGCGCCATGATCGTGGGCCTCGAGACCGAACTCACCGTCGAGGCCGTCGTCGACATCGAGATCGGGGTCAAGCAGAGCGACTCGCCTCTGGCGCTGCGAGGGGGCATTGCCGAAGGCAATGTCATCTTGTTCGAGGGCGACGACTACATCGGCCAGCC
Organism: uncultured Acidimicrobiales bacterium; assembly: GCA_937934655.1. GTDB lineage: Bacteria > Actinomycetota > Acidimicrobiia > Acidimicrobiales > SHLQ01 > CALLQB01. The sequence goes on along the minus strand of CALGZB010000170.1, from coordinate 16,579 downwards.
GGTGAACCTCGCGGCCCGACTCTGCGACCTCGCCCAACCCGAGCAGGTTCTTGCGCCGAGCAGCCTGGTGTCTTCGATGATGGTCAATACCGCAGTGACCGAGATCGGCGCCCACGCAGTTGCCGGTATCGAAGATCCGATTGATCTTGTGAGCCTCGATTCCGCCGAGATGCGGTAGGTGGACCCGGTCGTTCCGGGCGCATCGGACGAGAACGAACCCATCGAGCTGACCGAGTTCGAACAGGGTGTCGCCGAAGTCCTGACATCTTCACTCCCCGGTGATGTCTTTACCTATGGCGAAGTTGCGGCGGAGGCCGGATTCCCCGGCGCAAGCAGAGCCGTGGGGAGCTTTCTGAAACGGCACTCTGGGTATCCGTGGTGGCGGGTCGTCAACGCCGCTGGCCGTCTGGCGCCCGGAAATGAGGTCGACCAGCAGCGTCGGCTCGAGAGCGAAGGAATCGATGTCAGGGACGGGCGCGTGCGCTTTCAGGCGCCGCCGCGACTACCCTAACGCCAGGTCGATCGGGATTGAACGAAGCGTCGGTCGGCCCCTACCCAGGTACCCACCTCACACCTCCGTGGTGCCGGGACCCATCTCCATCGACTGAAACTGAAAAAACAATATGACCGATTTCCGCTCTCTCGGCGTGTCCGACGCGGTTGCGAAGTCTCTTGACTCTCGCGGTATCTCTAGTGCGTTTCCTATCCAGGAGCTCACGATCCCCGATGCTCTCGCCGGACGAGATGTCTGCGGAAAGGCCCAGACGGGCTCAGGCAAAACCCTTGCCTTTGGAATCCCGGCACTCGAGCGTCTCGGGAAGGCCGAACCGGGTAAGCCACTTGGGCTCGCTTTGGTTCCGACCCGAGAACTCGCCACCCAGGTATGCGACGAGTTAGCTCCGCTTGGCGCAGTGCTCGACCGCACAGCGATCGCCATTTACGGCGGTGCACCAATCGAAAAACAGATCGCCAAGATCAACAAGGGTGTCGACCTCGTCGTCGCAACCCCCGGTCGCATGATCGACCTCATCGAGCGCAAAGAGATCGATGTATCCGCACTTCAGGTGGTCATCGTCGATGAAGCCGACCGGATGGCCGATATGGGGTTCTTGCCTCAGCTCGAGTGGATCCTTCGCCAAGTCGACACCGACCATCAGACGTTGCTGTTCTCGGCCACGCTCGATGGAGCGGTCAACACACTCATCAAGCGCTACCAAACCGATCCCGTCATGCACGAGGTCGAGTCAAAGGAAGTCACCGTCGACCAGATGCTTCACCGCTTCATTGCGGTTCATCAGATGGATAAACCAAAGGTCGCCGGCGCGATCTCACGGGGCGGGAACCGGACAATCATGTTCACCCGCACCAAACACATGGCCGACAAGCTTGCCATTGCGCTCGACGAGCAGGGAGTGCGTGCCGCCGCCATTCACGGCGATCTTCGCCAAAGCAACCGGGAACGTGCCCTCGCCGACTTCAGCGATGGCAAAATTTCCGTGATGGTCGCTACCGACGTCGCTGCCCGCGGTATCCACGTCGATGAGGTCGATCTTGTTATTCACTACGACCCGCCGTCGGACCACAAGACCTATCTGCACCGCTCTGGCCGAACTGCCCGTGCCGGCCAGTCAGGCATCGTTGCCACGCTGGTGTTGTTCAACGAAGAGCTCGAAGTGAAGCGAATGCAGAAGCGGATCGAAGTGATCCAGCCAATCATCGAGATGTTCTCGAACGACCCGCGTCTCGCAGATCTCGCGAGCTATGACCCCAACGAAGCCGGCTAACACCGCTTCCCAGACGCGTCGAGCCCTAGTTGGCTTGGGAAAACAACCAGAGCAGCGCAGTCATCGTTAGGCCGTTGCTGATCTCACCATCATGTAAGAGCTGGCGAGCCTTCGCTGGGCTCACCCACTCGATCCGTTCGGATTCGGAGATATCGGTTGGTGGGCCGAGGTGGTCAGCGCCAGTGGCGGTGAAGATCGTAAACTTCTGATCGCTCAGGCCGTCGCTGGGGTAATACGACGTTGCGAGCTCGACGTTCTTCGGCATCCACCCGGTTTCTTCAACCGTTTCGCGCACTGCGGCATCGAGGAGCGACTCGCCAGAGTCGACGCGGCCAGCCGGGATCTCCCAGCCCCACTTTCCGGTAATAAACCGATGCCGATACATGAGCAGGATCCCGAGATCTGGGTCGGTAACCGCAGTGCCCACGACCTCGCCGGTGGCCCGCACGACGTGGTGATCGATACGCCCAACGCCGGGGACATCGACGTCGACGGTGGTCAGCCGAACCCACGGGTTGTCGTAGATCACGGTCTCGTCGTACACATCCCATTTCATTCCCCTGAGCGTAGGCTCATCTGGTGACCAATCCGGCCCAAGACGAGATCGATCACTTCCTCGAAGCGTTGTGCGTCTTGACGGCGGACGTCGCACGCGAAGCGGTTGTCGCAGCGGTTGCAGTCGCTTTGGGCGTGGCAATCGATGAGTCTCTTGCGGTTCAGCGCGTTGACCCACCAGCGCTCCCCGAGCTCCCCGAGCTCCCCGAGCTCTCAGCACTCTCTGGTTCTTCTCCGGGCGAGATAGACGGTGCTGACTTGTTGGGCCTCGTCGTTCAGGCGGTGACCGCCACTGGCGATCGCCACACAAAGGGCATGTATTTCACGCCGCGCCCGGTCGCCGAGGGCATCGCTGCAATTACTCTTGCCGACGTCGATGTAAGCGACTCCCCAGTGATTCTTGACCCCACCTGCGGCGGCGGCGCTTTCCTCCTCGCAGCAGCCCGCTGGCTGGAACAGCGAGGTATGAGCCGGTCCGACGCGGTATCGCAGCTTCGAGGGGTTGACCTCGACCCATTGGCGGCGGCTGTCTCGCGCATGGCCCTTGGGCTCTGGGCTGGGCTGGATCCTTCCGAGGTCAAGGTCTACGCCGGGAACGGGTTCTTTCTCGACGATCTCTTCGCCGTTGAAACGGCGGGCGATGCAGCTCTTTCGGGGACCTTCGATGTGATTCTTGGTAACCCGCCATTTCAGAATCAGCTCGGCGGATCTACCGCTCGATCGCAAGAAGAAACCAAAGCGCTTCGAGATCGGTTTGATGGGGCCGGTGGCCTTGGATACTCGGGGAAGCAGATCGTCCGGCCGTATGTCGATACCGCGGCGCTGTTTCTTCTCGATGCGGTTGAACGCCTTCGTGTCGGAGGCGTCGCGATGATGATCCTCCCGCAGTCGATCCTGGCCACCAACGATGCCGAGCCCATTCGAGCAATCGTGTCGGCATCCGCCGCTCTCGAGGCGTTGTGGATTTCTGATGATGCCGGCTTTGATGCAGCGGTTCGTGTCTGTGCCCCCATGGTCCGGAAGGGGGCGTCCCAGTCAAGGGTGATGCGCTACAGCAGCGCGGTGCCGTCGTTCGATGCCGCGGTCAAAGCTCCTGTCCCGGCATGGATGTGGTCGGAGTTTGCTGCCGACCGGCTGGGGGTTCCACGGGTCCTGCTCACCGATGGCGGGACCATCGCCGACCTGGCGATCGCTACCGCCGGGTTTCGTGATGAGTACTACGGGCTCGCCGCCGCTGCTCGAGAAGCTGACGCCGACGACCAGCTCCGACTAATCACCTCTGGCCTTATCGAGCCGTTGGACTGTCGATGGGGGACCGACCCCTGCAGGTTCGCAAAACAGCGGTGGGAGCGATTGAGCGTCGATATGTCGAAGCTCGCGAGCAACGAGCGGGTGTTCGGGTGGACGGCGAACCGTCAGGTGGCCAAGTTGCTCATCGCTACCCAAACCAAAGTGATCGAGGCGATCGCCGATCCGGACGCGACGATGGTCCCCATCACGCCGGTCATCAGCCTCGAACCTCATGACCCAGAGTCTCTTTGGCGGCTCGCTGCGGTTCTTACGAACCCCGTGACCTCTGCAGTTGCGCTCCGACGCACGGCGGGGGCGGCGCTTACGGCCAATGCCATCAAGTTGTCGGCGAAGCAGCTTCTTCGGTTGCCGCTTCCGGGCGTTGACGGTGCTTGGCTCCGAGGTGCTGAGCTAGCAAAAGAATTGGCGCTCCAGGACCCATTGACGGCACCATCTGAACGTGAAGTCCTTCTGCTCGAGCTCGGCATTGTGATGTGTGAGGCCTATGAGACCGCTCCCGATGCCCTGTTGCCATGGTGGGCCGATCGGCTCGGAATAACGGGCCCGGTCGTGCGGTCGGCCGTTTCGCGAGCGAAAATGGGAACCGATGGCTGATCATCCGCACCAGTTTGCTTCTGACATCCCGGCCACCGGTGCCTGGCGGCCGGGCGACGCTATTGGCGACCGCCAATTTCTGACCATTGCCGACGATCGCCCCTTCGTGCTCCAGATGGGCGGATCGCTGCGTTCAGTCCAAATCGCCTATGAAACGTGGGGCGAATTGGATGATGCCGGTTCCAACGCCGTCTTGGTCTGTCATGCGCTAACGGGCGATTCCCACGCTGCCGGCGAGCTCTCCCTCGCCCACAAGGCCGATGGTTGGTGGAACGACTTCGTTGGCCCCGGCCTCGCAATCGACACCGACCGGTACTTTGTGGTGTGCGCCAATGTTCTTGGAGGTTGCCAGGGAACTACTGGTCCCTCGTCGATCGACCCCGCTACCGGTCGCCCCTATGGTTCGTCGTTCCCGGTTATTACGGTCCGCGACATGGTTCGCACCCAGGCGAGGCTTGCGGACCATCTCGGGATCGACGTCTGGAACCATGTCGTCGGCGGTTCGATGGGCGGAATGCAAGTCATCGAGTGGGCCATCATGTACCCCGACCGGCTCCGGTCGTTTACGGCTCTCGCGAGCACTATGGCCGCTTCGGCGCAGCAACTCGCCTGGAGCGCTCTGGGCCGGCGATCGTTGGCGCTCGATCCCAAATGGCGTGGCGGCGACTACTACGACGCCGAAGCCGGCGATGGGCCACATAGCGGGCTGGCTGCAGCGCGGGCGGTCGCCCAAGTGACGTACCGGTCCGACGAGGTCTTTCAGCGACGATTTGGCCGAGAGCCTCTCGACTCGCTCGATGGGTTCGGGCTCTGGGGACGATTCCAGGTCGAGAGCTATCTCGACCATCACGGCCAGAAACTGGCTCGCCGTTTCGATGCCAACTCGTATCTTCTTCTGAACCGGGCGATGGACCTCCACGACGTCGGGCGTGGGCGAAACGGCATCGAGAGCGCGGTCAAACGAGTTCGAGTTCCAGGACTGGTGGTGAGTGTGAGTTCGGACATGTTGTACCAGCCATGGCAGCAGCAGGCGATGGCCGATGCGTTGACGTCTGCGGGCGTCGCCGTCCAGTATGAGGTTATCGAGAGCCCTGAAGGCCACGATGGCTTCCTCCTCGAGTCGGCATCGATCGGCCCACTGATTGCCAAGTTCCTCGCTGACACGGCTTCGTAGCACTCGCTGAGGACCGCTGGTGCCCGAGATCCTCGAGATCGAGATATACCGACGCTTTGCCCAGCGCACGGTCGGGCGTACGATTACCAGAGTCGACGCTCCTGACTCGTGGTACCTGAAGGGTTGCTCGGCCCAAGAGGTGAGCGATGCGACCGCGGGAGCAGCGATCACGGCAGCGCGCCGGAAGGGCAAGCTGTTACTTCTCGACCTCGATGGTGGACGCCCGACATTGGGGTTGCGATTTGGTATGACGGGTCGGCTCATCGTCGATGAGGATGCAGCGATCGAGGTGCTCGAATACTCGAGCGACCGCAACGATCCAGCTTGGGATCGATTTGTACTTTCCTTCGCTGAAGGGATGCTCACAATGCGTGACCCTCGACGCCTCGGTGGGGTAGAACTCGACCCGGACGAGTCCTTGCTTGGCACAGACGCCTGGGAACTCGACGAGGAATCTCTCGAGGCGGCTCTTGCCGGAGGGAAGGGTGCGTTGAAGGCCCGACTGCTCGATCAAAAACGCATTGCCGGACTCGGTAACCTGCTGGCCGACGAGGTCCTCTGGCGCAGTGGACTCGATCCCACACGATCCGCCGGCATGCTCTCGTCAGCGGAGATCTCAGAGCTCTCAGCGACCGTTCGTGACGTGCTCGACCAACTCGACGGGCGTGGTGGTTCTCACCGGGGTGACCTTCACGACGAACGATGCACTGGCGGGGTCTGTCCACTCGACGGTGTTGACCTCAAACGCGAGAAGGTCGGTGGCCGAACCACCTACTGGTGTCCCGAGCATCAGCGTTAGGGCGTTCCCTTTGCAGAGCATCAGAACCGGCTACGCTCAGACAGGTGTATGGCATGGTGCGGCGATGACTGTTCGTCGCAGAGTTCGAGCGGGATTCGGGTCGGTGGTTGCGCTGTGCCTTTTCGCGCTTCTCTTTGCGGCACCAGCAGCAGCCCAGGCGGTTTCTAACGGAGCCGAAGCCAACGAGACGGTGCAAGTCGTGAAGTCGAGTCTTATGGGCATCGCCATTGTTTTGTTGGTGCTGACGATCTTTTATTGGATCCATACCGATCCAAAGCGTCGCTCCCGAGCCCAGTCCAAGAAGGCTGCCCGGAAGCAGGCCTTTGCCAAGAGTCGTGAAACTGGAACCGAAGACGACGAACCCGCTGATGCCGATGCCGATATCAGCGATGCCAGCCCGATTCTTTTGCTTGCCGATGAAGAAGACGACACCGGTGGCAGCGACGAGACCGATGGGGAGAGCGACTACGAACTCTCCGACGTCGAACGAGAGGTTTCGTAACCAAACTCCTTGCCAGATTCATCCAAAAACACCCGTGGCCCGCTGTGGCGATCGGGCGTTTGGTTGCTATGGTAAGTGGCCCTGCGGACGTAGCTCAGTTGGTAGAGCGTCTCGTTGCCAACGAGAAGGTCGCCAGTTCGAATCTGGTCGTCCGCTCCACAGGAAGAGCGCTACTTCGGTAGCGCTCTTCTTGCTTTTTCGGCGCGGTACAAGCGTCTAGGAACCGCGTGCTTCGGTGATGAGACGCTGTTTGAGATCCCATAGCTCGGGGGTGAGCGACACGTGGTAGGTGTGGGGGTTTACGAGCCGGCGAACACCCGGGTCGAGTTTGTCGATGTCGTCATCGCGCCGTTCGCGGATGTCGGCGAGTGTCGGTTCGTCGCCCACCCGCCGTCCATCGGTGTAGACAGTGTCGAGGAGCGGCTCGATAGCCGAGACCCGCTCGCGAGGGAGTCGGCGGCGCACCCCGTGTTCGATGGGATGTTGCAACGTGATCAGGCTGTCGGACAGCACCTCGCCAGCAACCGTAAGGAGATCGGCGGTCGCTCGGCCCCGATCGTCGTAGACCCGCACGAGGTCCTTGTCGCCAGGATTCTGCGACTTCGCTGGTGACTCTGACAACTTGATGGCTGGGCGCCAGGCCCCTTCGCTTTCGATGGCCACCATTTTGTACACCCCATCGAGGTAGGGGTGTCCGTCAGAGGCGGTCAGCTTCGATCCAACGCCAAACGAGAGGCGATTGATCAGCTGGCTTGGGCTCAATCCGTAGCGAGGCGCCTCTTGGTCGATCTGGGCCAGGATCTGGAAGATCGAGAGTTCGTCGAGGCCACTCGACAACACAATGCTTGTGTCGTCATAGCCAGCTTCATCGAGTTGTAGCGCTGACTGAATCGCAAGATAGGCCAGGTCGCCGGAGTCGAGCCGGACGCCGACCGGCTTATGGCCCGCAGCTCGCAGTTCGTCGAACACCGTGATGGCGTTCGGAATGCCGCTGCGGAGGGTATCGATGGTGTCGACGAGGAGCAGACAATCGTCGGGGTACTGGCCGGCGTAGGCACGAAATGCGCCGATTTCTCCCTCGCCGAGCGCCATAAAGACCTGGACCAGACTGTGAGCGTGTGTTCCCTTCGGCGGGACGCCGAGCACGTAGGAAATTCCGGTGTTCGACGAGAAGTCGGCGCCGCCGATAAGCGCAGCCCGTGTTGCCGCGGATGCCGCATGCTCGGGCGACCGGCGAAGCCCGAACTCGAGCACGGGACGGCCGCGAGCCGCTTCGACCAGACGGCTCGCTTTGGTTGCGATGAGGGTTTGGAAGTTCAGATGGTTCAGGAGCGATGTTTCGAGGAGCTGGGCAATGGCAAGTGGACCTCGGACGATGGTGAGGGGAGCGTTGGGGTGAACGACTCGCCCTTCAGGCACTGCTCGTAGTGAGAGGGACTCGAATGACCCATTGGCCCGCAACCATGCGAGGAAGTCATCGTCGAACAGCTGGCCGCCAGTTGCGGTTCGCTGCGACCGAAGTGCGTCGATGTCGGCATCGGAGATGGCGGCTTCGTCCATCCAGTCGAGAAGCCACTCGAGGCCGGCAGCTACGCAGTAACCGGCCTGGTGATTCCCGTAGTCGGGGTAGCCGCGCGTGAAGTGTTCGAACTGTGCTGTGCTTTCGTGAATGCCATGGCGGAAGTACAGCTGCGCCATCGTCAGTTGGTAGTTGTCGAGAAACAAGGCCTTCTCGGCCCACGCACGTTCAGCAATTCCCATAGGCTCTCAGCCTAAACGTCAACCGGCCGTGAGAGTTACGGAGCACTTCGATATGCCAACGACCCCTGAACGACCCGTCGCCGACTACGGCCCGAAGAGCGCCCTGGTAGTGGTCGACATGCAGCATGATTTTGCCAGCCCAAAGGGAAGCTTGTTCGTGCAAGGTGGCGATGACGTCGTCGCAAAAGTGAATGCACAGATCACTCGGGCAAACGATGCCGGTGCGTTTGTGGTCTACACCCAGGACTGGCATCCCGAGCGGACGCCGCACTTCATCACCGATGGAGGAGTGTGGCCGGTGCACTGTGTGCGCGACACCTGGGGAGCAGCCCTCTGCGAGAACCTCGATGTGGTCGGGCCTATCGTGCAAAAAGGAACCAACGGCGAGGACGGCTACTCCGGATTCACGATGCGTGATCCGGAGAGTGGCGAGGAGCTCGCTACCGAGCTTGATGGACTTCTTGCTGACCGGTCGATCACCGACGTGATCGTGGTGGGTCTTGCCCTCGATGTGTGTGTCAGAGCGACTGCTCTTGATGCGGTCGCCAACGGCTACAGCGTTTCGGTGCTCGCCGAGGCGACACGTCCGGTCGATCTTGAGCCAGGCGATGGTGAACGCACAATCGTCGAACTCGAAGCCGCCGGCTGTCGAATCCTCTAGCCCGCGTTCTCTCCAGCGCTGATCCCCATGAGCTCTCTCTAGGGGTTTGGTCCGGCCTTGTAGTTCTGGCGGATGGTTTTGGTGTCGAGTGCCTCGGCGTAGACCGCCGTGAGATGCATTTCGCCCGTGAACGGCTTCGATCCTGACACTCGTGCACCGACAGCCAATTTGTGGCCGTTTGCTCGGAGGATGTCGCCGGCGACTCGCCAATCGTCGATGACTTCACCGTTCACGAAGAGTCGGACGGTGCCGAACGGGGTCCGGGTGACGACCACATGATTGAGTTCGCCGGCGTTTAGCGCCACGTTGCTTGACTTGAGAGTCGTGCCCCTCCGGCCGGTGTCTTTGGTGGCGGTGGTGATCGTGAAGCGAACCTGCCCGGACTTGAAGCGCTGAATTCCGAGCCCAGCGGTCACCGACTTCTGTGTCTTCTCGAGAGCGACGAGTTGACTCACCCCGACCTTTGCCCCCTCGGGGTCAATCCAGGTCTCGATGGTGAACGCATCGCTCTTCGAAATAGGCGTCGTGACTTTCTTTGCCTTTGCCGCGCTCACTGCAGCGGTACCCGAGAACTCGACAGACTCGTCGTTGAAATCGACTTTGGATGGCTTGACGACAGTGAGTGCTAGGGGCTTCCCGCGGCCAGATGAGTCGTCGAGTGTGCCGGTCTGCTGCTGCTCGGCATTGGTGGCGAAGTCGTAGAGCGCCACAAGAGCGTCGTCTTCACGTTCGACATCGGCGGAGTTGAGCACTGCGGTATAGGTGGCGCCCGAGGTGGCACTGATGATGCGGAAACGGTCGTCGGTGTCAGTCCAGGCTTCGAAGTCGGTCCGTTTGCCATCGACAACGGCCGTTGCTGGAACCGAGAGCCGATGTTTGAACTCGGGAATCGTGTCGATGCGAAACGGTGTGGTGTGGGCGATGCCGTCGACTGCTACGAGGCCGCCTTCGAGGTTCGAGGCGATATCGACGTTGATCTTCTTTGGCTTGATCTGGCGCGTTTTGGTGGTGCTGAGTCCATCAGAATCAGTAACGGTTACCGAGATCGAGAAACCGGTATCGCCTTCGAACGGATGACCGACTCTTGGAATGTCGAGCACGATGGCGGTTCTTCCATCCGAGGAGAGCACCGGGTGCTGGTGATCGTCGTGATCGAACAGCACCGACCACCGATAACTGGATTTGTCGATCTGCCCATCGCTGTCTCTGGCCGTGGCGGTGAATCGCAGTGAGTCGCCTGCCTCGAAATCGTCGGCGCCCTCGGGGACTCTGAGGCGAATCGTGGGGGCTGCTCCGACCCGGATCGGGATTGCGGACGACGACGCCGTCAGCTGGCCATCGCTTACCGTGAGGCGGGCGGTGAAGGCTCCGGTGTCGTCATACACATGGGTTGGGGCTCGCCGTGTCGAGGTGGCCCCGTCGCCGAAGTCCCAGCTATAGGTGAGGGCAGCGCCCTCGGGGTCGGTGACGTCAGCGGAGAACGAAACGCTCAACGGCGCTTCGCCAGTAGTTGGGTCGGCGGTCGTCGATCGGACCACTGGTGCCCGGTTGCCGATCTCACCGGTGTAGCGGAGTCGGCGTAGCTCTCCGAAGGAACCCTCGTAGGAGAAGGTGATGTAGTAGAGGTGCCCGTCGGGTCCTTGCTCGATCCACGGGATAAAGCTGTCGGTGTCGCGCAGTACGGTGGTGCCTTGACGTGTGGTTCCACCGTTGAGCTCGACGAGCGTGATGTCGCCTCGGGCATAGTCGGCGTAGACGTAGTCGCCCTCGAGGGCAGCGATGCCGCGAATGACTGGTCCGCCGGTAATCGACGCATTGAAGCAGCAGCCATCTTCGAAGTCATGGGCGTAGTAGTGGACGGGGGGTGTGACGTTGGCCGGGCAATCGGGTCCGCTCTTTGGGCCGGTCAGGGGGCCTTCGCAGAGGGGCCACCCGTAGTTGCTTCCGGCCGTTACGAGGTTGACCTCCTCGTAGGCGGTGGTGGCGTCGTTTCCGCCGACCTCTCCAACCCAGAATCGGCCGGTCACATCATCGAATGTTGCTTTCCAAGGGTTCCGTAGACCGAGCGCCCAAATTTCATCGATGTTCGGGCCGGCCCCGTCAAAGAACGGGTTGTCGGCAGGAACAGAACCATCGAGGTTGATGCGGAGCACCTTCCCGAAGACCGAGTCGAGATTCTGGCTGTTCGGAGCGTTGAAGCCATCGCCGATCGTGAGATACAGCTTGTTGTCTGGGCCGATGTTGAGGGAGCCGCCAATGTGGTTGGTGCCGCCCCAGGTGCTGTGCAAAGGTCCCGGGTTTGACCAGATCACGGTCTGTGCGTTGAGGTCGTTGCCCGAGCCCGTGAACGGGAAGCGGCCGATACGTAGGCGGCCGTCGGATGCTGCCTTGTAGTAGATGTAGACGGTGTCGTTTGCCCCGATGGCCAGGTCGAGCGAACCGTTCTCGGCTTCAGCATCAAGATCGTCGAGCTGGAACCACGGGGTGACGATGGCGTTGGCCGGGTTGATGATCACAACTCGTCCGGTTTGTTCGAGCAGGAGCACCCGTCCGTCGGCGAGCCAGTCGGCAGCGACCGCCCGGTTTACCCCACCACCCACGAACTCGTCGTTGAAGTCTCCGGGCCCGGCCTGAGCGACCGACTGCGCCTGCACCGGGGCAAGAGGCAAGAGCGCAAGGAGGAGCGCGATGGTGAGCGCTGCCGCCAAAAGGAAATGCTTCGAGAGAATCGACCGAGGGGACCGAAGAGACCGAAGAGCTTGAACAGACTGAGGAGATTGAACAGAACGAAATTCGTGAAAGCGGGGGGAATGCATCTCCGCCACTTTAGGTGTATTTGAGTCTCTTATCCAGAGTCGGGTTACCTACTTCCTCAGCCGTCCTCAGCCGTCCTCAGCCTTCCTCAGCTTTCCTGAGCCGGCGCAAGAAATGTGCCGGCGACACGATGCTCGTCGATCGTGGCCAGCGTCGGAGCGATCCGTTGCCGCCAGTTTCCGGTGGTGCTGCCCGGAACGTTTTGGCGTTCGGCCTCCAACCACAGGTCTTCAAGACTGACCACGACGATTTGTGAGGGGCCCTCGATGAGCTGGCTCACAACGCCGTCGAGTGCCTCGTTTGGTTTTTGTCCGCTCGACCGTTGGCCCCATGCTTCGGCAAACGGGGCCATGTCGTGGGTGTTTACCATCGACATCGTATGTGTCGGAGGTTGTGTGTTGAGTTGGGCGTCGTCGTCGAGGTGATCTTGGCCGATGAACATGCCCAAAATCCCGTGCGCTTCAAGTGACTCGTTGACGCCGGGCGGAACCGTTCCCAGGTTTTCGCCAACGATGACACTGTTTGCTCGCGTGGACTCGAGACAGATGATGGCGAGGAGCTCGTCGGCCGGGTAGGCAACGTAGGCGCCTTGCGTGGCGCCCCCGCCTTCGGGGATCCACCAACGGCGAAAGAGCCCCATGATGTGATCGATGCGGAGCAGTCCGCCAAGTGCAATCTGGTGCCGGAGTGCTTCTCGGAGGTATTCGTGTCCGTTACGCCGCGACGCCTCCGGGTGCAGCGGTACGAGCTGCCAGTCCTGACCGCCAGAAAAGAAGGTGTCGGGTGGGGCCCCGACGGTGACACCGTCGACAAAGACATCTTGGTTTGCCCAGATGTCGTAGCCGTCGAGGTGAACGCCGACGGGGTAGTCGAGGCCGAGAAGGACGTTCTGATCCCGTGATGCTTTGGTGGTGGCCCGGAGCTGAAGGTCGATAGCCCACTGCGCTGCGAGGTGCCAGCGGGCTCGGCTGCGATCGACGTCGTCGTCGGTAAGTTTACCGTCACGAATTGCCGCCGGCCAGGAGCGCCACGCCTGCCCATGTTGCTCGCCGTACGCTCGGAAACGGGCGTAGTCGGCGACACGTGGGTGCGCCGCTGCCCATGCATCGATCCGTGCGTCACCGATGAGCTTGTTGACCAGCGTGCGAGTTTGTATCGCAGCGGCGTCGTAGTCGATGGTTCGAGACGGCCCACCGGTGAAGCCGAGCGAGCCATCAAACGGGAACGCGGAAGGGTCGAGGAACAGCTCATTCCAGAACAGCACCGATGCCGGAGAGTAGGGACTTGGCGCTTCATCGGCTTGGCGATCTGCTTCGAGAAACATGGGGAGGAGAGGCAGCGTCGCCACAAGCCCTCCGCCGTGGTCAGCGGTCCATTCGATGAGTTCTCGAAGGTGTCCGAGGTCGCCGATGCCTCGGTCGTTATCGCGACGTAGCGCATAGACGGGGGCAAACGCGCCCCAAAGAGGGGCGGTGACCGGGTGGGCTTTCTGTGGCGCAGCGATGACGAGACAAGAGTCGTGGCCGATGGAAAGCCGGTGGTAGCCGAAGGGGAGATCGACCGTCATGTTCCAGGTGTCGCCGGCACCAGTTGCCTCACCGGTGATGGTGTCGCCACCTTCGGTCTCGATAAGGAACGACGTGGATGAGAGGGTTACTCCGTGTCGGGCGACCGTGCGGAGTTGGCCATCCCACGCGACTGCTACGGAGTCGAGCGCCAGCGGATTGTACGAGTCGATGTCGAGAGCATCGAGAACCCCGAGTAGCGCCTCGTCGGTGGTTTCTACCCGTTGTCCATCGACGTCGATGTACGACGTTTGAACGCCGGCTGCGTGAGCTCGATCAGAGAGCGAAGGTTGGGCCATGACGCACCTCAGCCTTCGGTCGTCGGTGCAAGGAACAGCACGCTGAGTGGAGGAACAGTGATGTTCAGAGAGAACGGGCGACCATGGTTTGTTTGGTCGCTGGCAATGATTGCGCCATCGTTGCCAAGGTTGGAGCCGCCGTACCGTTCGGCATCGGAGTTGAGAAGCTCGGTCCACTCGCCGCCGACAGGAACACCAACTTGGTAGTCCTTGTGGGGGAGTGGTGTGAAGTTGGTGACGACAACCACGGGTCGCTCGCCTGGAGCGTGGCGTTCGAACGCCAGCACGCTGTTTTGGTGATCGTTACCGACCACCCACGAGAAACCTTCGGGATCGAAATCGAGGCGGTGGAGCGCCGGCTCGGACCGAAGGATTCCGTTGAGGTCGCTGATGAGATCGAGCACGCCTTGGTGCTCCGGGTACTGCAGGAGTTCCCAGGCCAGTTCCTGATCGTGTGCCCATTCGTCGGAGACCGCGAATTCGCAGCCCATAAACAACAGCTTCTTGCCGGGAAGCGACCATTGATAGCTGTAGAGAAGCCGGAGGTTTGCCAGCTGCTGCCAGCGGTCGCCGGGCATCTTGTCGACCATCGAGCCCTTGCCATGCACGACCTCGTCGTGCGAGAGGGGCAGGGTGAAGTTCTCGGTGAACGCATAGAGCATCCGGAACGTGATCTCGGCGTGGTGGTGGGTGCGGTGGATTGGCTCGCGCTCCAAGAACTTGAGCGTGTCGTGCATCCAACCCATGTCCCACTTCATGCCAAAGCCAAGGCCTCCGGTGTCGGTGGGCCGCGAAACGCCGCCCCAAGCAGTGGACTCTTCGGCGATCATTTGTACATCGGGGTGGCGGTTGTACACCGACTCGTTGAGCTGGCGCATGAACTGCACTGCGCCGATGTTTTCGCGGCCGCCGAACTCGTTGGGGATCCACTCGCCTTCTTTGCGGGAGTAGTCGCGATAGAGCATGGAGGCAACGGCATCGACCCGGATGCCGTCGACATGGTATTCGTCGAGCCAGAACATGGCGCTCGACATCAAGAAGCTGCGAACCTCGTGGCGATCGTAGTTGAAGATCGCGCTCTTCCAGTCGGGGTGGAAACCCATTCGAGGGTCGGCGTGTTCGAAGAGGTGGGTGCCATCGAACTTTGCGAGACCGTGGGCATCTTCAGGGAAATGCGAAGGGACCCAGTCGAGGATGACGCCGATGCCGCGTTGGTGGAGAAGGTCGACAAGAAATTTGAAGTCTTGTGGCGATCCGTACCGAGAAGACGGGGCGAAGTAGCCGAGCGTTTGGTAGCCCCACGATGGGTAGTACGGGTGCTCCATGATGGGCAGGAGTTCGACATGGGTAAAGCCGGCTTGGGTGATGTAGTCGGCTAGCTGAACAGCGAGCGCTCGGTAGCCGCCTGGTTCGTATCGCCACGAGCCGAGGTGAAGTTCATAGATCGAGATCGGTGCGTCGGCGGCGTTGTTGGCCGCACGGGTTCTCATCCACTCGTCATCGCCCCAGTCATAGGAGAGGTCGCCGACGACCGATCCGGTGCGGGGCGGTTCTTCGGTTCGGAAGGCGAAGGGGTCGGCCTTTTCGTGAATGGCTCCATCGCCGCCAGTGATGCGGTACTTGTAGCAGCTTCCGACTGAGGCTCCCGAGATCACTCCATGCCAGATTCCCGAGTCATCCGGATGAAGGCTGTCGTTTGCGCCATCCCAACCGTTCCAGTCGCCAATGACTTCAACATGGCTGGCGTTGGGGGCCCAAACGGCAAACCAAATGCCGTCAGTGGTTGACCCCTCGGGAAGGATGTGGGCGCCGAGGATTGACGCAAGGTCGACATGTGCACCCGAGTTGAAACGCCAGCGGTCATCGTCGGTGAGTTGCATTGGTCCAACCTTAGGGCGTGAGGGATGCATCAGCATGGGTACCCATCGGTAAAGCCGGGCCGGTATTCAGCCCTCTTCCCTTCTGGTCGTGAAATCGCCCCACTTCATGGAGATGCGGGTGATGCGCCGTTAGAGTGTGGAAGAGGATTCTGAAGAATTGGCAACTTCTGCCGAATGGAATTCCACGCATACGTTCGAGTTTTCAAATCCCTGCTCCCGCCGAATTAGAAGGTGCTGGCGCCCAAGATAAAGGTGTCGGCAAGTCCACATTATGGAATCAGTAAAACGGCCAAGAACGCTAAGCATGGTCCTCGCCGGTGGCGAGGGATCCCGACTGCACCCACTCACCGTGCATCGAGCGAAACCAGCAGTGCCGTTTGCCGGCCAGTACCGACTGATCGACTTCGCGCTTTCCAACCTGGCGAACGGCGGCTATCGCAAGATCGTCGTGCTGACCCAGTACAAGAGCCACAGCCTTGATGTGCACATCAGTCGTACATGGCGCCTTTCGACCATGCTCGGCAGCTACGTCACGACCGTTCCCGCGCAAATGCGGCGCGGGCCTCACTGGTTCGCCGGTTCCGCTGATGCGCTCTACCAAAACATGAACCTCATCGACGATGAAGACCCCGAATACATTTTTGTGTTCGGTGCCGATCACATTTATCGCATCGACCCTCGACAGTTCCTCGATCAGCACATTGCGAGCGGCGCTGGGGTCAGCGTTGCCGGAATCCGTGTTCCGATCGAAGAGGCAAATCAGTTTGGTGTGATCGACAAGGATCCCAATAGCACCAAGATCGCCCGGTTCCTTGAGAAACCGACCGACATCGCTGGCCTGCCCGAGGACCCCACCAAGGTTCTGGCCTCGATGGGTAAC
>CALGZB010000169.1 GCA_937934655.1 uncultured Acidimicrobiales bacterium | reverse complement strand
GTTCGTGATTTTGAGGAGCTGGCGAGCACATAGGCTTTGCTCATGCAGAAGTTTTGTTCGTCATGTGGTGGTCGGGTCGATGCGGCATTGCCGTTTCAGTGTTCTCACTGTGGCGAGCGGTTCTGGGCCAACTCGAAACCTTGCGCTGGGGTTTTGGTGGAACACCGAGGCGAAGTCCTTCTGATTCGTCGGGCAATCGAACCGTGGTTTGGTGAATGGGATATCCCTGGCGGGTTTGTCGACGACGGTGAACACCCCGAAGACGGCGCCCGACGCGAACTGCTTGAAGAAACCGGACTCGACCTGCCAGTGGTTTCGCTGCTCGGGATGTGGATGGATACCTACGACTCGCCATCGGCACCCGTCGAGCATCCACTGTCGCTGCTCAACATCTTTTTCCTCGCCCAGGTACCCGACGACGATGAACGACCGATCCCAGCGCTCGACCCTCACGAAGCCAGCGAGTTTGACTGGTTTGCCCCCGATGCGCTTCCAAGTCCTATTGGATTCCCCAACCACCAGCCTGCGGTCATCGCTGCATGGGCCACCACACGCCTTACTGGGGAAGCGTTTGCCCCGCTCCCAGCTCGGTCGAGATAGCGGCCCAGCTAGCCCCACCGACTGATTAGATTAGGTGCATGACAACATGCGCGTATTTGGGACTCGGAGTAATGGGCTATCCAATGGCCGGCCACCTCGTAGCCGCTGGCCACGACGTCGTGGTGTGGAACCGCACCTCGGCCAAGGCCGATGCTTGGGTGGCCGAATATGGCGGCACGGCGGCGGCGACACCCGCCGAAGCCGTAGCGTCAGCTGACATCGTGTTTCTGATCCTTGGCAACGATGAGAGTGTCCGCTCGGTCTGCTACGGAGACGACGGGGTTCTTGACGCCATGGCCGAAGGCACCGTGCTCGTCGATCACACCACGGCATCCGCAGAACTCGCGCTCGAACTTGCAGCCGCTACCGCCGATCGAGGACTTGGATTTCTCGACGCACCCGTCTCAGGCGGCGAAGCCGGAGCGCAGAACGGTGTACTCACGGTGATGTGTGGCGGCGCACCGGAGCATTTCGAAACCGCCAAGCCAATCATCGACAACTACGCCCGGGCCACAACGCTCCTCGGGCCGGCCAGTAGTGGCCAGCTCACCAAGATGGTCAACCAGATCTCCATCGCTGGAGCGCTTCAAGCCCTTAGCGAGGCCATCAACTTTGGCAACAGCGTGGGTCTCGACATGGACCAAGTGGTCGACGTCATCTCTCAGGGGGCAGCGGGTTCCTGGCAAATGGAGAACCGTGGCAAGACGATGGCGGCCGATGAGTTCGAATTTGGATTCGCCGTCGAGCACATGCGCAAAGACCTAGGCATCGCCATTGCCGAAGCCAAGCGTCGCGGCGCCGACGTCACGATTACTGAACAGGTCGATAGCTACTACGCCGACATCATGGAGATGGACGGCAGCCGTTGGGATACGTCGTCATTAATCCGACGGATCAACCGGTAGATTTACCGCGTGAACGACTTCGATCTCATCATTATCGGCACTGGCTCGGGCAATTCGATCCTTACCCCTGACTTCGACGACGCCAACGTCGCGATCGTCGAAAAGGGCGTCTTCGGTGGTACGTGCCTCAACGTCGGATGCATCCCGTCCAAGATGTTCGTCTACACCGCCGACCTCGCGCTCCAAGCGAGCGACAGCTCCAAATACGGCATCAGCACCTCCTATGAGGGCGTCGACTGGCCGGCTCTTCGTGACCGGGTCTTCGGGCGAATCGATCCCATCGCCGCCGGTGGAGAGAAGTACCGCAGCGAGGAACAAGCCAACGTCACCGTCTTCAAGGGCGAGGGCAGCTTTGCGGGCCCCAACGAAATCCTCGTCACAGCCGATGACGGGTCAGAAACCCGAATCTCCAGCAGCAAGATCGTCATTGCAGCGGGCGCCCGCGTGTCCACGCCGCCCATCCCCGGGCTCGACGAGGTTGGTTACTACACGTCCGACACGGTCATGCGTCTCGACGAACTCCCCGATCGAATGGTCGTCATCGGCGCTGGGTACATCGCGTCAGAACTCGGCCATGTCTTCAGCAGCCTTGGGGTCGACGTGACCTTCCTCAATCGCAGCGCCAAGATGCTCCGCAACGAGGACGATGACATCAGTGACCGCTTTACCGAGGTCTACAGCCGCCGCAACAACGTGCTTTCGCTCGTCGCAGATGTTGGGGTCTCTCGCACCGACACGGGCTCGATCAACGTCGACATGACCGTCGATGGCACCGCCACCAAGCTCGAGACCGACGCCATACTTGTCGCGACCGGACGCACGCCGAATGGCGATCGCCTCAACCTCGAAGCTGCTGGTGTGGCAAGCGACGATGCCGGATACATCGTCACCGATGATCATGGCCGAACCAACGTCGATGGTGTCTGGGCACTCGGCGACGTAACCACGGCTCTGCAACTCAAACACTCCGCCAACCACGAGGCACGCGTGGTGGCCCACAACCTGGCCCATCCTGACGATCTCATCAGCCGCGACCTTTCGTTGGTTCCCCACGCCGTGTTTGGCAACCCACAGGTGGCCGCGGTTGGACTCACCGAGCGGGAGGTGTTGGCGCAGGGCACGCCATACGTCGTAAAGATCCAGAACTACGGCGACACCGCATACGGCTGGGCGATGGAAGATTCTGACAGCTTCGTCAAACTCATCGCGCACGCCGAAACTCGTCTCCTTCTTGGCGCACACATCATTGGACCCCAGGCATCCACGCTTATTCAACAACTCATCCAGGGCATGCGTTTCGGCCAGACCGTCGACGAAATGGCCAACGACCAGATGTACATTCACCCGGCGCTTAGTGAAGTCATCGAGAACGCTCTGCTCGGCCTTTAGTGTTGCTGCAAGCGCTCTGAAAGACTGGGCGCTATGGAAGACATGCGCGGCAAGACCGCAGTAATTACCGGTGGAGCAAGCGGCATGGGCAAAGCATTTGCCCAACGGCTTGGCGGCGCCGGAATGAAGATCGTTATTGCCGACATCGAAGAGCCGGCACTCGTTGCAACCGTCGCCGAGTTAGAGGCGGCCGGAATCGAAGCAGTCGGGGTGCCCACTGATGTTTCCAAGCTGGAAAGCATGGAGTCACTCGCCCACGCGGCAAAGACTGCCTTTGGAGCGATCGACGTCGTTGCCCTCAACGCTGGCGTTGGCGGCGGTACCGGCCGCTTAGAGACGTTGAGCACCAAAGATTGGCAGTGGACCTTCGGTGTCAACCTCGACGGCATGGTTCATGGCATCCAGGCATTCCTCCCCGACCTGAAAGCAGCGGATTCGGGGCACATTGTCATGACCGCTTCGATCGCTGGGCATCTCGCCTACCCAAGCATGGGGCCGTACAACGCCACGAAGTACGCGACCGTTGCTATCGCCGAGACGCTCAAGGCCGAGCTCGAACACGATGGGTCCAACGTGGGCGTCACCTGCCTGTGCCCAGGCCTCGTGCTTACCGGGATCTTCCAATCCGAGCGAAACCGCCCAGAGCAACTTCTCGACACCGACATTGCCACCGAACCAATCAGCGAAGAGCATGCGGCACGACGCGAGGTCATGGCCGAGGTCATTCTCACCCACGGCAAGAGTGCCGACATGGTTGCCGATCTGGTTCACGATGCGATTCGCGACAACACCTTTTGGGTCTTCACCGATGAAGACTTCGACCAGGCCATCGCCGATCGCCATCAAGCCATACGAAACCGTCAGGCGACCACGATGACCGAGTCGCTGTTAGGTGTGTACGACGAATGATCACGACGGCCATCGTCTTCGCTGCCGGATCGGGCGCTCGCTTTGGGCGACCGAAGCAGTTCGAGCCTCTCGGCGGTGAACGGGTAATCGATCGAGTCGTGCGGACCTCCAACCAGACGTGTGACCGCGTGGTGCTTGTACTCCCGGATGGTCATGAGTGGACGGGTGAGCAAGTCGACACAGTGGTTGTGGGCGGCGCGACCCACGGTGCCTCGGTGCGCAACGGAATGGCTGCGGTGCTCCCTGACACCGATGTGGTCGTTCTGGCCAGCGCTTCGCACCCACTGGGATCCAGCCTCGTGTACCGCAGGGTTATCGATGCGATCGCGAATGGGGCCGACGCCTCGGCGCCTATTGGGCATCTGCCCGACGCCATTAAGCGCCGCGACGGAAGACGCGTCATCGAAACGGTGTTCAAGGGCGATCTGGCAACCGCGCAAGCCCCGAGCGCTTTCGCCTACCAGCCGCTCTTCGATGCACTCGCGACCGGACACGATGCCCCTGAAGAGCTGCAGCTCATCGAGGAAGCTGGTGGCGCAGTGGTGCTCGTCGACGGGGAAGATACCAATCTGCACATCACGACGCCGCTCGAGCTGCAGATGGCCGAGGCCATGCTGCCGCTCGTAGACGGCACAGCAGACCCGGGAAACCACTCTTCTTCATAGGCCGAGGGAAACCGCATCGTTCGTTCGGCCCGAATGCATCTATCCTCAAGTGATGTCCAGCGCTTTTGGCACGCTCTTTCGTGTCTCGACCTACGGTGAGTCCCACGGCGGCGGAGTCGGTGCAATCATCGATGGCTGCCCTCCCCGACTCGCTATCGACCTTGCCGAAATTCAACATGACCTCGATCGGCGCCGCCCGGGCCAAAGCCGCTTGGTTACCCAGCGCGATGAAGCAGATCAGGTCGAGATTCTTTCGGGTGTGTACGACGGCTATACGACCGGCACACCCATCGGGCTTCTGGTCCGCAACGGTGACGCTCGCCCCGCAGCGTATGACCATCTCAAAGACGTCTACCGGCCGTCACACGCCGATTTCACCTACGACCAGAAATACGGCTTCCGGAACCACGAAGGTGGCGGCCGTTCAAGCGCCCGAGAGACCATCGGACGCGTCGCTGCGGCGGCCATCGCACGGAAGCTGCTGCAAACCGTTGCCGATGTAGAAGTCCTCGCCTGGGTAAGTTCGGTTCACGAAATCAACAGCACGGTCGACTCGGCTACCGTCAGCCTCGCTGATGTGGAGGCGAGCCCCACGCGATGCCCCGATCCTGTTGCCGCAGCTGCGATGACCACGGCAATCGAGCAGGCACGCCGCGATGGCGATTCACTCGGTGGCGTCGTGACCTGTGTTGCTCGCCGGGTCCCAACCGGATTAGGCGAGCCGGTATTCGATCGCCTCGATGCCGATCTGGCCAAGGGCGCACTCTCATTGCCTGCTTCGAAGGGTTTCGAGATTGGCAGCGGCTTTGGCGCAACCACCATGACCGGCCTTAGCCACAACGATCCGTTTGTGCCGGGGGTCGATGGCCCACGCACGGCCTCCAACAACTCTGGTGGCGTGCAGGGTGGCATCTCAAACGGCGCCGATGTCATCTTCCGCGTCGCGTTCAAGCCCACAGGAACAATCAGCTCCGAGCAGGACACAGTCAACACCGATGGTGAAGCGGTTCGGCTCGCCGCAAAGGGGCGTCATGATCCGTGTGTTCTCCCCCGCGCCGTCCCGATGGTCGAAGCCATGGCTCTGCTGACGCTGGCCGACCATTGGCTCCGCCAGCAGGCCACCGACATTCTTCCTCCGCTCGGGTAAACAACTCGGGTAAACCACTCAGGCGAACAGCTCGGGCGAACAAGAAGGCGAGATTCTCATGGCGCCATTCCGCAGTCGAGAGATTTCTCGGAACTTCTCCTCCAATCGAAACGTTTCTTATCTATGACGTCTTCTCGGATCTTCGCCGTTGCGGTACTCGGCCTCCTTGCACTCTTTGTCGCCATCGCCGCGTTTACGAGCCTTAGCTCAACGGACTCCGGCGTTTCGACCGGTGCCACCGCGAGCGAGGAAGCTACTGCTGACGATGACGCACCAGAGCCTGCAGCGGCTGTGGCGCCACCGGTACTACGACCTCGCCCCGAGCTCACTGGCATCGATGGCTGGCTTCAGAGCCCGTATGAGTCGCTCGACGACCTCGATGGCGAGGTCTATATCGTCGAGTTCTGGACCTTCGGGTGTTTCAACTGCCGCAACGTGAAACCCCACCTCCGAGCGCTCTACGACGAGCACCAAGCGGATGGCCTCGAAATTATCGGTGTGCACTCTCCCGAGTTCGACTTCGAAAAGGATGTCGACGCAATTCAGCAGGCGGCTATCGACCAGCGAGTCAACTGGCCGATAGCGCTCGACACCAACAAAACATCCTTCCGCTCGTGGCAGGAGGATCGGCGATTCTGGCCCCGGACTTACGTCATCGACCAAAACGGCGACATCCGCTATGACCACATCGGCGAGGGTGGGTACGACGAACTCGGCGAGACCGTCGAGTACCTCCTCGAGAACGGCGCATAACGTTTGATAGAGCTCTTCGCCGAGGCGCTCTGGGCGGTTCGGCTTCCTTGTACCTTGGCGCTTCTCGTACCCGGATTCGTGCCGCTTGTGGGCGGACGCCGACATGCTCCGCTTGCGGTTGGTTTCTATATCCTTGCCGCCGCGCTTGTGTTCTGGCTGCGCTCGGTGGGCTGGTTCATCGAACAACCCGCTGGCTGGGTGGCATTCGCCGCCGGATTCGCCGTAGCGGTTGCTGCTTTGGTTATGTATCGGCTCCCGGGACGCCCATCAGCGCTCATCGGGGGTTCGCTCATCGGGGCGCTATCGGCGTGGCTATGGATCCCCTGTGTCGGCACCCATCTCGGTCGTCTCCTCAATCGCTCCACCGACGAAGTTTGGACGTCGCTCCCCTTCTTCGGGGTGTACGTGGCCGGAGTCTGCGCGCTACTCATCGTGTTTGCGTCGCTTCCTCTGGCCGTACCGAAACTCGAACCGCTCCTCGAGCACGACGCGCTCCCGCGAGTGGGACTGGGCATCGGGCTCGCTCTCGCGGTCATCGTTGCATTCGGCTTCTATGAGGACATCGTCGGTCAGCTACTTCAGTGGTCGCTTCGGATTCAGTAGAACCAGTCGGCGATTAGCTACCTGACGCCGAAAAGTGCTGGTAGTCCTTCGAGTTGTTCCAGTAGCCGCCCCAGGTCCACCCGATGCGCTCAAACGCAGTAACCACCACGTCGCCCGCCACGATCAGCCCCTGTGCCCCAGAGTTCCGGTCGGCGAATGGTCGCCCCGCCTCTGGATCGACGAAATCGCCTCTCACATAGGGATTCACCAGCGGGTTGATGTCGATCGCCGTTCCGGTCGCATGGTTCGACCATACGCCCGGGCTATAGGCGACCTCGCGGCAGTTGAACGCCGAGGTGTTGTTAGCCTGCATCGATGCTTGATCGCTGCCCCCGTGCACATCGACAAGATCCACTGACTGCATGGGGAAACGGGCGGCGAAAAGTTCTTCAAAGACCTGGGCAATCCCTTCAGCATGATCACGGTGAACCACGACCCGACCCGCCATTTCAGCATCGTCGTAGTTCACATAAGTAACTTCCACCAGACGGAGCTCGTCGAGACCTACCGGACATCCGTCGCGGATTGAGGTGGGTGTCATCGATGCCGCCGTTTCCGCGTCGATCTCGCGCACGGCGCCGACGTAGACGGGTTCGGGCGGCAGGCTCGTCGGCGGAAGAGTTGTTGGCGGAAGAGTTGTTAGCGGAAGAGTTGTAGTGGGCGCGGTTGCAAGAGGAACCGTTTCAGACGGAACTGTTTCAGGCGCCGAGGTCTCCGCTGGAACCGTGGGTGATACGGATCCTGTCGACGTCGCAACGGGGACGCTGGACGGAGAAGCCGTCGAGTTGGGCAACGATTCGTCGGCAATATCGGCCGACCCACAGCTCGCTACCCCAACCAGAACGGCAATCGCGACAACGGTGAGACGAAGACGCAAGACTTACGCTGCGGCTTGATCTGCCATGTCGACGATCAGACCCGGCACCAGCGCTTCATGGGTGTCGATGAGCTTGAGATAGTCGCGCAGGTACAAGATCTTTGCGTTCACCTCGGGGTACCGAGACTTCAGCTGTCGCAGCTTCTTGTTCTTTTTCGTCACGTGACGCTGTTGCAAGGTGGTGAGCTCGACGTAAAGATCGAATTGGGGCAGATAGAAGTCAGGCGAAAACGCCGATACCAACGACCCATCAGAGCGGGCATCGAGCACGAACGTCGTCGGCTCATACTGCCAATCGATGTTGTAGTAGTCGAAGATCGCGGCAAGGTTGCGTTCGGAAATATGCGCAAAGTCTTCGACCATCGAAATCACTGTGCGGCGGCGCTTCCTGGCGTCGGCTCGCCGGCGGTGATGGCGTCGAGTTCGCCGGGGAACAGTTCGACGATTCGTGCATCGACCTCTTCTTTGACACCGGCCAGCGGCAGAATGTTCAGCACGCCCTGGCCCTTACCGAGCAGATCGATGATTTCTTCGCCGCTTCGAACGAGTACCGAACGGTTACCGCTAATCACCAGGTTCACGGTGGTGACGTCTTCGCCAAGGTTGTCGCGGAGGTACGTGAAGACCTCACGGACTGACTCAAGACGGATTCCGCTGTCGAGCAGCTGCTTAATGACCTTCAACTCAAGAAGGTCGCGATAGGAGTATTGACGACGACTACCGCTGCCTACTGCTTTGGCGATGCTCGGCGAGATCAGGTCGGTTCGGGCCCAGTAGTCGAGCTGGCGATACGTGATACCGACGATTTCCGCGGTTTTCTTTCCGCTAAATCCGGCGTGGGGCAAAGCTTCCACGTCGGAGGTCTCAGCGATTTCGTCTGCCACGGCGAACATCCCGTCTTCGTGCCAACGAGGATCGTTAGCAAGTCACACCGACGAAATTACGCCGGTGTGAGAAGTGTAGAGTGCCTGCCGCGCGGCGACAACCATGCCCCCTGTGCCGATTGTGTTACGACGCTACGACGAGAAATCGTCGGGTCGAATGTCTTCGATGAACTGCCGAAACTCTTCGACGACCTCTTCGTGGTCAGCGTCACCGTCGGCTTCATCGTCGTCATCGATGATCGATTCGGGGATATAACCGGCCTCATCGAGCACCGCATCAGCGGCAAAAACTGGCGCTCCGGAGCGGACCGCCAACGCAATGGCATCGGACGGACGACTCGAGACCGTCCAAGTTTCGTCTTCGCGACGAAGGAAAAGATCGGCCAAGAACGTTCGGTTGTTCAGCTCGGTGATCACCACCCGTTCAAGGGTGAGATCGACTTGCTCCAGGATGTTCCGAAGAAGATCGTGGGTCATCGGCCGAGGCGTGGCGGTGCCCTGAAGGGCAAGCGAGATAGAACTGGCCTCCGGCCCACCGATGAATATCGGCAAAAGGCGTTCGTCGCCAGAGCGTTCCTTCAACAACACAATTGGCGTGTTGGTGGGGAGCTCCACCCGAACATCGAGAACTTCCATTTCGTGCATCGACCACAGCATACCGGGCCGCTCTAGTGAGGAAGAACGCCCCTGAGGCTTTGTCGCAACATTGCCGAACGAAGTTCGGTGCCGAGCGCGTTGAGATCTTCGATGGTTTGGGTCACTTCGGCCCGACTTTCGGCGGATCCGCCCTTGGCTCGAGGGGTTACCAGCTGCTCAAACACGTCGGCTTCGCGGTCGGCCGCAAGCTTGTACATCCGAAGATGGCGGGGTTCGAGACCGCGTGCCAAGAACGCCGAGGCCAGTTTGGCCACGATGAGCGCTTCGTCGTCGTAAATCTGTGTGCTACCGGCTGACCGACTCGACAGCATGCCGAATTTTTCGAGCTGGTCGATGGCCGCACGATCGAGATTGGCTGCCGATGCCAGCTCGTCGGGGGTCATGCTCACCGACGCAAGGTTCATCGACCGCGTCGAAGATGTGTCGTCGTCCTGATCATCGGCGTCGGGTTCAGCCGGCCGACGGAACCCAGAAGAAGTTTGCGAATTTGAGGTTGTCCTGCCGGTTCCCGAACCCGAGCCGGCGGAGACACCCGAAAGCACCTCGGAGACCGAAGGAACCGGGGTCGTTACTGGAGGCATCCCGTCGCCTTCGTCCAGCTTTTCTTTGATGACTTTAAGCGGGAGGAAGTGATCGCGTTGCTGTTCGAGGATCCAGAAAAGTTTGGCGATATCGGACTCGTAGAACTTGCGATACCCCGATGGGGTCCGCTCGGGGTCGAGGAGTCCTTGGCTTTCAAGAAATCGGATCTTCGAGATCGTTATGTCAGGAAAGTCGGCTTGGAGAAGGGTAAGCACTTCGCCGATTGACCGATGGGGACGAGCGATCATGAACCCGTTCCGTGAAAGAAGAACAGTTTGAACTTTCCTATCTGGAGTTCATCGCCGTCCTGCAAAGCGACCTCGTCGATACGTTCGCGATTTACGTAGGTGCCGTTGAGCGACCCCAGGTCACGGACGACATAGACCCCAGCATCGCTGGTCAGTTCGGCGTGGCGCCGCGACACGGTGACATCGTCGAGGAAGATGCCCGAGTCAGGATGCCGGCCCGCAGTCGTGACCTCGATATCGAGTGCATACCGGCTACCAGCTTTGGTACCGCGCTGCACGAAGAGCACACCCATGTCGGGGCCGAAGTCAGAGCGGTCGAAGCCGTCATCGTCAGCCTCTTCGACGGTGTCAGCCTCAATGCCGCTGGATTTTTCGGTGGTGCCAGCTCCTGCTTGGAGGTCGGCCTGCATGTCGGCCAACGGGATCGCATCGGTACGGTCGTCACGGACCGCGCCGATAAGCACACCACAGGACGAGCAAAAGTTCGAGCCAATGGTGTTGACGTGGCTACAGCTGGGGCAAACGGCTCCGGACATGACGGGACTCCTGGGCAATCTGCCTTCAGCCCTCGATGAGCTGAAGGTAGGCAGCGGCGTCGAGGAGCGAGTCGTACGTGGTGGCGTCGGTCGGAGCGATGGTGCAGATCCAACCGTCGCCGTACGGGTCCTCGTTAATTTTCTCCGGGTTCTCCGTGAGCTGATCGTTCACCGCAGCGACGGTGCCGGCAAGCGGAGCGAACAGATCCGAGACCGACTTCGTCGACTCGACCTCGCCGAACGTCGCACCAGCATCGAGCGCTGCGCCTACGTCGGGAAGCTCGACAAACACCACATCGCCCAAGGCATCTTGTGCGTAATCGGTGATGCCGATCTTGATGGAACCGTCGTCGAGGAGCAACGCCCACTCGTGGTCGCTTGAGTATCGAAGCGTGTCAGGAACATTCATGGCTCTAAACCTAGTGGACTCATGTGACACCGTTCTCCTTCGGTGCGCCTCGACCTTGGAAAACAGCACGACCAGCAGGTAGGTACTCGGCAAGCGAGTAGTACGCAAAGAACAACCCTGGGATACCAAACAACCATCCCAGAAGGGTTGCGGTGTCGGCCCACGAGATATCTGCGGATCCAGCTAGAAGGAACGGATAGGCAAACATCAACAGAAACGCACCGGTCTTTCCCCACCAGGTCACGCTGAGACGCTCGGCCCCGAGTGACGCCAAAATGACCACCGCAATGGAGAGAGACGCTTCACGAAACAACGTCAGGCCTGCGAACCACCACGGTGCTCCGCCATACCAGGCAATGCAGGTGACGCCCACCAACAACATGATGCGGTCGGCGGTTGGGTCGAGCACTTTGCCGAGTTCGGAGACTTGATCGAATCGTCGAGCGATATAGCCATCGATCCAGTCGGTGGCGCCGAGGCCCCCGAGCAACCAGGCCGCAGCGTAGGGACGGTCATACCCGAAGAGCAGTACGACGAAGAGCGGCACACAGAGCAGGCGGACGAACGAGATGATGTTCGGGATCGAAAAGATCGGCCCCCACTCGGTTTTGTCGGCAGCAGCCGGCGATTCATTCTCGGTTGTCACCTCGCCAGACTACGATCTCGATCCATGTCGGCAAACCCGAGTATCTTCACCCGCATATTCAACGGCGAAATCCCAGGACGCATCGTCTGGCGCGATGAGCACGCCATCGCAATGATCGATATCCGTCCGCTCAAACGGGGGCACACCTTGGTCATCCCCATCGAGCAGATCGACCAATGGACCGATCTTCCTGCCGACCTCGCCGCCCACTGTTTTGCCTTAGCCCACCACATCGGCGCTGCACAAAAGGTCGCCTTTGCGCCGGCGCGAGTCGGCGTGGTCGTGGCTGGCTTCGAGGTACCTCACGCGCACATCCATGTCGTGCCCACCGACTCGATGGGCGATCTCGACTTTGCCTCGGCCGACACTTCCCCCGATCCGGCGGATCTCGACGCAGTCGCCGAGGAACTTCGCAGTGCTTTGCGCACCGCTGGCCATGGCGAGGCGGTCGTCGACTCCTAGGAGCAGCGTTCAGCGAGGCTGAGCGCCCTAGCCCTGGCGGCGGCGGTGATGGAACCGGCTACGACGGCAGGCGGGTTCGGCGATACACGAAGATGTTGTCGGCTGCTGACGCCTGGTCAAAGCCCAGTCGGTCGAGTTCTTCACTAAAGGTGATGACCTGGGCGATCTCCCACTCTGGCGCTTGAGCGAGGTCGAGAACGATCACATTGACCCCTTCCGCTGCGGCGCCGGCTCGGACGAACTCGTCGCTCGTGTCGAGCTCGAATACTCGGCGACGCTCGGCGACTTGGGGCAACACACTCGACGATGCCCGGACGAGAGCGTCCGAGGGCAACTCGTCGACCGCCGACACCAGCGCCAGATCTGACACATCGCGTCGACTCCACGACCACGGCCGCTGATACGGAGAACTAATCGAGTCGCGGATAAAGAACACCAAGACGGTGAGCACGATTGCGCCCAACACCCGAGGGTCGATGAGTGTCCGCTTCCCGCGAATTCGTCCGGCCCGACTCAAGGCGAACGCGGCGGCAACGAACAGGAAGGCCATCGGCGCCATATCTTGCTCAGGGTTTCCGAAACGGTCGTCGTTGATATCTCCGAGCAGATAGAGAGCTTCAAGCGGAACCACCGGCAACACATAACGCGGCGCCACCATCGGCAAGAACAGAAGCGGCGCAAGCAAAAAGACGAGCCGGTCGAACGATTGCCGCGATACCAGAACCTCTAGCACCTCGAGCGGCCGCGTCACCAAGCCCCAGACCGATCCCCAAGGAGTATCGCCCCAGCGTTCGAACGCATCGATATGTGGGTAGATACCATCGCCCGCATAAAGCTGTATCAAGACAAAGGCCCCGACCAGCCAGGCCACACCCGACAGCGCGGTCAGCAGCCCGGCCCGGCGGTTGCCATCGACGGCCAGAAGAGCACCGAGACCAACGACGGCGAGACTCAGGTCGGCTCGCGCCGCGAGCACCACGAGAACCAGGAACCCGAAGCGCCACCATCGGCCGATCTTGGCAAAGTGAAGAGCTCCAAGTAGCGCCGCCGGCGCCACCGTCTCGAGGTGAAAGTCGGCCAGATTCACGTTGTGCAATGCGGGGTAGAACATGTACGCAAACGTGAGGGTCAACGTTGCCCCGACCCGCAGATCGGCTTGGTTGCGGGCAATGCGCCAGAGCGGAACCACGCCGAGCGCCAAGAACGCCGCCTGGAGGATCAGAAGCGACGGTCCGATGGGGAAGAACTGCAGGAGCCAACCAATCGGTATAAATCCAACGGCCGCCTGCTGAGCAAGAAAGTGGTTGCCGTCCACACCGACGCCAGGGTCGATGCCTTCGCCGAGCTTCCACGCCGCCTGCACGTAGCGGGCAAGCTCGGCGCCGTTATCGAAGGACCGGTATTGCGAAAGAGAAAGCGCTGCGAGGATCAAAAACGAGATCGCGGCGAGCAACCATGGGAGTACCCGGTCGGACCACGGGCTATCGAGGCGCGCTTGGAAACGCAGCGACCACATTTCCGAACTTCGACGGAACTGTTGGCGACGGTTCATTGTGCGCTTGCCAACCGGTCCGCGAGTTGGCTGCCCTGATTGCGTGCATTGTTGACCGCACTGCTCACCGGGTAAATCTCGAGAAGCTCCGAAGGAGCCGGAACAAAAAGTTGCTCGAGCGCTTCGAGATCGTTGAATGCCGGGTCAAGCCATTGATCCCAGACATCGGGGGCAAGCATCACAGGCATGCGGTTGTGATAGTGGGCCATCTTGTCGTTCGGCTCACCGGTGATGATCGAGCATGAGCGAAGCGGCTCGTCGTTGCGTTCTGGGCCGCGCCAGGTTTCCCAGATACCGGCGAAGGCGAACGGATCGCCGTCGACCCGGTGAATAAACACCGGCTGCTTCCGAGGTTTCGCCTTTTTCTTCGAGTCGCCTTCTTCCTTATCTTCCGCCTCATCTTCCGCCTCGAGGACCTGCCACTCGTAGAACCCGTCAACCGGGATCAGGCAACGGCGCTTTGCGAAAGCGCTCTTGAACGCACCTTTGGTTGCGAGTGTTTCCGACCGGGCGTTGAACATCTTGTTCCCGATCTTCTTATCCTTCGCCCAGATCGGCAGAAGTCCCCAGTGCAGCTCTTCGATGCGGCGCACGGGGCCCGCTGGGTTGTCATCGGACTGGTCCTCGCCGGGGAGCGCTCGTTCGAGCACCGCAAGAACGCTCGCGCTCGGGGCGATGTTGAACTGGGGCTCACGTTCGAGCAACTGTTCATCAGGCGCCATCGCCCCAAAGTATTGCGCCAAGTCGCCAGGAGGCGACGCTGCTACAAACCGACCGCACATAGTGCTTAGGCTAACCGTCCAGACGCTGGCAGGTGGTTTCCTGGTTCCGTTGAGCAGAAACGGGCACATCAAGCTCGACGGTGTCGTTGGACGACCAGCCGAACGCAGGGATGACGGCGGCGCCCTCGACCGTCAGATCCAGTGTTCCGCGAAGCGATACCTGCTCATAACCATCGACCGGAGCCAAGACTCGCAGCCGAATGCTGTCGACGGTGGCCTCGCCACCTTCGTCGAGACCAACAACCCCTGCCGGAACATCAAGCGGGAAGATCAGAACGTCGGGGCCGGTGCAGGTCGGTTCGACGCTGGTACCGACCGGGTTCTCACCGCACGCACCCTCGGTCGTGGCGACATGTGTGGTTGAGAGCGGCCGGAGATTGAACGCCACGGCGCTCGCAACGATGCATCGGCCAGCAAACCAATCCGCGCCCCCGAGGACCGCAATCCGACCTTCACCCTCTTCTGCGAGAAGGAAGAATACGAGATCATCGAACTGATCATCGAAGAGCCGCTGCGCCGGTTCGGCGACAACCCGTTCCACGGCTGGAGCGTCACCCTGCTCGACAACGACGGGCAGGTCGATCGGGGCAACAACGGCCCCCGAGATCGTCGGCCGCGATGAACCAATGGCTCCCCCGCTGCTCGCCGCTGTCGGGTCTTCGAAGGAGAACGTATCGGTAACGGGTGCGGAGTCGGTAGGTCGAAGGAGCACAACGCCGCCAGCGAGAACACCCAGGACAAGAACGCTAAGCAGCGCAATACTTATGGCTCGGCTTTTTCGTTGTTGTCGGAGACCATCCGCAAACTGCCGCTCATCGAGCTGTTCCTGCAGCGATAACGGACCAAAGGCATCGCTAGCTTTCCCGCCCTCTAGGAGGTCTTGCCAACGCCGAATGAGATCGTCGTCCATTCTCCGGTAGTGCTGCTCGAAGGCCCGTTGGCCGTCATCGCTGAGAAGAAGCAGGAGCTCGTTGGCGATCACATAATCGAACGCGTCGGCATGATCGACGGTGTCGCGTTGTCCAGCCAGTCGGGCATAGAACTGCTTTGCGGCACCGTTGGATTCCGACGCGGTCCACGTGGGCCCGGCCTCGATCGAGAAGTTGGTGACATCGAATCTTGCGGCGGAATCGCGAGCGCGAAAGAACCCCTGGCGGTCGGCAAAAACCGAAGAAGAGACCTCATCACCAGAAGCAGAGCTGTCGTCTGAAGACGTATCGGGGGAAGGGTTTGGGGATAAATGTCCTGAATCGATGCCCTGATGGTAGAGCCGTCGGGGCCAAATGCCCGGGCACATGTGCCAGATTGCCCAGTAAAGAGCTAGTGCGGGAACGCCGATCATCAGTCTGTGGCAGAAGACGGCCCAATCCAGAACTACGACAAGATGCAAGACGGATCCAAATGGACCAGCCGTCCGGCTCTTGCGCGTCTTCTCCGATTCACCGTTCTCCTGCTTCCCATCCTCGGTTCGTTCGTCGTCACCTGGCTCGCATCGCACTACTTCCCGCCTACCGATGTGGGAGTGCACATCGTCGCCTGGTGGCTCATCGTTCTCGTCGTCGCGACAACTGCGATGTTCGCTATCGAACGGGTTGCCCGGCGGGCGCTTCCGCTTGTTGCGCTCCTGAAGATGAACCTGGTTTTCCCGGAGCAAGCACCCTCGAGATTTAGCACCGCACTACGAACCGGCACGACGAAACAGCTCGAACGCCGCATCGAAGAGATGCGCCTCCTTGGTCTTCACGAAAACGAGGACGTGACTTACGGGCAGCAGATGCTCGAACTCGTCGCGGCCCTCAACACCCATGACCGCCTCACCCGTGGCCACTGCGAGCGGGTTCGGGCCTACACCGACATGATCATCGAAGAACTCAAGATCGATGGTGACGACGCCAACAAATTGCGCTGGTCAGCGCTGCTCCACGACGTCGGCAAGATCATGGTTCCGTCGGCGATTATCAACAAGGAGGGCCGCCCCGACGACGAGGAGTGGGAGATCCTCAAGAGTCATGCCGCCGAGGGCCAACGTATGGTCGAGCCGATTGCCGCATGGCTCGGCGACTGGTCACGCTCGGTCGGCGAACACCACGAGCGCTGGGATGGCGATGGCTACCCCAATGGGTTCGCCGCAAACGAAATTCATCTCGGCGCTCGCATCGTCGCGGTAGCCGACGCGTTCGACGTCATGACGTCGGCCCGGTCGTACAAGAAGCCGATGCCCACCGAGGCCGCTCGCGAAGAGATTCTCCGTTGTTCGGGGTCGCAGTTCGATCCTGCCGTTGTCCGTGCCTTCCTCAACATCGGTATCGGTCGCCTCCGCTTGGCGATGGGTCCACTGACATGGCTCGCTAATGTGCCGTCCGCTGGCCAGATTCCCATTGCACCAGTCGCGCAGCCACTGGCAAGCGTCGCCATGTCGGCCGTCGGCGTCACGGCAGCGCTCATTACCGGTGGGGCTGACTATTTGATTCCCGATAGTCCGGCTCCCGAACCAGTCGTGGCCTTCGTCGACGAGGAACCAATCGCCACAACGATCCCACCGATCATCACCACATTCCCACCGGCGACGCTACCAGTCGTGGCAGGCACCGCTGCCCCATCACCGACAACGACCACCACAACGACGACCACCACCACAACGCCCCCGATTACCAGTCCGCCATTGACAACGACGACGACCACCACAAGGCCGATCCCCGCACCGATCGGCAACGACGCTGCGATAAATATCAATGAAGACGAACCGGTCACTATTTCGCTCAGCGGCGTCAGCGGATCTGGTACTCCATCATTCGAAATCATCGTACAACCACAGCACGGCACGCTCGCTTTGGTCTCAGGCAGCAGCAACGGCGCAGTCGGCGAACAGACCTGGCAGTACGTTCCTGATCCCGACTTCAGCGGCGCTGACAAGATCATCTACCGGGTTTGTGATGACCGAGGAACCTGCGATGTCGCCGAGGTCACGATTACCATCGCGGCCCAAAACGACGCTCCAGTTTCCTCACCGGATCAAGTAGCCGCTTCCGAAGACCAACCCACGGTTATCCCCATCGCCGATCTGCTGAGCAACGACACCGACGTTGAGAACACACCGGAGTTTGGCGAGTTCTCGCAGCCTCAGAACGGCACGATTACCACCAATGCTGCTGGTGATTTGGTCTATACCCCTAACCCCAACTTCAACGGCATTGATTACTTCACCTACACGATCACCGACGGTACGGTCTCGACGACCGAGACCGTCACCATCGAGGTCGCGGCAACGAACGACCGCCCCGCCGCTGGTGATGATGCGTTCAGCACAGTGGAGGACGCAACCCTGACGCTCGCCTCCTCGGCGCTGTTTGCCAACGACGCCGACGCCGACTCGATTCCAACCCTCGACAGCTTTACCCAGCCCAGCAACGGTGTGCTCACGCAGGACGCAGCCAACGACTTCCTCTACACCCCGAACGTCGACTTCAACGGCGGCGACTCGTTCACCTACACCATCACCGATGGCGAGCTCACTTCCACCGCAACCGTCACCATCACCGTCTCCGCCATCAACGATCAGCCCACAGCGCTCAACGACGACGCAACCACGTCCGAAGACATCGCCTTGGCGATTCTGCCAAGCAACCTCCTGGCCAACGACGACGATGTTGAGTCGGACCCCACGCTCGACACCTTCACGCAACCCACAAACGGGGTGCTCACCATTGGCACCGGGGGCGCCCTGCTCTATCAGCCCGCAGCAAACTTCAACGGCGGCGACTCCTTCACCTACACCATCACCGATGGCGAGCTCACTTCCACCGCAACCGTCACCATCACCGTCTCCCCCGTCAACGACCAGCCCACAGCGCTCAACGACGACGCAACCACGTCCGAGGACGACCCCGTCGTTATCCCGATCGCTGATCTACTCGCGAACGATGACGATCTAGAGACGGTTCCAACACTTGCTAGCTACACCCCGCCGACGAGCGGCGCCCTCACTGTCGGAATCACGGGCGACCTCGTCTATACGCCCAACGTTGACTTCAATGGCGACGACAGCTTCACCTACACCATCACCGATGGTGAACTCACCGACACTGCAATCGTCGCCATCGTTGTCACTGCCAGCAACGACCGGCCCGTCGCGAACATCGATGCCGCTTCAGGCATCGAAGACCAAAAGGTCGAGATCCTCGTTGTCGACCTGCTGAACAACGACACCGATATCGAGTCGACCCCGACTCTCGACACCTTTACGCAACCCACAAACGGGGTGCTCACCATTTCGCCGAGTCGTAGCAAGCTCACCTACCAACCGGCCGCGAACTTCAACGGCGATGACACCTTCACCTACACCATCACCGACGGAACGCTCACCGACACCACAACCGTCACCATCACATTGACACCCGTTAATGACGCACCCGAGGCCGTGGTCGACTCGTTTACCACCGACGAAGACGTTCCCCTCGTCATTCTCAGAGCAGACCTGTTGGCCAATGACATCGATGTCGAATCAACGCCGAGCTTCGATAGCTACACCCAGCCCACCAACGGAACGGTCACCACCTCCATCACCGGCGACCTGCTGTACAGTCCCGCCGCCGACTACGAAGGATTCGACTCGTTCACGTACACGATTACCGACGGTGTTGCCTTCGACACCGCAACCGTGACCATTGACGTCGGGGCTTTGAACGACCCACCCGAAGCGCTTGATGATGCCATTACAACCGACGAAGACATCGCCGTCGACGTGGATACGGCGACGCTCCTCGCCAACGACACCGATGCCGACTCAACCCCAACGCTCGACTCGTTTACCCAACCCACCCACGGTCTCGTGACACTCAGCCCAAGTGGTAGCCGATTTACCTACCAGCCCGCCGGAAACTTCAACGGCGAGGACAGCTTCACCTACACCATCACCGATGGCTTCGCCTTCGACACCGCCACCGTCAACATCGGTGTCGCAGCGGTCAACGATCGACCGATAGCCGGAGACGACACAGCCATCCTCAGCGAGGATAACGCCCGCAATATTCTCGTCGCGAACCTTCTCATCAACGATTCAGATGTCGAGTCGTCGGTGGCTCTCGATACCTTCACCCAGCCGGCACACGGCGTGTTGACCATCAGCTCCAGCCGCGGTCGCTTCACCTACACCCCCGACCCCGATTTCAACGGCGACGACAGCTTCACCTACACCGTGACCGATAGCTCCCCGAACGGCAGTCCCCTTACGGACACGGCAACAGTCGAACTGACGATAACCCCGGTCAACGATCCGCCAGAGGGTGTGAACGACTCCGGGTACACCACCGATCAGCGCTCGCTACTCTCGATCCCGGTGGCCGACCTACTGAGCAACGATACCGACACCGAAAACCAGCCACTCACGATCGGCAACCTCACCAACGCAACTGGCGGCACGGTCACATGGTCGCTCGACGGATTGTCGGTCGACTTTGTGAGCGACGTCGAATTCGTCGGCACGGCAACGTTCGAGTACACCGCTTGCGACTTCGCAGGACTCTGTGAGCTCAGCGACACCGTCGTTTCGATCGATGTCACAAATGTCAACGATGCGCCGGTAGCGACTGATGACCAACTCCCTGACATCGCCGAAGATAGCCTGTTGTTCTTTTCGGCGACCGACCTCACAGGCAACGACATCGACCCCGACCTCGTGCATGGAAACGAGACGTTGACCGTCACGCTCGATGGAACATCGACCAACGGGGGCACCGTTATAAGCACGAGTCCAGGAACGTTTCGCTATGCACCGGCAACGAACTTCTTCGGCCTCGACAGCTTCAAGTACCAGATCACCGACGCCGCCGGAGCGGTGTCTGCATCGGCCAAAGTAACGATCACGGTTACGGAAACGCCCGAGCCCCCAACGGCAACCAACGACGGTTCTATCGCCACCCCGTGGGCAACGGTGGAGGTCGGCAACACCGTCACCTTGGCAGATGTTCGCACCAACGATACCGACGACGACGATGCCCCATCGGCACTCGTCGTCGCTGTTTCTGGCACGACCGCAGCTGGAGGAACGCTGGCCGTCAGTCCGGCGGGCCTGATCGTCTACACGGCTCCCTCGCAGGCTGATGGGCCGGATGGTTTCACCTATACCGTGACCGACTCGAACGGTCTCACCTCGGCTACGGCCAGCGTCTTTCTCGAGATCGAGAACACCGTGAACGACGCACCGATCGGCGTGCCGGACGCCTACGCCACAAACGAGGACGACCCGATCAGTATCCCGTGGCGCGGCGCCGGCGGGCTTCTCTTCAATGACTTCGACTCGGACCTTGTGTTCAACGACGTCCTTCATATTTCGTCAGTAAACGCACCCGACGGCGCGGACGTCGTGATTGACGCTGCAGCAGAAACGGTCAAATACACGCCCGTCCCGAACTTTCATGGTGACGCCACATTTACCTACGTGGTCTGTGACCTCGCTGGACTTTGCTCGCTCCCCACGTCGGTTACCGTCAGCATCGCGAGCGTCGACGAAGCACCAATCGCCGAAGACGATAACTTCGTAGCCGGCGGCCGCTTCGAGGGCCCCCAAGGCGCCGACCTTACGATCCCGCTCGCCGAGATTCGCGGAAACGACTTCAACCCTGACGATCCCACGAACAGCGACGGTGGTGCGATGTCGTACACGCTCGTGAACACGTTGACCGCAAACGGCACACAGGTAACTCAGCCAACCCCAGGATCCGGCTTCCTCGTTCGGCCGCTCGACACGTACCACGGGACCGACACGTTCGAGTACCGGGTCTGCAACCTGGCCAACCTCTGCGACACGGCGATCGTTACGATCAACATCACCGACGTGAATCACGCCCCGGAACTCACGGTTACGGTCCCGCACAACGAGGCCACGCCATTCGCCGGCGCCGAAGACACCGACTGGACCGACATCGTTCCAACCGTCGATGATTCGACCGACGCACAAACCGGCGACTCTCATGTTTGGTCGATCACTAGCGGATCGCTTCCCGCCGGGTTGTCGCTCGACTCGACCACTGGCGTGATTTCGGGGCGGCCTGCCCTTGGGTCAAGCGGCCAATACAACATCACACTCCATGTTTCCGACGACTCCTCAGCCGCACCTGGTGCACTTACCGATTCGGTAGTCCTCCGACTCGACATCGCCGATTGGCAACTCTCGGATCTCCACGACGACTGGTACATCTCGGAGGTTCGGTATCGGGAGACCGCCCCAGACGCGAGCGGACAGATGTCGCACAACTGGGACACCGACCACGTACACGACATCGGAATCCTCGATGAGTTCATCGAAATCGTGAATGTCTCGACAGGCCCGCTCGACATTGGCGAACTGCTTTTCACCGACGTCAACGCCAAGGAATTTGACGGCAATGGCGACCCGGTCATCGACAAGTTCGTCATCAATGATCTGAACTCGACCCGGTTCCTTGAGGCGTCAACCATTTTCGCCTATAGCCCACCGAGTCAGATGATCCCCGCCGGCGGACACGCTGTTATCTGGATGACTCCACCAGGCGGCGTGCCAGAGGTCATCGTTCTTGACCCCGATGATCCGACGATCGAACTCTTTCGCTATGAGATTCTTCCGATTGGTCTTCGACCGGCAGCGAACAACTTCTGTGTATGCGTCACCGCTCCGCTCTTGGGGAACGCCGCCGATGAGGTATTCGTCATCGATCAAAGCGGACGAATCGTCGACTTTGCAGCCTGGGATGATGGGACAAACAGCGCGGAACGGTCGGCGTATCCTCTCGAACTCAAGCCAAGCTTCACCCCGAATATCCCGTCCCAGGCCGATCCTCCAGGCACTTCGGTAAGCCTGGCCAACTATGACCGTCCCCCGGGCGAACGTTTCTCCTCGCCTGCCTGCTGGGAACTGACCGGCTCAGGCACAGCCACTTGTGCTGGGGCACAGACAACAATTTCGGTGCCGTCAGACCCGCCGTATGAGTCCTACGGCGAACACAACTACACCGACCCAGACTGAGCTCTCCGCAGACCCACAACGTTCTTGTGATTAAGAGCATGCAGGCGACGCCGATAGGAAGTCGTGAGTATCGACCACGAAGCGCGTTACCAGGCCACGGTGGCCCGGCAGCAGGAGCGCCGCGCCGCTGAGGAAGCGGAAACCGCAGCCGCAAAGTCGCTCTGGCTCAGCCACCACCACCCCGAACTCTATGACCGGTGTGTGGTGCTTGGAAGCCGCCATGTGTGCCGCCGCTGTCTCGCACTTCATCCACTGTCAATCGTCATCGCCATCGTCTCGGCGTTGGGATACGCCCCCTGGCCAACGTCGTGGGACCCCGCAGCAATCTGGCTGCTGTCGGTTCCTGCGACGCTCGACTTCCTCGTCGAACAACTCGACCTCGCCCCCTACAGCGCAAAGCGCCAGGTCGCCGCAACGCTGGTGACAGCGTTTGCCTTCGGCCGAGCCCTTGGGTACGAATTGGCCGACTCCTGGTCGAGCGAATTCTGGGGACCACTTGCCGTGTTCGCCGGTATCTGGTTCGGCGCTGCGTTTCTTGCGCACCAGCGACGAGAGGCCCAAGGCATTCAGGCGCCCCGACCTTAGGAAGCGGGCCCTACCAAGTGAGCCTCAGCCAGTGAGACCTAGCGCCGCCAGCTGTTCGCCAGTCCATTCCGAGAACAGTCGGGCACCTTCCGGGGTCAGATGAGACTCATCGATGAACAACGTGTTCTCGCGGAAGTCCTCTGAGTCGTTCACGATGTAGGTCGCCCCAGCGTCCTCTGCTGTCTGGCGAATGGCTTCTGAGGCATCGACATACGGGACCCCTTTGGGATCTGTGAGGTTGTCGTAGAAACGTTGCGGCATCGGAAACTCGAGCACGACGACCTCGATGCCCTCCGCCGTGAGGCCTTCGACTGCGGTGGCCAGAGCGTCGAGTGTGGCCTGATGTTTGGTGAGCCCAGTCTTATCTGGATTCAGCATGAACGTCTGTTGGTCGATGTCGTTGAAGCGGGTGACTTCCCAGAAGCCGTCCGTGTCACGGATGTTGATGTCCCAGAACCCGACGATGTCTTCTTTGTCCCAGAACACCCGCCAATTCTGTGGCTCCGACAGGAACGTTCGCTGCCGCCACAGCGACGAGGCGTTGTACATTTCCCAGTCGAAGTCGAAGCTGGTGTCGTCGTAAGTCGCCCGGTCGTCCCAGCCTCGGACACATGTTGTCTCGTCGAGGTCCTTCACGTTGAGCCCGATGACCACAGCGTCGGGGCTGGCAAGGTCGGCGACCCAGTTCGGCAGCCACTCACTCTGGATCTCAAGGTTTGCGCAACCAATGGCGGCGTTGTAGGTGCTGGCACCGGTAGCCGAGTCGATGATGACGGGATCGAGCCCGACGCCCACGATCGATGTTCCACTCATCACGATGTCGATTGGACCGTCCGGGTCGCCATCGCTGAGTTCGATCATGCGGTTCACATGACTCTGAACATTGGGATCGACTCGGTTATACGGCTTGGAGATGGTCCGCACCGGATCCACGAACTGGCGCGTTGCTACTTCGCCGAGAAGTGGCAGCAGAATCACGAGCACGGCAAACAGCACAAATCGACGCCATCGCGAACGTGGCGCAGTACCGATGTCGCTCTGGGCGTCGTTTGTCATGGGGTCGATGGTCGGCATCAGAATTGGAAGTAGATGAAGGGGGTCGAGTCGCCGCCGCTGAAGATGGTGATCGCTACGACGGCGGTACCGACAAGGGCGCCCGAAAGGACCGGGACCTTGCCGGCGGCGATTGCGCGGTCACGCTCAAAGCGTTGCCACAGGTCGGTGATGAGCACGAAGAGTCCAGCAACTGCGACGGTCATGAAATCGAAACTGAATTCGGGGCCGCTGCTGAGGAACCAACTTGCGTGCCTCAGTACCGTCATCGCCTCGGAGAAGTTTTCGGCTCGGAAGAAGACCCAGGCGAAGGCGACGAACCCAAGGGTTGCCCCGATTGCCGGAATGTCACGCACGCGTACCTGACGATCCGGGCTCGAACCGCCAAGAGCACGGTGGGCGGCGAGGGCTCCGCCATGAAGCGCGCCCCACACCAGGAAGTTCCAGCCAGCGCCGTGCCAGAGACCGCCGAGAAGCATAGTGATCAACAAGTTGCGATAGGTATTGAAGGTTCCGTTCCGGTTGCCGCCGAGCGGGATGTACAGATAGTCACGCAGCCATGTCGACAGCGAAATGTGCCAGCGCCGCCAGAACTCGGTGATGTTGCGCGAAAGGTAGGGCTGTTCAAAGTTGCGCATCAGCTCGATGTTGAGCAGGCGCGAGGTTCCGCGTGCGATATCGGTGTAGCCCGAGAAGTCGCCATAGATCTGGAGCGAGAACGCAATGATGCCGATGACCATCGCCGACCCACCGGCGGTTTCGGCGTTCTCGAAGTTCCGGTTGGCGATCGGCGCCACCATGTCGGCGATGGCAATCTTCTTCAGCAAACCAAACGCAATAAGCGTCAGGCCGGATTGGATCTGGTCGAACCCGGGCCGGTTGCGTGCCGTAACGATTTGGGGAAGGAGTTGGTGGGCTCGCTCGATGGGGCCGGCAACCAGCTGCGGGAAGAATGCGACGTACGTGGCGAAGTCGAGAATGTTGTTGGTGGGTTCGAGCCGCTCGCGGTAGATGTCGAAGGTGTAGGACAGCGTCTGGAACGTATAGAAGCTGATGCCGACGGGCAGGATGAACTTCAGGGACGGAGCGTTGGGGCTAACGCCAGCGCTCTCGAGAGCGTCGACCGCCGACTCGAGAAAGAAGTTGAAGTACTTAAAGACCCCGAGCAGGCCGAGGTTCACCGCAAGGCTGAGGCGCAGCAGCAACTTACGCCGGCTTTGATCGGCAGAGGCGTGCATCGCTTTGCCAATGGTGAAATCGACGACGGTCGACAACATCAGCAGTGATAGGAAGCGCCA
Organism: uncultured Acidimicrobiales bacterium; assembly: GCA_937934655.1. Lineage (GTDB taxonomy): Bacteria > Actinomycetota > Acidimicrobiia > Acidimicrobiales > SHLQ01 > CALLQB01. The sequence goes on along the minus strand of CALGZB010000169.1, from coordinate 739 downwards.
GTCCCACCAGCCGTAGAACACGTAACTCGCAACCAGCAGCACCAAGTTTTGGCGCGCCTTCCCCAGCCCCCAATAGGCGATGAGCACCACTGGCAGGAACGCCGCGTAGGTGAGGGAGTTGAAGATCAAGGGGAAGTCCGGGGGGAGATCAGATCGGGAAGATCGGGAGAATCGGGAGAATCGGGAGAATCGGCACTGGTGAGCCTAACGCCAGTGTACGGATGACCACGCTCCGTGGCCAGACCCCGTTTGTGGGTGTGATGTCGCGCATGCTCACCGCCCTCACGCTAAAGGATCGGCACGACTCCTTGTTCAAGGTTTCCGCATCGTTTTGTGAAGATCCTGTGCCCGCACCCCAAACTCCTTCCGGATTTGAGTCAACACCCCACTTGAACCAACTTTGATGCCCTTTTGTGCAATTTGGTGCTTCGGTGAATTGAACGAGACACTGGAGGAACGCCGCTAGTCCCTTCCATCGGGGCTGCCGAGGAGTAATCATGCCGTTCACCACACCGAGAGCATCGTCACCGGGCACCGCCCAGGGGGCCCGCATAGCTGCGACCCTCGGACTCATCGCCTTGCTCGCCACCGTTCTTGCCGTCGCAAACCAAGACCCAGCGTCAGGCGCACCCAAGGGCCCCCAATGCGGCGGCCAAACCGCAACCATCGTGGGCACAACGGGCGCCGATCGCATCGTGGGCACCACCAAGGACGACGTCATCATCGGCTGGGGCGGCAA
>CALGZB010000168.1 GCA_937934655.1 uncultured Acidimicrobiales bacterium | reverse complement strand
CGATGGCGGGCGACACATAGGTAAGGAACTCATCGGCGTCGATAATCGCCACGATGTCACTCGAGTGCTGCACAAGTGAGCGGAACCGGGCTTCCGACCGGAGGACGCGTTGTTCGGACTGGCGCCGGTCATGGATGTCGCTAGCGGTAACAACGATTCCCCCAATGTCGGGTTCGTCACGCCGGTCGGTCGCTGTTAGTCCAAACCATCGGCTCTGCCCGTCGGGCAACTGCACGCGCAACTCACGCTCTTCGGACCGATCATCACCGGAGACTGCATGATCGATGAGCGAGTCGAACCGAGCCTTATCATCGTCATGAAAAAGGGACGTGAACGATTTGCCTTCAACTTCAGACGGATCGATACCGTAGAAACGGATGCAGTTGGAAGACACGAAAGAAACGATGCGGTCGGCGTCGAGAAGGGCAACTACGCTGGATGCCTGATCCATAAGCTTCTGGATCTTCTGATCGGAGCGTCGCCTGTGCGTCTCTTCGGCGTGACCAAGCGCATCCAACGACAACGCAGCCGTGTCTGCCAACCCCGACAATGATGCGAGCGTGTCGGCCCCGAATGCGACCGATCCACTTGCAACAATCCACCCGCTCGATCCAGACATTGGACAAAACTCGCGAGCTACAAGGCGCTGCGATTGAAGTGTTGTCCCGTTCGAGAACACCATGTCGAACCCCACTCCGACCCGCTGGGATCGCAGCACGGCACCTAACTCTTCGCTGACGGAAAGACGCTCGCCGACCACCGGGGATATCTGACCGCTTTGCGCGAGGGCCTGAAAATGGCCATCCCCGGACAAAATCACTACGGCAGAATCGGCTTCCGAACCAACAACGTCGACCGCAGCTTCAGACACCTGTTCGAAAACCTGCTGGCGAGAGTCAGGCGAAAGAAGTTGCGAGATGCATTCACTCACCCGGTCTGTCTTCGCCCGAGAGGCCTCGGATGCTCGAATGAAACTGACCACATGCAAAATTGCGAAGACAACAGCGCCAGCAGCAAGAACGAGTCGAACCGTAAAGTCAGCAACCGTCCCGCTGGAAAAGCCGAGGGACACAATCGGAACAAGGGCTGCAGCCGCGACAAAAAGCACTCGTACGGTTGAGATCGAGCGCTGCTCAACCGGATGTTCCTTCGCAACGAGTGCAAGCGATGGCGCCGCCATTGCTGCGGCAAACAACAGAAAGCCGACGGGAGCCAGGAACAACACGATTGACGCAACCGACAGGTTGGATTCGCTATCAAGGGTCGCTATCACATCTGCAACGAGCAACACACCCATCGAGGATCCAAACAGTCCGAAACTTAAGTTCCGTGCTCCCGGCCCAGTAGCCAGCCGATAGGTAACCGCAGCAATGCCCGCATCGAGGGCCAAATAGACCGCTAATACGACGCGGGCACCATTCGTATGCTGTTCCCCGTCGAGTATCGCTGGACCGTGAATCGTTGCCCACAGTCCGCCACCGACCGCAAATGCAACAAGCATCGTTGCGTTGCTATCTAATTTTTCGCCCCGAACCGTCCGGTAACGAACGAGCAACAGCGCACCAACGATGAAGCATACGTAGCTCACCAAAATCGGAGCATCAGCTGGTGAAGGGAACGGATAGTCCGTGCTCTGGACCGAAGCATGGAGTTCTCGACCGATCACACCGCTGAGCATGAGGGGCAAAGCAACCCAGAGAACCCACCAGACTGTCGTGTGCTCTACTTTTGCACGCCTAATCGACCGTAGAGCCCAAAACATCGCGAAGAACATCAGCAAGAGCGAAATGCTTCCTTGGATATCCTCCGGCAGAGCGAGCGCGCCCACAAGCAAAACGACTGAACCACAAAAGGTCGGCATCGGATTGCGGGGCGGAAGCATCCTTCCCCGTTCGGCCGCCCTGCCAAGATCTTTAGATGACTACACCAGATTCGCCTACCGTTCGAATACCCGATTCTGTGAGGTCGACGGTCCGTAGGTTTGCGTTGATGACGACCGACACTTGCGATTCCAAACCGTTCGTGATGGCCGAAAGGTCGCCGAAGGATTCGCTCGCAGTCGCAGCAACATCCACTACAGCAGGAATACTGCAGGCCGAACCCATATACGGTCCGGGCTTCGCCCCTGGGAGCGGACGCCAAGGCACCCCGTACTCGCTCACCAGATAATCGAAGACAAACTCATCAAGAAACGAGACCACATGGGTGCATCCTCGTTTTCGGGCTGCGAGATATCCCATAGCCACAGTTAGCGCACCGCCGATTGAACGGCCATCGCTTCCAGGCGAATGGTCAAGAGCTGAAATTGTGAGAGCGTCGAGCACATTGGATGGACCTCCGACCGACTGAAGGAATTCATCGACGTCCACCCCAAAGTGCTCGGACGCATCCGAGAGTGTTTTGATTGTCCCACCCTCATCGGCCCACGCCATACGGGTCGTCGCAACTACGCGACCCGCTCGGCTGGCCACAACCATGACCGACCGACTCTTAAGCGGACCGTACTCGCGTTCGAAATCTTGTTCGGTGTCTCCGAACCGATCCAGAAAGACGGCACCCTCAACCTTCTCCGCGACAGCGGCACTCGGGTGACCAACCGGGAACTCATCAATGATGATGTTCTCTCGAAGCCCGCTGTTCGGCGTCTTATCTCGGAGATCGAGATCAGAATTCACGGAACACCAACTTTGTAGGAGTCCACATCTCACGGGTGAACTCCAGCGCGTCGCGCACGTCAAAAGCCTTGCACGTATAGATGTCGACACTGAAGAATGCTGGGTCCTCGTCCCACGCATAGACATGGCAACCCGAGGTCTCCCAATGGATCCAGCCGGCCCATCCGAATTTGTCTGATCGATGGGTTACTGGTTCGGTAAGCGCAAACATTTCGAGCCGGGGTGCCAACGCATCGAGATACTTCTCGATGTCTTCTCGCTCAAGGTGCTGTCCTCGAGTGCCTTCGATGACGAGTCGTTGACGGTGGATGTGCGGCGCAAGGTCTTTCATCGCGGCGCGCCGAATGAGCAAGGCGCAACGGAGTTAGCTGCACAGGTACGGGAAAGCACTTCGAAACTTCCTTCTACCTCTGTGTGGAAACACAGACCGCCGAAGGTGGGTCAAAATTGGGGGGGATGGCTAAACGTCATTTGCTCTGTGAACCGCCAGATTCGCAAGCAATTCACCAACGTACATCCACCAGTGAAACATTTTCAAAGTGGTGCCCACGTGGGCATTTTTAGCTATTCGAGGCGGGCCATTTGGTCACTCAGTCGCTCAGCGATCTCGCTGACAGCCTCACCCACGGTTTCCTCACCTGCACTGCCAGGGAACCGGTACGTCGGCCCGTGCACGTGAATCGCCGCCTCAACGAGTCCGCTTGTTCCCCGAACCGGGGCGGCGACCGAGCTGATGCCATCTACTGATTCACTATTGGTCCAGGCATATCCTTCGCCGCGGGCCTTGGCCACTCGTGCCGTAATCGCCGTTGGATCTATCACCGTATGTTTGGTGACTTGCTCCAGCGGCTGAGTGAAGTAGCCGTCGAGTTCGGCAGTGTCGGCATGGGCGAGTAATACGATTCCCGACGCAATCGAGTGCAACGGCATGCGCAGCCCGGTCCAGTCGCGGACCTCAACCTCGTTCACCGCCGAGACGTGATCGAGAAACAGAACGTCGCGTCCCTCGCGAACCGATAACCCTGCACGTTCGTTGGTGACAAAGACCAACTCGTTCAGGAAGGGACGAGCCATCCGCATGAGATGGGGGCCAGTGCGGCTCGCTGGTGAGAGGTCATCGAGCACGGGGCCCAACTCGTAGACTCCCCCGGTTTCACGTTGCACGACTGCACCCTCGGTCTCGAGGGCGCTGAGCAAACGGGCGACCGTGCTCTTGGGTAGGTCAACCTGCTTCGCCAGGTTGGTTACCCCGTCGGGTCCAAGCGAAAGAGCGCGCAACACGGCAAAGGCACGCTCGATCGATTGGACGCCCGACATTGGGCTTAGAGCCCTTTGCGCTTCTTCACTTCGGCGGTGATTGCCGGAATGAGCGTATGGAGGTCGCCGATGACGGCATGGCCCGCTTTGGTGACCATGTTGGCTTCGTTATCGGTGTTGATGGCCAAGATATTCTTCGAGGCCTTGGCGCCGACCCAGTGCTGGATAGCGCCGGAGATGCCACAGGCGATGTACAGCTCGGGTGCGATACGGGTACCGGTCTGGCCGACCTGGTCGCTGTGAGGGCGCCAGCCGTTGTTGGTGACAGCACGTGAGCAACCAACTCGACCACCGAGAAGTGCGGCGAGTTCTTCGAGCGGGGCGTATGCCTCGGCCGACCCAACGCCGCGTCCGCCACCGATAACAACGGGAGCGGTCGAGAGCGTCACGCCCGAGCTCAGCACAACCCGATCGGTGATCTTGGTGCGAGCCAACGAGTCGTCGAGCGTTGGCGCAAACGGCATCATCATCCCGGCGCCCGGCGCAGCGGCAGGGCTGGCCTCAAAGGCGTGCGGAGCAACCGACAGCAACTTGGTGCTTGCATCGAGGGTCACCCGCTCGAGCAACGAACCGCCCCACTGGCTCCGGGTCATCTCACCAGCACCAGGGTCGACCTCGGTGCAGTTGGCCACGAACGGAAGATCGAGACGAGCCGCGGCTTGCGCCATGACCTCATTGCCTCGATCGGTGCCACATGCGACCACTACCGCCGGTGCGGTTTGGGTGATGGCTTGCGCCAGGGTTTCACCCCAGGCTTCGGGACCGAAGTCGTCGAGCTGCGGGTGATCGGCAACGTGAACCGTTGCGGCACCGTAGGTTCCGGCTTCAGCGGCCATTCCCGATTCGGGGCCAAACACGATCGCGTTCACCGCAAGCCCTGCGCTAGCTGCAAACTCGCGAGCAAACGTGAGTGCTTCGTGTGAAGCGGGCGCCATGGAGCCTTGGTCGGATTCGATAAGTACGAGTACCGAGGTCATTAGAGCACTCCCAATTCTTCGAGCAGGTCGACGACTGCCGGCGCTGCGTTTTCGTCGGTGCCAAGCACCACGGTTTCGCTCACGGTTTCAACCGGGCGAAGCAGTCGGACCTTGGCCTGACCACCCGCATCGGCAACCGCAGCTACTGCGCCGATCTCGACCTTTTTGGAGGCCAAGCGGCCCTTCATGGTTGGGTAGCGAGGAAGGTTGAGGCCTTCCTTTACTCCCAGGATCGCCGGGCGAGGCAGTTCGTAAACCTCGACGCCGGCATCGACTTCGCGACGAGCGGTGACGGTGTCGTCGCTTACCTCGATGCCCTTGATGCCGTTGACCATTGGCCTGCCCAGACGGTGTGCAACTCGCACACCTACCTGGAAGCCACCGCTGTCGGCTGACTCGTTACCAAAGAGGATGAGGTCGAACGGACCGTCCTCGGCTTCGAGCTGTTCGATGGCGTCGCCGATGGCTTTGGCGGTGCGCTGAGGGTCCCAGTCTTCGCCTCCGTTGTCCATCAGCACGGCCTGGTTGATACCGATACTGGCGGCGTAGCGCAGCTGCTCCTCGGCTTCGGCCGGCCCAAGGGTGAGCACCGTCGACTCGCCGCCATGCTGCTCGATGAGCTGCACCGCACCTTCGACCGCGCACTCTTCGTGGGGGCTCATGGTGAAGCCAAGGTTGGCGGTGTTCACCGACTGTTCGTCATCGGTAACGTTGATACGAGCACCAGGGGCTGGCACCCGCTTAATAAGGGTAAGGATTCGCATGCGCTCGGCCTTAACCCTTGAGGCGGTTGTCTTGAGGGTCGAAGACCGCACCTTCGACTGCCGCAACCTTCACGGGGTACAGCTCGTTCATGTACATGACCTGGAGGTCGGTACCGACGACTGCTTTGTCGTTGGGCAGGTAGGCCATGAGGAGGAACTTGCCGACCGACGGGCCAGGGCCTGCGGTGGTGACTCTGCTTACTCGGCCATGGCTATCGGTAATGCGGTTGCCGTCGAGATCGAGAATGGGTTCGTTGCCACCCTGCATATAGCGGTCGACGCCATTGCTGTCGGCGTGGCTCTCGACGGTGAGGGTGCACATCGACACCTCGTTGCCGGCTTCTCGAGCGG
>CALGZB010000167.1 GCA_937934655.1 uncultured Acidimicrobiales bacterium | reverse complement strand
CATCGGGGGCGTCGAGCACGCCATCCTTCACCTGCTCTATGCCCGCTTCTACACCAAGGCATTGGCTGATCTCGGAATCGCTCCCAAGGAACTGCGCGAGCCGTTCGCCCGCCTGTTCACCCAAGGCATGGTTCGTATGGGGGGCGGCAAGATGTCGAAGTCCAAGGGCAACCTGGTGTCGCCCGAAGAGATCATCGCCGACCATGGTGCCGATGCGTTGCGCCTAGCGATCCTTCAGGTGAAGCCGCCGGCCGAAGATGTCGACTGGGAAGACTTCCAGCTCGAAGGCTGCAGCCGATACCTCGGCAGGGTGTGGCGTCTTGCTGCCTCTACCGGCGAGATCGAGAACCGTCGTTCGGGCGAGCTCACCGCGGCCGACGAGGTCATAGACAAATCTACGCACAAACTCATCAAACGGGTCACCGACGACTTCGAGCGGTGGTCCTACAACACCGCCGTTGCCGGCTACATGGAGTTCACCAACGAGCTCTACAAGTACGTGCAGTCCGACGACGGCCCGCACGCCGACACGCTTGACTTTGCCGTCGATACCTTGCTCAAGCTTTTGGCGCCTCCGGTGCCGCACATGGCAGCCGAGCTTTGGGAAATGCGCAACGACGGCCATATCCACGAGACCGAGTGGCCGGTTGCCGACGAGTCGAAACTCATCGAAGCCAACGCCACCATGATCGTGCAGGTCAACGGAAAACTCCGTGACCGGATCGATGTGCCCGCCGATATCTCCGATGCCGATGCCGAGGCGCTGGCTTTGGCATCAGAGAAGGTCCAGGAGTTTCTCGATGGCGAGCCCAAGAAGATCATCGTGCGTGCGCCAAAGCTTGTGAACATCGTTGCCTGATCCGGTAGACGGCACTGTTGATGCCGCTCAGGCAGCTGCCGCGTTTCTGGGCGCTCCGCCCGACGAGGTCAGCCGGCTCAGCGGTGGTCATATTCATCGGAACTTCAGGGTGCAGCTCGGGCCGATCGATCTCGTGGTGCAGCAGCTCAACACCCACGTGTTCGCCGAGCTCGAAGCGGTCCAGTCGAACCTCCTGGTTATCTGCGACCATCTCAAGAGCGTGGGGTTCCCGAGCCTTCAGCCGGTGCCGACCCTCGACGGAGAGCTGTTGTTCGACACCCCCGACGGTTCTCGTTGGCGGGCGATGCACTTTGTGGCAGGCACGACAGGGAGCGCCGATGTTGAAACCGACGGACTGCGATCGATCAGTGAGTTCTTCGGCCGGTTCGACGAAGCGCTCTCATCGCTGCCTCTCGACTCCCTTATCGAAACGATTCCGAGGTTTCACGACTTCGGGTATCGATTGTCGCAGCTCACCGATGCCATTTCGGCCGACCGAGTAGGCCGGGTTGTCGGGTGTGCCGTGGCAATCGACCGGTGCATGAACGCGGTGGTGAACCTGTCGGCGGTGGATGGCTGGTCGGAGTGGCACAGCCTTCCCAAACGGCTGGTGCACAACGACGCCAAGGCCACCAACGTGATGCTCGACGATTCGGGCGCCCCGGTCATGGTGCTCGACCTCGATACCTGCATGCCTGGTTCCCTGCTCAACGATGTCGGCGAGCTGGTGCGAAGCTTCGCCAAACACCCGCAGCCGCTCGATGGCGAACGAGTCGACACCGTGCTCGAAGGCTTTCGCTACGGGTGGGGGCGCGACCTGGCTCCCGAAGAGATCGAACTTCTTCCGCTCGCCGGAGCGAAACTGGCCATCGAGAACGCCGTGCGATTCCTCGCTGACCATCTCGACGGCGATCGCTACTTCCGCCTCACCGGCAGCCAATCGAACCTCGCTCGGTTTATCGCCGAGGTCGACCACGGCGAAGACCTGTTGGACTACGCAACCTCCCGTTAACGCCAGCAGTGCCGAAACGGAACCACTCTCAGACTCGTTCTGTCTGTTGGCAAGGGCGGCAACGCATGAAAGGTAGGGCATGACAGGTAGGGCATGAAAGGCAAGGGGGATGGGTTAGACGCCACGGCGTTCGGTGTACTGGAATGCGTTTGACCTCTACCCCCACCGGAGTCCCCACCCGTGCGTCCCCTCTTGCCCGTCAAACGGCTGACCATCATCGTCGCCTTCGCCATGATTGGCGGGTTGCTCGGGTTCGTTGTTCCGCGGGTGTCGGCAGCGCAAACGAATCCTCCGACCGAGCTGTACGACACGGCATGGGACTTGGTGAGCAAGGCCACCAACAGTGAGATCGAGACCTATTTCGACCACATCGGCGATGTGGGATTCGACGGCGTGTGGCTGTCGTTGATGCCGCTTGACGGCTGGGGACTTGAAGCAACCCAGATCACTGGTGCTACCGCTGGTGTCGTTGAAAGCGACGGGTCGCTGTCGCTTACTCCTGAGCACCTGGCACGCATGCGGTTTGTGTTCGATGAAGCGCAACGCAATGACGTGAGCGTCACGTTGGCTCCCATGTGGGGCGTTGGTTACGTGCACGGACACTGGGACGACGGGGCCTGCACTCGCCTCGACGAAGGTCCGCTGAACGCCGACAACGCATACGGCTGGGGCCACGAAGTTGGGTCGGCGTTTCGCAACGAGCAAAGCCTGGCCCGTTGGCTCTTTGGCGGCGACAACTTCTGCAATGTTGAGGATGGTGAAATCTGGTCGGAAATGGCCCGAGGCGTTCGTGACGCCGGGTCACAGAAGCCCATTGGCTATCACACCGCATCGAACACCTTCCGCCATTTCCGGTTCTCCGATGAGCCGTGGCATCAGTTCTTCGCCATCCAAACCTCACATTGCACCCGGCCAGCCGTTGCCGAATCCGAACTTCGAGATGTCGTCGAGAACAGCGGCGGGAAACCGGTTTTCGCTGCCGAACTCCGCTACGAAGCGATCGCACCCGACTGGGTTGGCTGTATCCATAACCCTCGCAACCCCGTTGACCGCGACGATGTGGCCGACGACGTCCGAGCGGCGCTAGCCGCAGGTGTCGACGGCATCGTCTACGGCCACAACGAGCGGTGGCAGTGGGGCAACGACATCCTTGGTGCCACGGGCGAACCGCTCGCGTCGTTGGGCTCGCCCGGCGAGGCGATTGCTCTTGAACTTGTGGCCGAGGCTGCCGGGTCGTCGTCGACATCAACCTCGACGACTACAACATCCACAACGTCGACCACTACATCTACGTCAACAACCGCTGCGCCCGACACGACGCTGGCGCCTTCCACTACGCAACCTAGCTCCACGACCACAGTGCTTCCGTCGACAACGCAGTCGCCGACAACGAGCGTTCCGTCTACTTCTCCACCGTCCTCTCCGCCAGTATCGCCATCAACAACCGTGCTGCCCGGTCCCGTGCCGCGCTGCAACGGACTGGCGGCCACGATCATCGGAACAGCAGACGCAGATGTTCTCGTGGGTACCGAAAACTCGGATGTCATTGTGGGTCTCGGCGGCGACGACGTGATCGATGGCCGCGGTGGCAACGATGTGATCTGCGGAGGGACAGGGAAAGACAAGCTCCTGGGCGGACCGGGCTCAGACATGCTCCTTGGAGGCCGAAACCGCGACCGGCTCAACGGTCACGGCGGCAAAGACATTCTTGAGGGCGGGAAAGGGCGAGACCGCCTCAGCGGTGGTGGCGGCGCCGACTGGCTCGATGGAGGCAACGGCCCGGACAAGCTCATCGGCGGCAAAGGCTTCGATACGTGCGACGACGACGAAGACACCAAAAAGAAGAGCTGCGAAGCCACAAGCACCGAGTCTGAGGGACAACCCAACACGTCGACCACGGGCGCCTTGATCAGTCAGAGCTAGCAGCGCCCATTGGGACGACCTAGCCCTTGACCTGCGTTTCTCTATACTCGGAAGAGTGGATGCATCGGCGTTACCGGCCTTCGGTAGGAGAGTTGCCGCCGTTGTGGCGATGCTGCTGATCCTCAGCGGATGCGGCCCAGGTGGGGGCCCACCGAACATCAAGGACATCGGATTCGATGCCGACGGAGCCGTGGTGCTCGTTGACTTTGCCTATGAGGAGTCCGGCTACGACGGCGAGAATAGTGAAGTGGCGACCGAACAGGGCCAAGCGTCGGAGGCATGCCTCGGGGACGGAGCCTGTATTCGCCTCATTGATGATCGGCGGATCGAGGAGTCATCAGACGGCTGGGCCACCTCAGAAACGGTCTGGCAGATCAACCCGAACGCCTCGTGGTGGGACGGCGAGTACGGAGGCGGATTCCCTGCCGACGTCGGCGTGTTTGACGTTGTAGTCCTGCCAGACCAATCGGTGCTGGTCGCTGCCGGGCAAATCCTCACGATTTCCCGAAGCGCAGATGGACAGTGGTCGCCGACCGTCGCAGACCTCCGTACGTTGGATAAACCCGTGCCGTTGTTGGCCCTAACTCTCGCAGCACTCATCGTTATGGCAGCAGGCATGTCGTTTGGCCCCGAACCGCGTTGCGGCCAACGCTCGGTGTTCTTTATGACGCCGATGTTCGCCATGATCCTCTTCCAGCTTCAGGCGCCAAACGCTCTGTTCCCTTTTGTCGCCGCTGTGTTGTTCTATCCACCGGCAATCTGCGGTGCTGCACTGTTACTCGGGGGTCTCCTTCGAGCTCGCCGACAAGCGGGGTTTGTGCGGAAGGCGGGTCTGCTTCTGGCATTGGCAGCGCTGTCGCTCGTTGTTGTGTGGGCGGCGACGTACGTGCTGTGGAGCAGGGACAATCTGTCGTGGGGGTTGAGCGGCCTAATCAGCATCGTGGGGTTTGTCGTGCTCGGAGTTGGCTCAGCAAAGGCGCTCCACAGCATTGACAATTCTGGCTACGGCGCTCAGCTGGAATTGGGCGAAACCGCTTGGTCGATCAAGCCATGGGTTGCGACAGCGGTCGCATTCTTTGCGGCTCTATCTGTGCTCCCGCTCGTCGTCTATTTCGGGCTTCCCAGCGGGCTCTTTGTGAGTTCTGCTTCTGGACTATCGATGGGGTCGCTAGTCGCTGTTCTGATTGGTGCCTTCGCTGTCACCCGAGTCCGGTACGACCCGTCTGACGTCTAGGTGAGGCGAAGCGGCAGCTTCTCAAGGCCGCGAAGGTTGATGCGGCCGTTCCAATGCGGTTCGGATGCCTCGGTGGCGTTTGGGAAGCGTTTGATGAATGAATGGATGGCCACCTGGCCTTCCATCTTCGCCAGTGACGCACCCAAGCAGTAGTGGATGCCGTTTCCGAACGACATGTGCTGTGAGGCGTTCGATCGGGTGAGATCGAGTGAGTCGGCATCATCGCCCCAAAACTCGGGGTCACGGTTGGCCGAAGCGAGACCAGCGAGCACGAAGGCCTTCTCGGGGATCTCGACGTCGCCGAAACGAATTGGGGCGATCGAGATGCGTCGCGAGAACTGCACCGGCGTGACGTAACGGAGCAGCTCATCAATTGCCCCCGGGCCAACCGATTCGTCATCTCGCCAGAGTGCAAGCTGCTCGGGGTTGCGCAGGAGCTCGTAGATGCCGGTGCCGATGAGGTTGACGGTGGTTTCGTGCCCGGCAATAAAGAGCAAGCCAACCTGATCACGAAGCTCGGTGGTTGTGAGACGATCGCCGTCTTCCTCTACATCGATCAGCGCGGTGAGGAGATCGTCGCCTGGGTTCTCTCGCTTCCACTCGATGACGCCCGTGATGTGCTCGTCCATCTTGACGTCGGCGATTGCCGCATCTCGGAGCGTTTGTTCATCGACGATTGGGTCGAGTGTCCGCACGAGCTGCTCACCCCATGTGCGTAACGAATCGGTGTCTCCGGCCGGCATGCCCAGCATCTTGGTGATGACATCGAACGGGAGCGGGAAGGCCAGATGATCGACGACATCGACGGTGCCCTGCTCTGCCATGATGTCGAGCTGCTGATCGACAAGATCTTGAATCATCGGGCGCAGCGCCTCAATCGCTCGGGGTGTGAACGCCTTCGAGACGAGGCGCCGGAGCCGGGTATGGTCGGGCGGGTCGACATCGAGGATCGATGTGCTCGGCGGCGGAAGTTCGCCGTTGTGGATTTCGAGGAACATCCTGTCGCGCTCGGTTTCGGGACCATCCGCCATTGCCGGGTCGACGCTGAGTCCGGGCTCACGCAACAGTCGGGTGACGTCGGCATTGCGAAACACGGCCCACGGGCCAGCCAACGTTTGCTGAACGGGGAGATGCTCACGCATCTCGGCCAAGTGTGGGAACGGGTTCGCCACGTAACCCTCGTCGAGAGGGTTGAAGAAGAGGTCGGTCATTGGCTGTGGCCTATCGGTGCGTTTGGCGTTTGGCGTTTGAGCAGGAGCTGGATCTACTCGGATTGATTGCGCAAGAACTCTTCGAATTCGAGCGCCAGATCGTCGCCTGACGGTATCTCGACATTGGAGTTTTCAACCCGCTCGTCGTAGCTCGTCTCGAGATCTTGCAGCATCGACTGGTGGTCGGGGTTCTGCTCGAGAAGATCGTCGATGTGTTTGCGGGCCGTTTCGCCAGCCTCGACCAGCTCGGCCGAACCGAAACGAACGTGGGCGGTGTCGAACAAGCCATCGAGGAGCGCGGCCGATGCTGCCGGGTACGGCATGCCACCGAGGTAGTGAGGAACCTGCGCCCATAAGCCAATCGACGGGATGCCTGAGGCCGACGCCTGCATCTCGATGATGCTCTGAATGCCGGCGGGAACATCGAGTGAGGCGTTGAGAAATCCTTGCCGGTGAGCAAGGTCTTCGGAGCTGGCGGTTGATGAAAGTGCGGGCGGCCGGGTATGCGGTGCTGCGGCTGGGTAGGCCCCCAAGCTCACGACCATGCGTACGCCGAAGTCGGCGATGAGTTCGCTGATGGCGGCCGAGAACCGACGCCAGTGGTAGTCGGGTTCTGGGCCGGTGAGTAGCAGTACGTCGGCGCCGTCGTTGTCGACCAGATGATCGAGCGTAATTTCGGGCCAATCCAACGAGATGGAAACGCCCTCTTCAACTCGAAGCGTGGGACGTCGGGCTCGATGGTCGAGAAGCGTGTCGTCATCGAACGTGACTACCCGGGCGGGTTCGCATTGCCCGACGATCACATCTCGAGCGGCTTGTGCAGCGCTGCTCGCATCGATCCAGCCACTCATGACGATCAGAAGAACCGGATCGGTGAGTTCGGGATGCGAGTCGACGGTATACAGCGCCTCGGGTTCTGGTGCAGGGGGCATTGCAAGCAAACCTAATCGCCCATCGCAGGTATGTCTTATCTTCTTGGGTTTGGGTTCCTGGCGGCCGAGAACTCATCCACGCACGTTTCCCCGTTACGATGGCCTCTTGTATGGCTGATGTAACTGACGCAACATTCGAAACCGACGTAATCGAGCGATCGAAGACCGTCGCTGTCGTGATCGACCTCTGGGCGGAATGGTGCGGTCCTTGCAAGACACTGGGCCCCATTCTCGAAAAGGTCATCGCTGAGACGAACGGACTGGTCGAGCTCGCCAAGGTCGATGTCGACGCGAACCCGGCAGTCGGCCAAGCCTTTCAGGTGCAGTCGATTCCGGCCGTGTACGCGATGAAGGACGGTCAAGTCGTCGACAACTTCCTCGGCGCCAAAGGCGAGGACGAGGTGCGCACTTTCGTGCAGGCCCTTATTCCCGAGGGTGCGTCGGCCGAACCTGAACAGACCGAGGTCGAGAAGCTCCTCGAGATCGGCGACGAAGATTCGCTCCGTGCTGCCTATGCGCTCGAGCCGCTTAACCCCGCTGTGGTTGTACCCATGGCCGAGGTCCTTGTGGAACAAGGTTTCGCTGAAGATGCCGAAACGATTCTCTCGAAGATTCCCGAGTCGTCCGAAGTGCAGCGGGTGCAAGCCATGATCCGCACGGGCGCCACCGGCTTTGACTCCGAAGAAGAGCTCGACGCCAAACTCACCGAACTTCTTACCCGGGTAAAGGGCAACGACGAGGTTCGCCAGGAATTCATCGACATCCTCGCTGTCATGGGCGCCGGAAACCCGAACACCGCCGAGTGGCGACGGAAGCTCAGCACCGCGTTGTTCTAAGGGTCTTGTGAGCCGGGCCGGTTCTGTTTGCTGTTTGGCTCGGGTTTTCGCTTTGGGGCTATCTCTTCGGGGGTTGCCGGTCTGAGGTGTGCTTTACACAACACGCATCCGCCGTCACGGGTAACTAATGCGACGTACTGGGCTGGGGTGGCCCATCGATGCCGTTTGCCTTGCCAGAGCGGTTGACCGTTTCCGTCGAAGAGCATGCCGACGACGGTGGCGTTGCAGAAGTAGCGGTCGAACACCGAACGGGGGAGCGGACCCGACCCAATGAGATGCGGGTCGACGATTTCGCCGTGGTTGTTGAGGGTGGCGTTGATGACGATGGCCGGTCGGCCACTGCCCTTTGACTGCTTGTTGGCTGGAGCAGCATCGTCGGTGAAGTGCTGGGCGAATGCATCGAAGAGGCGTCGTGCATGGGTGCGGGGGTGTTTGGATGGCGCAACGTCGCGTCCGCCGTCTTTGCGGTAGAGGTCGTTGGCGCGGCCCCGGACAACGGCCCAGATGGCGTCGATGGTTGCTTTGTCGCCCCCAGCCCAAATGGCGTCGATGCCGTCTTTGGTGGTGTACCTCGAGATCTTGCGGAGCCGTCGTTGCCGTTGGTGTTCGGATTCTTC
>CALGZB010000166.1 GCA_937934655.1 uncultured Acidimicrobiales bacterium | reverse complement strand
GCGTCGCTTTCGGCCGGGGAGACTATTGGTTTGAACACCTGTGACGGTAGCGATCTCCAAACCGCCAACTTTGATACCGACGGCACCATTCGCCCTTCAGCGAATACGTCGTTGTGCTTTACCGCCGGCGCCGAAAGCCGAACCGGTCGTAGTGGCGATCACCAGATTCGAGACCTCTCCCTCGAGGCGTGCTCGAACGACCTCACCTCACTGCAACAGTGGATCTCTCGCACCGGGATCTAGTCACCCAAACCTGTCACACCCCCGCCGTATTGTTGGGTTTGTCGGGTAGCAGCTGTTTGCCTGGCTGGTGTTCGACATCCACACCTCCTTCACTCGAAGACCTGTTTGTTCTGGGTGTTCTCTTCCCACGGTGTACATCCACACATGCCTCGCCGACCTCGCAGTCGAGCTTGGCCGAGCAGAGGAACGGGCCCATGTGCCAGGTCGCTATCCCGACATCACCCGCAACAACCAACCCCGCCGACAACTCGTTGTCGGCGTTTGAGCAACTCGTCGAGCTTGGTCGGGACATCAACGCCAACCACTACAAAGCCGCCTATCTCGCGGCCCGGTACGACACCGAACTCGAATGGTTCCACCAGGGTTTGAAAAACGCGGCACTTGGAATCGCTCGAGAACTCGACATCCATACCTCCACCGCTCGCGAGTGGATCAGAGTCGGCCACTCGCTTCCCGAGCTACCCCTCATCAACCACGCCTTCGCCAACAACACGATCTCCTACGCCAAAGTTCGCATCCTCACCCGATACGCCAACAACGACAACGAACAACAGTTATTGGACCTCGCCGTCGAACGGACCGCCGACCGGCTCACCAACGCCATCGCCCGAGCCCTTGACGAAGACGACCCCGACGA
This sequence comes from uncultured Acidimicrobiales bacterium, assembly GCA_937934655.1. Classification (GTDB taxonomy): domain Bacteria; phylum Actinomycetota; class Acidimicrobiia; order Acidimicrobiales; family SHLQ01; genus CALLQB01. Next base: position 19,625 of record CALGZB010000166.1, on the reverse strand, counting down.
CGCGGCACGCGACCAACGGCACCATCAGTTCCGCAGCTTCACCACCTACACAAACGCCGACGGCATGACCGTCATGCGACTCGTACTCCCACCCGCCATCGCCAAACCCATCGTGGCAGCGGTCAACGAACTCGTGCGAGAAATCGCAGCCACCCCCTACGAGAACGACACCGACAGTGAACACGAAGGTACCAAGAGTGACCTAAGTGCGTCCGCGGACGCATCCGATCGACACACAGTGGCCGACCCGCCAGAACCGACCACCCAGAGCGACCAAAAGGCGTCCGCGGACGCTCCTTGTTCAGATGAACACAAACCCCCGCCGTTACCCCTAACCCTCAAAGAACTGCGGCAACGCTGGCAACCCAACGACGAAGACGACTGGATCTTTCCAACCCTCGGCCAACAACAAGCCGATGCCTTCGCTGTGCTCTTCCTTGGACTACCAATCCGACTCACTACCGAAGTCGTCATGCACATCCGAGGTAGCGGCAACACCTTCGACGACGGCACACCCCTCACCAGCAACGCCCTCGCCCGCCAACTCCCCCACTCATTCATCCGGCTCCTCATCCATGACACCGAAGGGCGGCCAATCGACGCCACCAACCGACGCCGCTACCCCACCACCCGACAGAAGAGAGTCGTCAGCGAAACCCACAACCACCAATGCGTCGACTGCGGAACAGCCGACCTCATCGAATACGACCACAACCCGCCCTACGAACAAACCGGCCACACCATCACCACAGAACTCCAACCCCGCTGCACCCAATGCCACAAAGCACGACACCGGACAGCCGCCTAAACAGCCCGGGTGGGCGTTACGTGGCTTCCCCCTCGCCGTTATACGGTGGCGAGGAGCGCTAGCAAAAGGGAAGTACACCGTGAGCACACACCTCAGCCATCTCGAGGCTGCCAAGGACCTGTTCGACGCCATCGACTCGAACGCCGAGAAGGCGGTAGGCGATCCGTTACCGATCGCCACGGTCGATGCAATGGTCGAGGCCGACCTTCATGCCACGATGATCCCCAAGGTTCTCGGCGGGCCAGAGCTCGGTCTTCTCGACTCCATGGATGTGTGGGCCGAAGTTGCTCGGGCCGATGGTTCGGCCGGCTGGTGCCTCATGGCCAGCGCCGCCACCACTGCCTACTTTGCGGCGTACTGCCCCGACACCCTTACTGACGAAATGTTCGGCGACGGTGTGCCATTGGCGGCTGGCCAGTTCGCACCGATGGGTGTCGGCGAACTCAGCGACGACGGGGTAACGGTCAGCGGCAGCTACCAGTTTGGCAGCGGCATCAACCATGCCAAGTGGGCAGGCGCCGGAGTAATCACCGCCCCAACCGACGGCAGCGACGCCGAGTACCTCTTCTGCATCACACCTCGTGAGAACGCACAGGTCGTGGGCAACTGGGACGTCCTTGGTCTCCAGGGCACTGCAAGCTACGACTACACGCTCGATTCGGTACTGATTCCGCGCCACGCCACCTTTCCGCTCGGGGCGCCTCGCCTACGCGGCGGACCGATGTATGACCTCGGTGTCATCCCGCTCACCTCTGCGGGGCACGCCGCCTTCGCCTTGGGTGTGGTGCGCCGAGCACTCGACGAGACGATGAAGATCGCCTCGACCAAACAACGCATGGCCGGCAAATCCAAGATCGGCGAAGACCAACGGTTCCTCTATGACCTCGGCGTACTCGAGTCACGGTTCCGAGCCGCCGAGTTGTGGGTGAAGACCACCTACGCCGAGCTTGAGGCCGACATCATCGCCACCGACACGTACGACGCCCGCCTTGGTGCCGCCGCTATGCAGGCCAACATCTTTGTGACCCAGGAGGGCGCCGACATCGTCCGCCAGTGTTACCTGCATTCGGGCACCGCCGGACTTCGCCAGGGCCCGCTCAACCGGTGCTTCCGCGACATCCATGCCGGAACGCAACATGCACTCACAAGCCCAGGCGGCACCATCGGATTCGCCGAAGGCCTCCTTACACAACCCCACATTGCCGACGTAGCCGCCGACGAAGCGTAGGCCCGCACGTGAACGTTCTTGAAGGAATCCGCGTCGTCGATATGACGCAGTATCTGGCGGGCCCCACCGTCACCCGGCTGCTTGCCGAGCAGGGCGCCGATGTGGTGAAGATCGAGCAGCCACCGCACGGCGACCCCGGGCGAACCTATGCGATTCAGAAAGACGGCCGAAGCGGTTATCACGTGCAACAAAACCGGGGGAAGCGGAGTCTTTGCGTCGATTTCGACACCGCCGAAGGCCGCGAGGTCCTCGACCGTCTCCTCGCAAAGGCCGACGTGCTCGTTGAGAACTACGGACCAGGAGTGCTCGACCGTCGAGGCCTCGGTTGGTCTGATCTTCAGGCAAAGTACCCAAGCCTGATCATGGCATCGGTGTCGGGGTACGGACGCGACAGCTCCTACGAGAGCGACTACAAGGACAAGCCGGCGTTCGACATGATCGCCCAGGCGATGAGCGGGATCATGCACATGACCGGCGACCCCGACGGGCCACCAATGCCGGTCGGGGCGTCGATCGGCGATGTCGGGGCCGGGGTGCACGCGGCAGCAGGTATTGGTTTCGCGTTGTTTCATCGCGAACGCACCGGCGAGGGCCAACACATCGACATCTCGATGGTCGACTCGCTCTTTCATATGCACGAAGTATCGATCCAGGGTCCCGCACTCACCGGCAACCGATGGCAGCCCACCCGCTCGGGGCATCAATCCAGAGTCAACAGCCCGATGGGTGTCTACAAGTCGCCCGAAGGGTGGATCGCTGTACATGTGATGCAGGGCCAGTGGGCTCGGTTCTGCGAAGCCATCGGGCGGGCCGACCTTGAGAACGATGAACGGTTCGCCGACCTCATCGGCCGCCAGAAGAACCGGCACGAACTCAACGAACTGATCGCCGAATGGATGGCTACGTTCGCAACCGACGTGGAGATCCTCGACCGCCTCGACCACGGCCGGATCCCCTCAGCACCCGTCCTGGCTCCGTATGAAGCCGTCGGCCACCCCTACTTCGAATCACGGCGCGCCATCCGCCACGTACCCGACCCGATCCTTGGCGAGGTCGCGGTGCCAGGTAATCCCATTCGGCTATCGGCTCAGCCCGAACTCGATCTTGTGGCGGCGGCCCTCGGCGAACACAACCACGAAGTGCTTACCGAACTGGGCTACGGGCCCGACGAGATCGACGGCCTTGCGAAATCTGGCGTATTGGTCAACAAAGACGTCTGACCAACGCTGCTGCAGTCTTAGCTCTGCGATGCGTCTGCGAGTTTCTTTCCGTGCGACGTTGTCCAGTCGGCAATGGCCTCGAGGACCGGCAAAAGCGTGTGCGCAGTGTCGGTGATGTCGTACTCGACTCGCGGTGGGATCTCATTGAACTGAGTTCTCGTCACGAGGCCATCTCGTTCGAGCTCGCGAAGTTGGCGGGTGAGCGTCGTCGGGGTCACCGGACTCATCCTCTCGGCGAGTTCGTTGAAGCGAGCCTTGCCATCACAGCCAAGGCTGTACAAGATCCCAATCTTCCATCGGCCGCCGACCATTCCGGTGAACTCGGCTAACGCGTCGACCGTGATTGCTGTCGTGGCATGAGTCACTTCAACCAACTTTCTCTATTAGTACCTTGGAAGATACTACTACCTTCTCGATACTGTCCCAGAAGGCCGAGAGCTCCACCCACGGGAGCTCCGCAATCCTGAAGGGCATGCCCATGCGCACTCCGATCTCGCCACAGCTGGAGGAAGACGGAACCCTCCGTCCGTCCCCCCTCGCCTTGAAACTCGCTACCCAGAAGAAGACCGACTTCGACGGGCATGTGTACGCCGATGCGTACCAAGGTGACCTGAAGGTGTTGATGATCTGCACCGAGGAGAAGGCCATGACGATGGCCAATGGCAAGAAGTTCTCAACGGGGAACCATCCGGTCGAGATGCTGGTGCCAATGCTACACCTCCGCAACGCTGGTTTTGAGATTGAAGTAGCGACGCCAACCGGCGCTCCCGTGCAGATCGAGATGTGGGCGATGCCCAAAGAAGACGCCGCAGTTATGGGCATCTATGCCGACTTCAAACACGACTTCGACAACCCACGTGCGTTAACCGACTTCGTCGAGCAGTCGATGAACGAGACTTCGCCGTACTGTGCGATCTACCTTCCTGGCGGCCACGGCGCCATGCTCGGCCTGCCTGACAACGTCGACGTTGGGAAGATCCTCAACTGGGGACATCGCCGCGGCCTGCACACGCTTTCGCTCTGCCACGGTCCAGCGGCGTTGCTCGCAGCGAACCTCCCCGAGGCCCGAGCGGGTCAGCCGAACGAGGACTACCTATATAGCGGCTATGACATCGCAGCGTTCCCTGACGCTGTGGACAAACAAACCCCGCTCATTGGCTATATGCCTGGCCATATGCCGTGGAAGTTCGGAGAACGACTAACCGAGCTGGGCGTCACCATCATCAACAAGAAAGCCAATGGCACCGTCCACATCGACCGGAAACTCATCACCGGCGACGGACCCAAGGCCGCAAATGCGTTCGGCCGACTTGCCTCCGACACGTTGCTCAAGACGGTGAGCGAATGAAAGCAGCAATCCTTACCGCATACGGTAACGAACCCGAGGTAGCCGAAATCGATCGGCCTTTCTTGCCCGACGACAGCGTCATGGTCAAGGTGCACGCTGCTGCGATCAATCCGATCGACTGGATCATCATGGCCGGGCACTTGGCCGAGATGCTCCCGTACCAACTCCCCTGGATCGTTGGGTACGACGCGTCCGGCGTCGTCGTCGAGGTCGGCGCCGACACAGTCGGATTCTCCATCGGCGACGAGGTCTTCGCCCGCGCCGACGGCATGCAGGCCGGAACTATGGCCGAGTTTTCGGCGATCAAGGCAAGCGACCTCGCACTCAAGCCCGGCAACATCTCGCACGCCGAGGCAGCCGGGGTTCCGCTCGCTGGACTCACCGCTTGGCAATCATTATTCGATAAGGGCGACCTTCGAGCGGGCCAGCGCGTGGTAATCCACGCGGGCTCGGGCGGCGTGGGTTCGTTAGCCATCCAGTTCGCGAAACACGCTGGGGCTTGGGTTGCCACTACAGCCAGCGCCAGAAACAAGGACCTCGTCGAAGGACTGGGAGCAGATCAATTCATCGACTACTCAAGCGAACGGTTCGAAGACGTCCTCGAACCTTGCGACCTGGTTTTCGACATGTTGGGCGGCGACACGCTCGCTAGATCGTTCGATGTCGTGAAACCGGGCGGCACAATCGTCTCGATCAAGGGCGATGCCCCCGATGGGTTGGCTGCTGCTCGCAACGTTGCGTTCCACTCGCACTTCATGCAGCCCAGCAGCGAACAGCTCACCGAGATCGCCGCACTCATCGGTGAAGGCACCGTCCGCCCGCTGCTCGACAGCACTTTTGCGCTCGAGGACGTTGCAGCCGCCTATGACCATGCCCGCTCAGGCAGGGCCACCGGCAAGGTCGCGGTCAGCCTTACCGAAAGTTAGGCGCCCGAACGAACCGAACCGGTAACGTGGCCGGGTGACCGAGACCACCGCCCCCGTCCCTGTTTCCGATGCCTTCCTTGCTGAAGCGCTTGGCGACCTTGGCAGCATTGTCGGCCCCACGAACGTCCTAACCGACGGCGACGCTGCGCCCGCCTTGATCGACACTCGAACCAAGTTTCACGGCCAGTCGTTCGCCGTCGTTCGGCCAGCCAACACCGACGAAGTCGCCGCCGTCGTCGCTTGGTGTGCGGCCAACGACGTGTGCATCGTGACCCAGGGCGGCAACACCGGGCTTTCGGGCGGCGGGCAATTCGACGAGCCTCGTCCGTCGATCGTGCTCCTACTCTCGCGGATGAACACCATCGAAGTGGTCGATCCTGAAGGCTGGACCATGACGGTCCAGGCAGGCGTGACCATCGAGGCCATGCAAGAAGCCGCGGCCGCAGCCAACCGCAAGTTCGCCCCCGACTGGGGTGCCCGCGGCAGCGCCACCATCGGAGGCGGCATCGCCACTGATGCTGGCGGCAACAACGTCGTGCGATACGGAAACATGCGCGACCAACTTCTCGGGCTCGAGGCCGTACTCCCCGATGGTCAGGTGTGGAACGGACTGCGGGCACTCCGCAAGGACTCCTCCGGGTACGACATGAAGCACCTCTTCACCGGCTCAGAGGGAACCCTCGGCGTCATCACTCGTGCCGTCGTCAAGCTTTTCCCTGCGACTCCGCACGAACAATCGGCGCTCGCAGCGCTTCGACACCTCGATGACCTCATGGACGTCTTTGCGCTCGCCAATGACGTGGCCCCCGACTCGATTACCGCCTTCGAGCTCATGGCCGAGACCGGTGTCGCCAGAGTCTGCGAGGTCTTCGACATGGGCCACCCCATGGATCAACGAGCCGAGTTCTATGTGCTCGCAAAGTTCGCCAACACCCAGCCGGTCACCGATCAACTCACTGAGTTCCTCTCGATCGGCGCCGAACGTGGCTTCATTACCGACGCCATCGTGGCGTCGAGTGCCGAGCAGGAACAGCGGCTCTGGAAGATCCGTGAAGAGATCCCACCGATGAGCCTCTACCAGCACCAGGCCGAGGGTTTGAAGATGGACACCGCCGTACCTATCGCCAAGATGGGCGAGTACCACGATGCGGTCAGAGCCATCGCCAACGAGTTGGTTCCCGATGCGGTGGCCTACGGGTTCGGCCACGTCGGCGACGGCAACCTCCACATGATGGTGGTGCCGCTTGCCGACGAAGATGTCGCACCGTTCATCGAAGTGCGCGACGAGCTGATCCGACGCATCGATGAAGCCACCTTTGCCCTTGGCGGCACGTTGAGCGCCGAGCACGGCGTCGGCCGCGAACTCACCGAACGGGTGCGTGCGCAGAAGTCCGACGTGGAGTGGAACATGATGCGCTCCATTAAGTCCGCCTTCGACCCCGATAATCGGCTCAACCCCGGGGCTCTACTGCCGCCTCCCCTTTAGAACTCGCTCCTTGAGCTAGGGCTTATTCATCGCGACGGCAAACGTTGAAATCTCTTCGATTGCCTGCTCCATGTCACCTGCTGGCGAGATGTTGAGCAGGCTGGCTCCCGCATCGATGTACGGCGCAAAGTGTTCGGCGAGCTCATCGGCCCCGCCTACCGGCACGTACCGCTCGAAAGGGGCCGGCTCCATGCCGTAGAAGCTTCGAAGCTGGGTATCGGCATGAGTCCGGCCGTTATCGCCCACCCCGTACCAGGCCTGATAGCCCGAGATGACCAGCGGGTTGAGCTCTTGGACCCGCTGAGCGCCAGCGCCGAATCGAGATGCCGAGCTGAACGCGGCCAGCCATCCGTCGGCTTGGGCAGCTCGCTCGTGGGCTTTGTCGACCCGACCGCCAACAAGCACGTTGACCGGACGGCCATCGCGACGCTCGAGGCCAGGGCCCTTCGTTGGGTAGAAACCGTCGCGGTCGATGGGTTGGTGCGCTTCGAGGAGTTCGAGCAGCACGGAGAGTGCGTCGTCCATCCGCCGACCACGCTCCTTCGTTTCCATTCCGAGCATCGTGAACTCTTCGACGTCGTCGCCGCCGAGTCCTACCCCGGCAACGACACCGGGTTCGTGGATGTCGGCCAGGTCGAGCAGCTGGCGAGCCACAAGGGTTGGGTGACGAAGAGGGAGAATCAGCACTCCGGCGTGGAGTTCGCGCTCGATGCCGAGACCGGCCAGGTAGTGCATGGCCGAGAGCGCATCGTTGCCCCGACCGCCCCGAAAGCTGACATGGTCGGCCACCCCGACATGATCGATGTCGCTGGCGTTGATCTGCTTGATGTAGTCGAGAAGGCGAGATCGCTCGAGGCGAAGGAGCTCGGGGGAGAATCCGATCCCTACTCGAACTCGTTTTGTCATCTCAGCTGGCTCGGTGTTCATGCCATCAACCTAGAGTGACCGAGACCCGTCGTACCACTAGCCTGTCGATATGCCAGCGAACAGTGAAGAGCGAGACATTATCCGCCAGATTTTTGAGCTGGCCGAGAATGACACGACGCAGATGCTCGACGAGGTCATGTCGAACCCGGCATCGAATTACACCGACCCCGACAAGCTCGCCCAGGAGATCAACATCCTGTTCCGGGAGTTCCCCATCGTCATTGCCCATGGCTCCGAACTCGCCGACTCGGGCGACTACCTCACCCACGACGACACCGGCGTGCCGATCCTGGCGGTGCGGACCGGCGAAGGAGAGGTCAAGGCGTACCTCAATGTGTGCCGACATCGGGGTGCTCGAATCGAAGATCTCCCCTGCGGAAACTCTCGCCGGTTCACCTGTCCCTACCACGCCTGGACCTACGACCTCGATGGAGCATTGCGCGGCATGCCGCAACCGGTCGGCTTCGACTCGGTCGATTTCTCCGAGCGGGGCCTCGTCGAACTCCCGGCGTTCGAACGGTTTGGGCTGATCTGGGTCGTGCCCTCTCCTCAGGACCCCCAGGAGACCGCCATCGATATCGATGCATGGCTGGCTCCAATGGCCGAGCATCTCGGCGGGCTCGACCTGGCCGACCATGTCGTATTCGAGAAATGGGCGTTACCCCGCGACATGAGCTGGCGCCTAGCGCTCGAGGGCTTTCAGGAGTCGTACCACTTCTGTTCAGCGCATCGGCACACCGCCTGTTCGAACTACCTCGACAACCAGAGCGTGTGGATCGATTGCGAACCGCATATGCGCCATGCGGTGCCGCTCCCCCGCACGCTCGAGATGCAAGGCACTCCGGAGGACGAGTGGGAGTACCGCACGAACTTCATGACGCAGAACTACCTGTTCCCCGCCAACTTCGTGCAGACAATGACCGACCATGTGTATGTCCACACCATCATTCCGACTGGCCCCGGCACCTGCGCTTTCCATTGCATGATGCTCGTGCATAAGAGCGTCGCACCAGAGAGCGCCGAGAACCCCGAGAAGGCCGAGCGCTACTGGCGGGCAAACTACGACGTTGTCCGCTCGGTCTTCAACGAAGACTTCGTGATCGGCGAAGGTATCCAGAAGGGCTTCGCCGCCGGAGCCAACGACGATGTCATCTTCGGAAGGTACGAAGTGGGCCTGCACTTCGGACAGAAGGCCATCGACGCAGCACTCGCTGGCGACATCGTTGCACCCCGGCACACCCAGTAGCCGCTAGCTCAGTTCGGACGCTGTCGAGCTCCATCGGGCAGCGACACCGGCGTGCAAGGCCCGACCATCTGCGGTCTCGAGTACCAGCGGTCGGCCATCGACGGGCAACCCGTCGGCGCCGGGCACTACGCTCTCGACCGCCGACACGGCAGCGGACGGTCCAAACGCTGGGGCGTGGCAGCTAAACAGCAGGAACCGGCCGGCCGAACTTTTGTGATCGAGGAGCTCTCCGCACACCTCCAAGAGGGTGTCGAGGTGTTGCTCGAACTTGAACGGTTTCCCCTTTGGACCGTGCCCGTAGGTCGGCGGATCGGCGATGATGCCGTCGTAGAAGTTCCCCCGCTTCACCTCGCGAGCGATGTACTTCATGGCGTCCTCGACGAGCCAGCGAATTGGCAGATCTGCTGCCCCCGATGCCTCGGCGTTCCGCTTCGCCCAGGTAACCGATGGCCCGGATGAATCCACATGGGTCACCTCGGCGCCAGCGAGCGCAGCAGCGAGGCTGGCGCCGCCGGTGTAAGCGAAGAGGTTCAGCACCCGAGGGCGACGGTCTGACAGGTCGTCGCGGCACTGGCTTACCTGGTCGGCGGTCCACTCCCAGTTACTTGCCTGTTCGGGGAACAACCCGACGTTGCCCGACGCTCCCAGCTGCATCAGGAGTCGGCTGTCGCCGTGACGCACCGACCATGGTTCGGCATTGTTGACTTGAAAGCTCTCGACCCACTGGCCTTTGCCACCTTGCTTGCCACCTTGCTCGACCTCAAAACGGGCCGTGGCTGTGGTCCACAAGTCGGGGTCGCTGCTCGTGGCGCCGGCAGCCGCAGGGCTAGGCCTGTCTAGGAGCTCGCTTCCAAAACGCTCGAGTTTGCGGCCGCCGCCAAAGTCGACGAGCTGATACTCACTGGGTTCAAACATCGAGGTGCAGCGACAGGTGTTGGTGAAAGTTGACGATGGCCTTTTCGTAGTACCCAAACGTGAAATGCGAGTTGGCCCGGGCGGTCACGGTTTGCTGGATCGCACGCGCCGCCTCTCGGTCTTCATCCTGGCCAAAGTCGTTGACGAATCGGGCGTCTCGCTGCGCTTCGTCCAGCGAAATCGGGGTTTCTCCGGTCTGGCGGTTCATGAGACGGTAGATGACCCACTGCGTGCGGGTCGGGCTGAGTGGCTCAAGAATCGTCAAGTTCGTGTGTTTGGAAAGCACGGAGACACTGACGTTGGGGAAGAGGTGGTACACCGAAGTCACCACTCCGTCGAGTCGTCGTTGATCTGGCTCGACATCTCTCAGCTTCTCGATGCGCCTGAAGGGAAAGATGATCCGTGAGTTTGCCCCGTAGGCCTCCACCAGAGTCAGGTTGTCGAGGCCGTACGGGTAGAACGAGTCTTTATGCAATGACTTGATGTGATATCCCTCTTGGGCTGTCTCGTTGATCAGCTTCCAGTTGGCTTCATCGTGCATCTCGTCGGTCTCGAAGACCTCCTGTTCGGGCGAGAGGTAATCGAGATAGCTGCCGAGACTCGCATCGTCGATCTCGCCATCTTGAGCCACGTAGACGATGCCGCCCTTCTCTGCGGCGTTCACTTCGACCAGGCCATGCTCGCCTGGGTCGAGGTCGGCAAAGCCCGCCCGACCCGGGATGCCTTTGAGCGCACCTTCAAGGTTGTACGTCCATGCGTGGTAGGGGCAGGCGAACGCCTTCGCGCAGCCAGCGCCACTGGCGACCTGCATACCGCGATGGCGACACGCATTGATGAAAGCTCGTACTGTGCCAGCAGTGCAATCGGGGCCGTCGGCGCCTCGGACAACCAGCAGCGGTGTACCTGCTGCGGTTCGAGCGATGAAGCTGCCGGCCTCAGGCAGTGCGGCCGATGGACAGTACGGCACCGGCAGGCGCCGCAGCAGTGCGATCTCTGCGTCGAACCGCTCTTGTGAGTGATAATGCTCTGCCGGTTCACGCCAGACCGTGTCACCAAGGTCGGTCGTCCGGTTGTCGATATGGCTGAAGATGCGTTCGATCGCTTGCTGGTCGTTTAGCAACACGTCCTGCGGTGCCTCGACGGCGGAAATGGGACTGTTCATGCGTCGAACAGTACTCGCAACTCAGTCGAGGTAGCTCGGTTCCTCAGCGTCGAGCCGACGGCGAAGTCCGGGCCACTCCATCGAACCGTCGGCTACCCAACCTTCGGCAAAAAACGCGTCGCGGTGACGCCGAGCCTCCTCGGGCGACGGAATGTTGACGAACTCGCCGCCACACGCCATAACTTTCATCTGCACCTCGCACGCCGTGTTGAGCGAATAGGCGAAATAGAAGGCTTCGGCGACAGTAGTTCCCACAACAGCAAATGCGTGATGACGGTAGATCAACGCCTTATGAGGGCCGAGCTTCTCGGCGATCTCTGCGATGTACTGATCGTCAAAGTAGAAGTCGCCGTCGATGTAACCGACATCTTCGTAGAACGGGAACGCAGCTTCGCAAAGTGGCAACAAGCCGCACGTCAACGCTGCGACGCCCATGATTCCCTGTCCGTGGGCATGAATCACCGCATTGACTTCGGGCCTCGCCGCGAAGATTGCCTTTGCTGGGCGTGTGACCGCAAGGTTCACCACATCTCCGGGGTTCACCGGTGTTCCGTCCATGTTCACCCCAACAAAATCGGAGGCGTTCATCTCGTGGAAGTGTTTGCCGTGAGGATGGGTAAGGAACCAGTCGGCGCCGGGCAATCGAGCGACGACCGAACCGTTCGTGAGGTCGGACATTCCATGGCGGTCGAGAAGCCGAAATGCGGCAGCAAGATCTTCGCGGAGTTCCTGTTCGCCCGGTTTCTCGCTCACTTGCCGCCCTCCGAATCCGTTCCAAGTTTGACTTCGGGCCAACCGTCTTCGCCGGCCCCGTACCAGTGCTCGTCGATGACTTCCTGAATCTTCAACAAGGTGATGTCGCGTCGACGCTCCAGCTCTTGCCAATGCCGGTCGCCCTGCTCTTGTTCGCAACCGGTCACGATCAGATCTTCGAGTCGGCCGGTATAGGTGGGAGCCTCGAGTTTGGTCCACGGCAACTCGAGCGTTGGAGCGAAATGTTTCATGCTTTGACGCATACCCCCTTCACCGGCAGCTACATGCCAGCCCATGGCGATACCCATAAACGCCCAACGAAGGCCAGGGCCACCCGTGATTGCGGCATCGATCTCGGGGATGGTGGCGATGCCGTCGTCGACGAGGTGCAGCGCCTCCCTCCACAGCGCCTCCATGAGACGGTCAGAGAGGTAGGCCTCTATCTCGTTGCGCACGTGTAGCGGTCGCATGCCGATCGATTCATAGAAGGCGGCGGCCGACAGGATCGCCGCGTCGGTGGTCTGTTCCCCACCCACGACCTCGACAAGCGGCAAAATGTAGAGCGGCGAAAACGGATGCCCAACCAGCACCCGACCCGGGTCGACCGCATCGGCCTGAATGGTCGTCGGCAGGAGGCCCGACGAGCTCGACGCGATGATCACACCATCCGGGCCGCCTGGCACGTGCTTCGAGATTTCGGCGATGACTGCACGCTTCACGTCTTCGCGCTCGGGCACATTCTCCTGAACGAAGTCGGCGCCGGTTACCGCAGTCTCGATGTCGGAAGCGAATGTAAGCCGGTCGGGACTTGCGCCATCGGCACAGCCGGCGGCTTCCATCGTTGGCCAGACCCGCCGAACCGTCTCGCGCACCGCATCCTCGGCACCGGAAGCGGGATCGGTCACCACAACATCAAGGCCTTGGGCCAGGCAACGAATTGCCCAACCCGACCCAATAACGCCTCCCCCGACAAGTGCCATTCTTTCAACGGTTCGTGTCATTGGCTATCTCCTAGTTGTCTAAGACCTTCACGTGTCCGGGCCTTCGATCACCCCGTCGGTATCGATTGCCTCGACAGTGGAGCGGCGTCGATCCTTCATCTCTTCGTGGGCTTCCATGCTGCCGTCGTGGAATGTTCCGAACCACTTGTCCATTGGCAGGAGAAGCATTCCGTAGTTCACCTCGAAGTATCGGTGGTGGAGATTGTGGAAGTAGTCGCCCCCATGAAAGCTGGCTCCCTCACCCACTTTGAACCGGTCGAAACCCGAGTGCGAGGGCGATGGCGAGAGCATCAGGTACACCAGACAGAACGAGGCGATGAACGGCGATCCGGGAATAATCAGGAATACAAAGGGCAACGACAGGTACAACACGTGCTCGCCGGTGTGCATCGAGATCCCGCTCCACGGCCCGGTGTTGACGTTGCGATGGTGCAACGCGTGAAACCACTGGTAGAGCGGGTCGACGTGAAGGAGCCGGTGGTTCAGGTAGAAGTGCACGCCTGCTATCCAGAACACGGCGAGCGTCATAGCAGCGATGGCCCAAGTGGATCGGAGTTGCGAGATTGACTCCGTGGCGTACAAGCGGAACATGGTCGCCTCGTAGAAGGCCGCGACGCCTCCCCCACTAACGATTGTCCAGAACATGTTGTCGCGGGTCTGGTGGTTGAATGTGAACGATTTGCGGCTCGTTGCCAGCCACCGAGACTCGTACTTGAACTCGGTGCCCTGCGCCCTGCGAATATGCAGCCACCAGTGCTGTCCACCAATCACGACGAGCATCAGCACGGCGTTTCGCAGCCAGAGTAATCCCACGTCGGCTGGGCCCAGCGATGTGAATCGACCGAGCGATGGCGTGAATACGTGATACGTCAGCGCGGCGATCGCAATCCACGTGATCGACTGCGGCCACATGAATTTGGTGATGAACCAACGCAGCATCGCGAGCGGCTTCGATGGCGACTGAAACAGCGGCGGCACATCCATCGGTGCAGGGTCATAACCCCTCGCTCGTTGCATCGGCGTGCGCCCCGTGGCCTCGGTGGTCATCGTGAACCGATTAGGGCCGTTGTCGCAGGTTGGCGACATCGCCAATCCGGGTGATCTCCATTCGCCACTTTGTCACAAGGAACTCGGAAAAACGCCAAAAATGCCGAACGGTTCCCGCATGATGGCGAACACCGTCTACGAGCTGCGGATAGTCCGGCCGAACTGCCAAAGGTCCTCGGCGAAAGCATCGGGTTGTTCGAATGCGGCGAAGTGGCCACCAGCGTCCTGCTCGGACCAATGGACGATGTTGTATCGGCGTTCGGCCCAGGCTCTCGGCATACCGAGCAGTTCGGCCGGGTACACCGCATGACCGGTTGGAACCTCGACTCGACCGTCCCACGGGTCGACTGCGCTGGTGCCCGCCGCCTTCGACTCGTAGTAGAGCCGCGCAGAGGAGTTGATGGTGTTCGGAAGCCAGTACAGCATGATGTTGGTGAGTAACTGATCTCGGCTGAGCGCCTCGAACACCGAACCATCATGATCGCCGCTGTGGTCGGTCCAGGCGTGGAACTTCTCGAGGACCCATCCGGCGAGGCCGGCTGGCGAATCGGTTTGGCTGTAGGTAAGCGACTGCGGCTTTGTTGACTGAATATCCATGTAGGCGATCTGGCCATCCATCCGGTCACGATCACGTATAAGCCGCTCTAGTTCGGCCGGGGTCACACCGTCGAGTAGGTCGGGCGCGCTCATTTCCTCGGCGCTGGGAGTAGCGAAGAGCATGTTGAAGTGCACGCCCGCAAGGCGGTCGGCGTAGACCTCACCGAGACGCCGGGTGACCAGAGCACCCCAGTCACCGCCTTGCGCGATGTAGAGGTCATAACCCAGTGCTTCCATGAGGTCGGCAACGGCATCGGCCACCCGGTGCACGTCGAACCCCCGCTGTCGGGTTGGTCCGCTGAAGCCGAAGCCGGGCATCGATGGAACCACAACGTGGTAGGCATCGGCCGCATCGCCACCGAATTTGGTCGGGTCGACCAGTCGGTCCAGCAGGTCGAGGTGTTCGACGACGGAGCCACACCAACCGTGAGTGATCACGATGGGTTGGGCACCCTCATGGGGTGAGCGCACGTGCAGGAAGTGCATCTTTTCGCCTTGGACCTCGATCATCGAAGAGCCGTATGAGTTGAGCCGGGCCTCCCAAACTCGCCAGTCGTACTCGGTGCGCCAGTACTCGCAGATTTCGCGCAGCCACTCGCGCTCGGTACCCAACTCCCACCCGGCGCCCTCGAGTTGGTCGGGCCAGCGGGTCCGGCCGAGCCGGTCGTTGAGGTCATCGAGTTCGCTTTGGGGAACATCGATGATGAACGGCGTGATGGGGACGGTGGTCATGGCTACCTCGGTAGCACGACCTCGCAGGGCTGATCAATATCTCGTAGCCAGGCCCAAAACGACAGCCAGGCCAACGGGCCCGATCGCGTTGCGTGAATCTGCCCCGGGGTGTTCCACAAAACCGAACCGGCTGGCATCTCTTCCCAGCCGCCGAAGTCGCGACGCCACGTACTCGGTCCGGTCAGGTTGCAATAGAGCTCCGGAGCAGCATGACGATGATCCAGGTAGTCGACCTGGGGGACGAGTAGGAACAAACCCATCGCGAAGTCGTCGCCATCGGCGAGAACCGCGTGCATGTTGCCATGCCGATAGCTGGCGCTGATCGGCGCCTGAGACGAGTAGTAGTCGCCGTTGTCGACCTTCCATGTCAGCGCAGTCTCAGCGTCGAGAATCGAACGACCGACACCGGCAAGATGCTCATCATCCTCGGCGCAAAGGCGGGTGAGAACGTCGGCAAGCTCCTTTGGGTGCTGCGGCGGGATCGAAGGCCCGTCGCTACACGAACCGACGTCGTGAAAACGGTCGAGGAGGAGCCGGACCGCAGGATCCTCGGCGTGGCGAACCTGAAGGAAGGAGACGATCGCCTCCACAACACTCGCAACGCTCCCACCCGAAACGCTCCCTTCGGAACCGCTCACTTCCCGGCCTCCCTCTAACCTCGCTTCTCCGCAATGAGGGTAAGAGGTTTCCGACCTGGGTGCGAGACGCTTGGTCAGACGGCAGGTGATGTTCGGCGAAGGAGGCTGTTAAGCCGGCCACGGTTCCGCCAGAGGTGAGACAGGGCCAGAATGATTGCGACAAACCCGGTAACGGTGTGCACCGTCGACAAAAGCCCGCCTTCTATCCACTCGAACCAGAGCGGAAAGCCCGAGACGATGCAGATGGTGGTCATAACTGAGAACACTGCGTTGAATCTGGCAAGCGGCCACTCGGGGTGAGCGCTACGCCGCCGGACAGCACTAACGACCCACCGCCAGTTGGATGCAAGGTGCACAGCAACCATGGGGATCAGCACGATGCCGATCCAAGAGTGCAGGTCGTAGTCCGGGCCTTCGCGGGTGATGAACTCGGCGCCGAAACCGACCAACAGGCCGACGTCGACGACGATTCGTATCACCCGCTTTCGCAGGAGACTCACGAGGCCTTCGCAGTGCTAACCAGCAGGTCCATCAACGGATGTTATCCGTTACCCATGCAGGCTTGGCGGTTAGTCCCCCGGCCTGGAAAATGGCTCCGATTGCGATGACACCGACAACGAGGAACACGATGGGAACGATAGGCGAAGCGCCGTCGTCGAGCGCCCCGGCGAAGTCACCGATGTCTCGAAAGAGGCCTGCAGCGAATGCGGCCATGTATGCCCTGGCATCGCGGAAGGCAACGGCCGCTATGAGCGCAATACCGAGTCCGACGTTACGTCCACCCCACTGTCGACCGACTACCGAATCGTCGATATCCATGATGGTCGGGTCGGCCATGATGGCTGTTCCTGCGACAACGCTGAACAACCCAATGAGCGCAGCCAGACCTGTCACCCAGGTAGGCACCCCGTTCGCTTTTACGTTCATTTCTGTCTCCTTGATCGAGCCTGCGGTGCAGGTAGTTCCAAGTAAAGGCGACTGCGTTGGGGAGCTGAAGGTCTGGAGTTGACAAGCACTGGTCAGAATCGGACATTTCCTAGGCAGACTGGAAGCATGGGCAATGGCGCGGAGACAGTCGCAGAGACGGTCGTAGAGATGAACCTCAGCCAAGCGGTCAATGCGACCAACACGAAGTTCATTCGTGCAGCGGTCCGAGGTCGCATCGCAGCGGACGGACTCGATGGTCCACCGGTTGAGCTCGTGCGGTTCCACGTGTTCGTCCACTGCACCAAAGGAACCGGGACCCACATGGTCGACTTCCATGACCATGAGATGCAGCCCGGCACTGCCATATGGATTCGGCCTGGCCAGGTACAACGTTGGAGCGATACCGACGACGGGTTCGATGCCGACGTGATGGTCTTTGCGTCATCGATTCTGCCTGATCTTCCGCTCTTCGATCGCTTCATCGGCACCACCAGTGTTACTGAACTCGGCGATGATTCGGCTCGGGTACGTCAGCAGATGAAGTGGATGGCCTCGGACCTCGCCGAGCACCAAGACCACGCGACTGCCGCAGCCGTAGTGGGTGTCATTTTGCGCGTGTTTGCCCGCCAAGCTCTCGACGCCGCTGGCCCAATCGACACTCCCGGCCGACGTCTGGCGACCGCGTTCGTCGACAGCGTCGACCAGAACATCGAGCAGCGCTCAGTGGCCTGGCACGCCCAGCAGATAGGGGCCTCGACCCGCTCGGTCGCTCGAGCGACAGTGGAACACCTCGAGCAACGACCGAAGGAAGTTATCGATACCCGAGTCATCTTGGAAGCCCAACGTCGACTCGCTTGGTCGCAAGCGGACGTTGCGACCATCGCCCGGGAGCTTCGATTCTCCGAAGCATCAAACTTCACCAAGTTCTTTCGCACCCGCACCGGAACATCGCCTTCGGCTTTTCGAGACACCGTTTCAGCGCTTACGCCCGATTCTCCCCAACCCTCTTCTCCCTAACCCTCGGCTGCTGCACCGGACGCCGATCGGCAATGATGGGGTTATGGCCCCCTCACAGCACATCGACTGGCTGGTCGAAAACACCGACTGGTTTCTCGAGCTCCCCGCATCGTCGCTGACCTCGGAGATACCGGCATGTCCCGGCTGGACCCTCGAGAACGTCGTAACCCATCTCGCATACGGACTCGGACTCGGGTATCCGCATGCGCTCCGGGCCGCTCCCGACTCCACCGCCGCCGAAGCGTTTGCCAACGTGCCCTGGCCGACCGACATGCCGGTAGGACCCGCAGTGTTCACCGAGTTCGAGCGGACAATGCGAGAGTGCATCGAGACTTTCCGGCACACCGATCCTGGCACCCCCTGCTTCACCTACCAAGGTCCAGGCGCCGCAGCATTCTGGTTCCGCCGGGCGGCTATTGAGACAACCCTTCACCGAATGGATGCGGTCGAGGGCCTTGGCCTGAGCGAACCCCAGCTCGCCGACGAACGGGCCGGCGATGCCGTTGCCGAGACCGTGGAGTTCGCGCTCCCCTATGCCGCACAGATGTCCGAAACCAGCGCCTCAGCTGTCGCCATCAGAGTCGCGGGGAGCTCTACCGAGTTCCAGCTCGGGTTCGGACCAGTCGCTGCCGAGATCGCTGGCGATGCGACATCGCTGCTTGCAGCCCTTTGGGGTCGCTCAAAAGACGGTGTCGAGATCAATGGCGACCCCGGTGCAGCATCTGCTTGGATGTCGATGGTCGAGCGAGCCTTCGCTGGCCGGTGATTGGAGACCCAATGGACACGCTACGAACGCCCGAAGATCGATTTACTGACCTTGCGGATTGGCCGTACCAATCGAGTTACCTCGACGTAACAGCATCAAATGTCGACGTACCGCTCCGCCTTGCCTACGTCGACGTCGGGCCCGATGCAGGCCGCACGGTACTGCTACTTCACGGCGAACCGACCTGGGGCTACCTGTACCGCAAGATGATCCCCGGCCTCGTCGAGGCAGGCTGTCGAGTCATCGTCCCCGACCTCATCGGCTTCGGCCGCTCTGACAAACCAACACAGAAGAGTGACTACACCTACCCGCGACACATCGACTGGGTCTCGTCGCTGGTCGAGCAGCTCGATCTTCAGAACACGGTGCTGTTTGGTCAGGACTGGGGAAGCCTCATCGGCTTGGCGGTGGTCGCCCGAGATCCGGAGCGCTTTGCCGCCGTGATGATCGCGAATGGCGGGCTCCCCGACCCCGAACATCGCGAGCAGATGATGGCTGCGCAGAAGACATCGCCCGATCCTGAATCGTTCCTGCGGTGGCAACAGCACGCCGCCCAACTCGAGTCGATGGACGTCTCGGACACGCTTCGCCAGGGCCTCGTCGGCATCTCCGGAACGGCAATGAAGCTGACCGATGCCGAAGCCGCGGCCTACGATGCGCCGTTTCCTGACCATACTTACCAAGCTGGCGCCCTCGAGTTTCCGGCACTGGCGTCGCCGCACGGAGACAAAGGCACGCCCTTCGTTCAGTTCGCCGAGGCGTGGAAAGTACTGGAGACGTGGAGCAAGCCGTTCCTGTGCCGCTTCGGAGCGCTCGACCCCGTCCTCGGCTACTTCGACCAGCACCTCATCGCTCGCATTCCCGGTAGCGCCGGCCAACCT
>CALGZB010000165.1 GCA_937934655.1 uncultured Acidimicrobiales bacterium | reverse complement strand
CGATCATCTCGGCCATGTGCAGTTTGCCTCGCTCCCCGACCGGCACGAACCCGACCTTGGGGTCGTCGACTACGCCGAGCTGCTTCCCCGCATCGTCGCCATGGGATACACCGGCGCCTTCGGCGCTGAATACCATCCGGTGGGCAACGTGCTCGACGGCGTCGGATGGCTCGCCGACCTGCGCAACCTTCTACAAGAAACGAACCTCGGAGAGAACCTATGAGTCGAGTCGCAGTCATTACCGGTGGAGGCAAAGGAATCGGTCGAGCCGCCGCCGAGGCGCTCAGCGCCGACGGATGGTCGGTTGTGATCGCGGGCCGCACACAAACGTCGCTCGATGACACCGTCGCGAACCTCCCTGGGGATGGCCTGGCAGTGGTCACCGACGTCAGCAAGGCCATCGAGGTCGAAAACCTCTTCGCCCAAACCGTCGAGCGGTTCGGCCGGGTCGACCTCCTGTTCAACAACGCTGGCATCGCGGCCCCGCCCGTGCCGATCGACGAATTGCCAGTCGAGGCTTGGGAGCAGCTGATCGCTATCAACATCACCGGCTCGTTTCTGTGCGCCCGCGCTGCGTTCGCCCAGATGAGATCGCAGGAACCATCGGGCGGTCGCATCATCAACAACGGTTCGATCTCGGCCACGACGCCCCGACCGTTCTCGGCGCCCTACACCACGTCGAAACACGCCATCACCGGGCTTACGAAGTCGCTTTCGCTCGATGGGCGCGATCTGGGGATCACGTGCGGTCAGATCGACATCGGCAACGCCGCATCGGAGATGGTCGAACAAATGAGCAAGGGCATCCGCCAAGCCGATGGCTCGGTGAAGAGCGAGGCGACGATGGGGCTCGACAATGTCGCCAACGCCGTCGTCCACATGGCCAACCTTCCGCCCGACGTCAACATTTTGACGATGACCATCATGGCCAACGGCATGCCGTTTGTCGGTCGCGGCTAACGCCCCCGACGAACTACTCGGGTGCCGGACCAAGTAGGTCCCACTTGTTCCCTGCGATGTCGAGGAAAACTGCGAACCAGCCAAAGTCTTCGCGGCGCGGCTCGGTTACGAACTCGACTCCGCTGTTCTG
The DNA here is from genome assembly GCA_937934655.1 of uncultured Acidimicrobiales bacterium. Taxonomy (GTDB): domain Bacteria; phylum Actinomycetota; class Acidimicrobiia; order Acidimicrobiales; family SHLQ01; genus CALLQB01. The sequence goes on along the minus strand of CALGZB010000165.1, from coordinate 5,458 downwards.
CATATGGCGAAAAGAATCGTCGAAGTCATCGACCCGAAGAAACATGCCGACTCGTCCAGAGAACTGGTTGCCAACCCCCGCCTCTTGATCTGCACCATCGGCCTGCGCGAGGAGTAACCCGGTCGCCGCGCCGGGGGGTCGCACCTCTACCCAACGCTTGGGACGGCCATCGTTTGTGAGAGATGGCCGATCTTCGATGAGTTCAAATCGCAGAGCATCGACAAAGAACGCGATGGCCTCGTCGTAGTCGTCGACGATGATCGCTACCTGCCCAAGATGCACAGCACGACAGTAGACAAGAGTCGACACACGAAGAGAAACGTGCGCATGGCCGCTATTGTCGAAGGCACGCTCTTTGGCTCCGCGCAAGTTGGGGCAGGTTTGGACAGAGATGAGACTGGGATGAGACTGGCATGAGACTGGATTGTGAAGTATTAATCGACCGGCCACTTCAAGCGGTCTGGGACTACACCAACGACCCCGGCAATCTCAGCTTGTGGCTCAACGACTACCTCCGCACTGAGCAAGTGGTCGGCACTCCCGGAAAACTACAGATCGGCGACGTTTCGAACGTTACCTATGCCCAGGGGAAGGGCGAGTTCGTGATGCGCGAAGAGGTGGTCGATATCGATGCACCCAACAGCATCAAGCTTCTGATGACCTCCAAGATGTTCGACATGGAGATCGTCAACACGTTCGAAGCAGTTGGGCCGAATCAGACAAAGCTGTTCGCAGGCGCCGACTTTGTTCGCCTCGGATTGATGATGAAAGTCATCATGACCGTGAGCTCCAACAAAAAGATGCTGGCCGACCATGTGTCCCAGATCAACAAACTAAAGGGCCTGATCGAGGCCACCTGAACTCAGTTCGCCGAACAACGGTAGACACTCACCACGACGCCCGCCGCAGACGTTAGAAGTCGCAGGCCACCGACTCGGGCCCACGGCGTCGATACACGTCGACAAACTCGGTGACGACTTCGGTTACCGCGTCGAAGCTCATACGGCGCCTCCATGCGGTGGCAACGATCGGCGAGTCGAGCTCGGCGCTGGGAGAAATGATCACGTGCGAGTCCCATTGCCGCGTCGCCGCTGCAAGCTCGGTCGCCAGCTCGGGTTGATCTTGGTTGTACCAGAGGATGACGGTGCCGTGTTCGAGCGAATGGACCGCAAGGTCGAGCTCGAGCGGTGTGGTGTAGATACCGCACCGGGGCGACTGGGCCCGATGTGCGCCGCTAGTGGGGGTGGACGTTTCATAGCTTGCGTTTGCCACGTGCCCGCGTCCGTCATTGCCGAGTTTCTCGACCCCGTCGACCTCTGGGCGCGAGAGAATCACCAAGGTGATGCCGCCAACGACGAAGACAACGAAACCGATTTTGAGGGCGAGACTCTTGATCTTGGCTTTGCGAGCCAACATCGCTTTTCGGGCGGCTACCCGCTCCTGTCGTTCCGAGCGCTCAGTGAGTTCGGCTTCCCGTTGTTCGACATCTTCGGGAGTGCTCTGACGGGCCTTACGCGCCGCCTTCGCCTGCTTCGCCTTTTTACTGTTTGGATGCGCCATACGAGCGGCTCCCGGTTTTGAGGTGTCGCTAGTCAAGCCGACCCCAACTCCCTACTCGGATGCACCATCGCAGAAATGGTGTTCAAAAAATTAGGTCAGTGGCCGTCCGATGGGGGCAAGACCAGACTCGATGGCAGCGCCAATGCGCAACACGGTGTCGCTCTGCCAACGGCGACCGATGATCTGCGCGCCGACCGGCAGTCCGTTTGGGGTGAGACCGCAGGGAACCGACAGAGCCGGACAAGGCGAGATGAGGTTCCAGACCGCTGTCATGTCGGGCGAGTAGTACCGGTCATCGGACCTGGCGGCGGGGAACGTATCGTCGGGCGCCCAATCGGCGATGGATGCCGTAATGGGTTCGGTGGCCATGGTGGGTGTGAGCATCGCCTGGTTCTCGGCGAGGATTGGCCGCATTCGGTTCCAGAGCTCGGTGCGCACCTTTTCGACCATCTTGTAGTCGACGGCGCTCAGCGCGAAGCCCTTCTCGATGAGACCCAAAACGTTGGGGTCCATCCGGTCGCCGAACTCGGGCACAAGGTGGCCGTAGTAGGTAGCCATGAAGACATACCAGAGCTTGTTCCACTCGTGTTCTTCCTGGCCCGTGAAGCGAGGGTGCACTTCGGTTACCTCGGCACCGGCATCGCTGAGCGCGTCGGCGGCGCTCTGCACTGCGGCCGCCACATGGGGGTCGACGTACCACCGATCGAGGTCGAGGCTGACGCCGATTTTCATACCTCGGACGTCGGCACCAAGTGGTGCAGCAAGATCGAGCGGGGTAGTTACCGAAAGAATGTCGGCCTCGTCAGGGCCTTGGGTCGCGGCAAGAAACAGCCGGGCGTCGTCGACGCAGCGGGCGAGTGGGCCATGGTGCGAGATGTTGTCGAACAACCCAGGAAGCACATCCATCGGGATCCGTCCGAGCCCCGGTTTGAGGCCCACCACTCCACACCAGGCTGCCGGGATCCGGACCGAGCCACCCATGTCGGACCCTTCGGCAAGCGCAACACAGCCAGACGCAACAGCCGCGCCCGAGCCACCCGAAGACCCGCCGGTTGTGAGGTCGGTGTTCCACGGATTTCGGGTGACACCCCACAGCGGGCTCTCGGTAACCAGGCTGTGCGCGAACTCGGGTGTCGTGGTCTTCCCCACGATGATGGCGCCAGCCCGCCGAAGCGCTGCGGCAATAGCGCCATCGGTTTCGGGCACCCAGTTTTCGTGGGTTACCGAACCAAGGGTGGTGGTATGGCCAGCGGTTGGCGTGGTGTCCTTCAATGCGATCGGCACGCCATGCAAGATGCCGAGCTCGTCTCCGGTGGCCACCGCAGCTGCTGCTCGACGGGCTTCGACTCGGGCGTCGTCGTCCCATACGAAGCAGAAGCAATTGAGCATGCCGTTGACCTCTTCGATTCGGGCAAGGGAATTGTCGACGAGGTCAACCGGCGAGAGCTCTCCGGACGCAACCCGTCGAGCCTGTTCACCTGCAGAGAGAAACGCCAGTTCGAGGTCGGCCATCGCTCGTCCTAAGGCCGTTGAAGGTCGAAGGCGCCGTCGGTCGTCGTCGCATAACCCGACCCGGCAAGCCGACCGACAGCTTTCAACTCGGGAGCCAGCACCCGGGTGCCGTCGAGCACTCGTTCATCGATGTTGAATGCCTCGACCCGACCGAAGAACACGCGGTAGCTGGCGTCGCCGCCGTCAGGAGCCAGATCGATCGACTCGAACAGGCGACACTCGAGCGTTGCCGTTGCCTCGGCCACCATTGGGGCATCGACAACGGTTCCGGGCACTGCGGTAAGACCCACGGCCTCGAACTCATCGATCTCGGATGGGAACTCTTCGGCCGAGGCGTTCATCGCTTCGACGGTTTCCATGGTGACGATGTTGACCGTAAACGCTCCGGTCTCGGCCACATTTGCTGCCGTGTCTTTCACTCGAGGTGAGACGCCAACCGAGAACGTCACAACCGGCGGGTTGTGTCCCAGCGCGTTGAAGAACGAGAACGGCGCAAGGTTGCGGTTACCGTCGGCTGACTGCGAACCAATCCATCCAATCGGGCGGGGCACGACCAGGCCGGTCAGCAACTTGTAGGCATCGACAACTTCTAGGTCCGATGCGGCGAACGTCTTCCAAGATTCCATGCCGTCAACGTACTCTGTCGTCCATGCAGAACAATCCAAAGGTTTGGCGATCGCCCAAAATCGAAGTGCGCGAAAGCCCCCTTGGTGGCAAAGGGGTCTTCGCTGCTCAGGCGTTGCCGGCCGGCGAAATCGTGGCGGTGAAGGTTGGCCATGTTGTCGATACCGCAGAGATGGCTCGCCTGACCGCGGAGGTCGGCGACTTTGGTCTCCAGATTCATGACGACGTCTTCCTCTCTCCGCGCACGGCCGAAGAGGTGGACGACATGGTGGTCATGATCAACCACTCGTGCGACGCCAACGTTGGGTTCGAAGGCCAAGTCACCTACGTCACCATCAAAGCGGTCGAAGCTGGCGAGGAGCTTTGCCACGATTACGCCATGATGCGAACCACGCCGTACCAACTCGATTGTCTCTGCGGGGCCGACGACTGCCGTGGCACCGTTACCGGCGAGGACTGGCAGCAGCCGGGTGTCCAAGCCAAGTACGGCCGGTACTTCCAGCCCCACATCCTTCGCCGCATCGATCAGCAGGACATCGGGTAAGCCGGCAAGACCGATTCTCCGGAAGTGTAAACAGGCTGACAGTTTCCCGCCCGAAACGGGTGTTGAGTATGGGTAATCGGTGTGCTCGGTGGGAGCGCACTGACATGCGGGGACACATGAGCAATCCAGATATTTTCGTGAGCTTGGCGTACACGCTGTACGTGTTAGCGCCGGCGCTACGCGACGAGCTTTGGCTTCGTACCGCGTTGTTCTTCAACAGCGTGGGATTTGCGGCGTGGGGACTCATGATCGGTAGTTGGCCGGTTGTCGTCGCCAATGTGCTGTTTGCACTCATTAGCCTTCGCCAAATGCGGCGAGCCTTCGACGATCGCCGACAGATCGTTCTTCCCGAGGACGCCGCCCTCTACGGCGCTGCGCTCTTCCCCACAATGCTCGACCAGGACCTCGACCGGTTCTGGAAGCTGGGCCAGTCGGCCGGCATCGACAACGACACCCTCACGAACCTGGGCGAACCAGCGACGTATCTTTATGCCGTTCTTGAAGGGCACGTCACGGTCCTGTTGGCCGATGGAACAGCGTTGGAGCAGTCGGGCCCATCGATCATCGGCGAGATCTCCTCGCTAGCTGCGGCGTCTGGCGCCGCGACTGCAACGGTCATTGCCCAAGACGCCCGAGTCCACAAGTGGCTTAAGTCCGACCTCGATGAGCTGCAGCATTCGCACCCGTCCTTTACCGGCCCCTTCCTGAGAGGATTGTCGGCTCAGATGGCCGGTCGTGTTGTGGTCTAGCCCATGTTGCAACGCGGCCGATCAAGCCCACGGCAACGGACCTTTTCCCTCCTGGAACTCAGGTCCGTTGCCGTGGCCTCCCAAACGGGAGCAGAACACTGAAACAACGAACCTGAGTGACCCTGTTCGAACTTGTATTAAACTTGTATTAAACGTGGTACCTTGAATGCATGGTTCACGTCATAATCGGAATCACTGCCGTCCTCACCGGCATCCTCAGCGCAGTCGCCGGCCTCGGCGGAGGAGCGGTCCTCCTGGGCGTCCTTGCCCAGTTCTTCGCACCCGTTACCGCCATCCCAATCCAGGGCGGCATCCAACTGGTTTCCAATGGCTCCCGCGCCATCATGTTGCGCAAAGACATCAGCTGGGGCGTCGTCGTGCAAGCATCGATTCTGGTGCTGCCTGCGGCCTTCCTTGGCGTGGCCGTCGCAACGTCGATCCCGGAGGACGCCACCCGCATTCTCCTCGG
>CALGZB010000164.1 GCA_937934655.1 uncultured Acidimicrobiales bacterium | reverse complement strand
GAGTTCGCCTGCCCGTTCGACCTCGATCTCGACCGTCAGGGACTCACCCGACACGTCACCTTCTCGGCCGGGCCTCGGGTCTGCCCCGGCGCCACGCTCTCCCGGATCGAACAGCAGATCGCGTGGGGCGCACTGCTCGATCGGCTCGACTCGATCAGTTACGCCGACGACAACGACTGGCGCCACCAACCCGGCATCATGCTCGGCACCCTCAAACTGAACCTCGAGTTCCAAAAGGCCGAAACCCCACTGTCCCAAGGAACCGGCCGCTAACAAATCGAACTGGTCGAATATCTGGTCGCCCCAGCGACCAGATATTCGACCAGAACGGATTAGTTGGTCTGGTAGAGGCCGGGTTCTACCTCGACCGCTTCGTCTCGCTCGATCATTCTTGCGATGTGCATCTCGGCGCTCCGGCTCTCGACCGAGTCGGCGAACACATGCTCGACATGAGGACGATAGATAAAGCGGGTTGCCACCATGTCGGCGATGGATTTGGGCTCGGCCAAGAACTCGAGCATCGCCTGGTGACGACGGTCGATGACTGCATGGAATGAGTCGAGCAGTTCCAAAAAGGCGGGGCGGCCTTCGATGATCCCCTTGTGATGGAAGGTCACGTACCAGTCGGCTTCCTCGTCGCGGACCTTACGAAGGCTGTCGTCGAACTGATCGAGATCGCTCCACGTGTCGCCGTAGTAGGGGCCGAAACCGGTGAGGTCGATATCGCTCAGGAAGAACACTCCGCCGTCGATACGGAACCCGCTGTGCCCGCGAGTATGGCCGGGTAAATGCACGGCCTCCATGGTCATACCGCCAAGATCGAAGCGGTGTCCGTCGCTAAAGCCGGTGGCGTCGGGCCGAGGCGTGTAGTTGAACTCTTCGAGGATCTCTTGTCGAAACACCGCACCGGTGTCCTCATCGAGTCCGTAGACCTGAAGCAAACCTTCGATGGAATGGGCGGCAAGCAAATCGTCGTCGTGCATATGCACTCGAGCATCTGGGAACGCGCCATTCCCGGCTAGGTGATCCTCGTGGCCGTGAGAGTTGACGACAATGTCCACCGGAACCGGCGCTCCACCTTTCGAGAAAACAGTCACCGACGGATCGATAATCGCCACTTCGGCAGAACCTTCGATGAGCAACGAGTTGCCCGATGGATACCGCCCGCCCTCAGCGCCAACGAGCACAGAAACACTGTCGGTAAGGCGGATCTGCTGCTCGCCCCACGAAGGAGGGTTTGAATTCGACATGGCAAGAGTTTGCGCTGGAGAGGCCAACCGCTGCAATCTCAGTGCACGACTGAAGCCTCGGAGACGCCGTGTATATCGACCTAGATGAAGATCAAGAGGCGTTTCGCGCCGAACTCGAGGCGTACTACGCCACCATGATGACCAGTGAGGTGCGGGCCGAACTCACCGCCGAGATCGGCACCGGACCCGCCCGACGCAAGTTCGTCGAGCAGCTCGGAACCGATGGCTGGATCGCTATGGGTTGGCCCGAAGAGTTCGGCGGCAAGAACAAAGGAGCGATCTACCAGTTCTTGTTCTACGACGAATCGATGCGGGTTGGGTCGCCTGCGCCCATGCTCACAATCAACACTGTCGGCCCGACCATCATGGAATTCGGCACCGACGAGCAGAAGCAACACTTCCTCCCCAAGATCGCCGCCGGGCAGTTGCACTTTTGCATCGGCTACAGCGAACCCGATGCCGGCACCGACCTCGCGTCGCTCGCCACCCGAGCTGTGCGCGACGGCGACGAGTACGTCATCAACGGACAGAAAACCTGGACCAGCCTGGCCATCGGCGCCGACTACATCTGGCTCGCCGCTCGAACTAATCCTGATGTGAAAAAGCACAAGGGAATTTCGTTGTTCGCAATCCCGATGGACACACCCGGCCTTAGCCTGGAACCACTCCACCTGCTTTCGACCCACGACATCAACCACACCTTCTTCGATGACGTCCGAGTTCCGGCGTCGTGCCTTATCGGTGGTGAGAACGAAGGATGGCGGCTTATCACCGGCCAACTCAACCGCGAACGAGTCACCCTTTGCTCGTCAGCTCTGGTGGAGCGCAGCCTGATCGAGGCGGTGCAATGGGCTCAGGAGTCTCACACCGGCGACGGCAAAGCCGTCATCGACCAACCATGGGTTCGACGCAACCTGGCTCAAGTTGCTGCCAAGGTCGAGGCGCTCAAGCTCCTCAACTGGAAGTCGGCCTGGTCGGTCGACAATACCGGTCTCGATATTCCGCTCTCGAGCTCGATCAAGGTGTACGGCACCGAGTTCTTCATCGAGGCCTTCCGCCTTCTGATGCAGGTCCGCGGCCAAGCCGCCTATGTGGTTGACGACGAACAGCGGGCCACAGCGGCACTCGAGCAGATGTACCGGTCGATGGTGATCCTTACCTTCGGCGGCGGCACCAACGAGATGCAGCGCGACCTGATCAGCATGTTCGGCATGGGCTTTCCCCGGGCCGACCGGTAACGGAAAGAACGAGACGAAAGAAACACATGGACTTTCACTACACCGAAGAACAACAGGCCCTGGCCGACCTCACCGAGCAAATCATCGGCGACCAAATCGACCATGCCGGGCTGCGCGAGCTCGAAGCAAGCGGCGAACGAATCGACCGAACCTGCTGGAAGGCCCTCGCCGATGCCGGCATCCTCACGGCGCTCCTCCCCGAATCGGCCGGCGGTGCCGGAGTCGGCATGGTGGGCGTTGGCGCCGTCCTCGAAGCCGTTGGCAAGCATGCGGCCCCGGTGCCGGTGTACCCGTCGATCGTCTTAGGGGCCCTGGCAATCGCCGAGTTCGGCAGCGCCGAGCAGCAGAGCCTCCTCGCTCAAGTCGGAGCAGGCGAGCTGCTTCTTACCGCCGCCATCGCGAACCCGGCAGCCGTTACGGCTTCGGCCGACCACGTTCTCAGTGGGGTCGCAAATTTCGTGCCGTCCGGGCTCGATGCCGACCATATTCTCGTGGCCACCACGAGCGGCACCTATCTGATCGACCCTTCGCTCGCTGGCGTCACGATTGAAGAGGTCAGAACCACCACCGGGTACAGCGAGGCAAAGCTCACCTTTGATGGGCTACAGCTAAGCGCCGATGACCTACTCGGCGGAGCCGCTGACGAGGCTCACGCACCGTGGATTCAGGCGCGGGCCGATGCCGCAATCTGTGCCCTCACAACCGGCATTTGCGAAGGGGCGCTTGATCTTCTGGGCACCTACGCCAATGAGCGACAACAGTTCAACCGAGTCATCGCCTCATTCCAGGCGGTAAGCCAACGCGCCGGCGACAGCTACATCGATACCGAAGCGGTTCGCCTCACCGCCCGTTCGGCCGCTTTTCGCCTCGATAACCAGCCGGCTGATGCGGCAAGAGCGCTGGCAGTAGCCCGTTGGTGGGCAGCAGAGGCTGGGCACCGTGTGGTCCATGCATCGACCCATATTCACGGTGGAGTCGGGGTCGATCGTGACTATCCCCTACATCGCCACTTCCTGATGAGCCGACAACTCGAGCTCACGTTTGGCAACGCCGAAGAACAACTCGAAACGCTCGGCTCGATCATCGCAACCACGTAGCAACGCACCTACTCCAGGTCGCCCGTTTCTCGTCGCCTGTTCTTGGCTCTGATTCTTTGCTCTGTTTCTTTGGTCTGATTCTTTGCACAAACGTTCTCCTAAAAGATCATTTGAGCACAAACCCCTAACAACTGAGGCCCATCGCTCGACTGGAACGCATGCGTTCATCTCGGTTGTTTTCACTGTTCATCGGATCGCTCATTCTGAGCACCGTTTTCAGTTCATTTTTCGTTTCCAATCAAGCTGGAGCCCAAGCGTCAGACGGTACCCACACCATCGAGGTTCGAGCGCTTGGCCAAACCGGTGACGAACGAATGGAACTCGCAGTAGGCGACCAATCGATAGCGAAATGGGACGTCGGCCCCGATCTGGCTACCTACTCGGCGACCTTCGACTCACCAGCTGAAGCATCGGCCATCGCCATCCGATTTATCAACGATGTTTATGCGCCTCCGTACGACCGCAACCTCTTCGTCGACTACATCGTCGTCGACGGCGTCCAGCTAGAAACCGAAGAACAGACCGTTCTTTCCACCGGAAGCTTCAACCCAAGTGACGGCTGCAAAGACGGATTCAAGCGATCCGAACTCCTCTCGTGCCAAGGCCAGTTTGTCTTTGACATCCAGGTCGGTGGATCCGATGACGGCGGCGAAATCGACCCCACAATCGAAGGCGTGGTCGAACACTGCGGCGAGATCGCAGCCGACGAGGTGTGGTCACCAAGCTTCATCCACGTCGTGACGTGTCCCGTAACCGTCGCCGACGGCGCAAACCTCAGCATCAGCGCCGGATCGATCATCAAATACGAACCAGAAGAAACGGGCGCCGGAATCATCGTGGCCTCGGGCGCATCGCTCGACGTTCGCGGTACCGCTGCGAACCCCGTGATCTTTACGTCCAACTACGACGACGCCCGCGGTGGCGACACAAACGGCTCGCGCTCGGGCTCAACCCTCCGCCCCGGCAGGTACGGCACCGCCATCACCATCAGCCCTGGCTCGACCACCCGTGTTCAGCATGCGCTCATCGACTACGCCGCCGTCGGCATTGGCGACCTTGGCTCGCAGGACTCCGCTCCGGCCAAGCTCACCCTCACCAACTCGAACATTCAGAACAGTCTCTACCTCGGCGTAAACCTCGACGAACCACAAAGCCAGCCAATCATCGCAACCTCAACCTTCACCGACAACGGACTCGGCGGCATTCGCCTCGGCGACGGCGTTGTCGCCACCAAGGTTCTCGTTACCGGAAAGTCAGGCAACACCTTCCGCGGTGACGCCGCCGCCCGAAGTCTTCTTCTCAGCGGTGTAACAATTCCCTCGGGCCAAGCCTGGGTCTTCAGTCCAGAACGAGGCGCCGTTGCCGTGCTCGAAGGCGATCGATCGCTCTCCGTCGACGGGCGATTCACGGCCAAGGCCGGATCGGTCATCAAGGTCGGAACCAAATCACCAACCGCCGGCCTCTACAGCAACCCTGGCGGCACAATCCGTATAGCCGGAAGCGCCAACTCTCCAGTCACCATCACGTCGATCCTCGACGACTCTGTCGGCGGTGATACCAACGGCGACGGCTCCGCCACCAACCCAGTTGCTGGCAGCTACGCAACCGGGATCTCCGTAACCGCCGACTCGTCGGTTGCCGCGACCAACACCACCATCCGCTTCGGAGAGAACGGAATCGCCGGAGAACGAAGCGACGCCGACAGCAGCACAAGCATCGCCCACCTCGTCTTGACCGACAGCGTCCTCGAGTCAAACCTCTACTTCGGAGCCCAACTCAACCAGACCCGATTCGACGCAAACATCGCAACCTCGACCTTCCGCAACAACGGACTTGGCGGCGTTCGGGTCGCTGCCGAAAGCTCAGTGGCTCGCATCATCACCAACGGATCGAACGCCAACACCTTCGAGGGCGACGCACAAAGCCGTCAGCTCTGGCTGGCTGGAGCCGTACTTCCCGCAAAGCAATCCTGGACTTTCGACCCAGCTACCGGCGGCAGCATCTCGCTCGAACGCTCGAAGTCCTTCAACATCCTCGGCAACGCCACCTTGAAGGCGGGCACGGTTGCCAAGATCAGCTCCAACTCTCGCCAAGCCGGCTTCCACATCGCCAACGGCGGCACGCTCGAGACCGACGGAACCTCGTCAAAGCCTATCGTGTTCACCTCGGTCGTCGATGACGCGCACGTCGGGGACTCGAACGGCGACGGCGACGCCACGGCTGCCAAAACCGGAAACTACCGAACCGCCGTCACCATTGGTTCCGGCGGAACCCTCACGGGAGACAACCTGGACATCGGCTACAGCCGGATCGGTCTCGCCGACGCCAAGGCAACCAACTCGAAGTCCGCTGTCATCAATCTGAAGAACGCCAGCGTGCACCACGCTCGTTACTTTGCGATGCAGTTCGACCAGGAAACAACCAAAGCGACCTTCCAGCGGACGACCATCAGCGAGTCACCAACCGGGATCGTCATCACCGCTGGTGAGCTTCGCTATCGAGGCTCGATCCTCGATACCAACAAGGGCATCCGGGCCTGCGACTTCGGCGACTCCTGCACCGCCGACGCCAAATATGTGGACTGGGGCAACGCCCGCGGTCCGTTCAAGGCAAACGGGAAACCAGTGGTCTGTGGCCAGGTCGAAATCGGCAAGTGGAAAAACCAACCAGCAAGCGCCGCCGACACCAACCTCATCCGCACCAACTGCGACGGATCTACCGCCTGACCAGGACATTCGTGATGATAATTCTCACGACGTGGTGACCGTTATACCGAAAGGGCTCAGCTACCAGGACTAGGTCGTTGGCCTCATTTGGATTAAGACTTTTGACCCTCGGGTCGAACCCTCAGCCATGACAACGAGGCGCGGCGTTTTTTTCCTTCTACTAACGAGTCTTGGGTTTGCGTTTTTCGCGACCGCAGCGAATGCGAACTCCACGCAGACTGAAGTCGAGGTCCGGGCAAAAGGCCAAGGCGGTGTCGAGCAGATACACCTGATCGTCGGAAGCACGACCGTCGCCACCTTCGACCTCACTACCGACTGGGCGACCTACACCGCCACGGTCGACGGCAGCCTTGCTAGCGACAATGCCAGTGATATTGCCGGCGACATTTCCGGTGACATTGCCGTGGCCTACGGCAACGACATGGCATCGACCGACCGGGGCATCCGCGTCGATCACATCACCGTCGACGGCGTCATCTACGAGACCGAGTCGCCCGCTGTGCTCTCGACCGGCAGCTTCAACCCTCGCTTCGACTGCAAAGATGGCTACAACGAATCCGACGAGCTGGCCTGCGGCGGACGCTTTACCTATGACGTCACCCTCGGACTTGGCTCGACATCGAGCGACCAGACACCCGACGGACAAACCTGGACCACCCACTGCGGCGACATCAACGCCAACGAGACCTGGTCGGCCAGCACCGTCCATGTCGTGAGCTGCCCGGTCAACGTCAACGGCAAGACCCGACTCAGCATCGAAGCCGGCGCCATCGTGAAATTCGAACCGCAGCCAACCGGCGCAGGAATCATCGTCGGCGACGGCGCCCAGCTGGTGGCAAAGGGCGGACGCAACAGCCCGGTTATCTTCACCTCGAACTACGACGACGCTCGTGGCGGCGACACCAATGGTGATCGTTCCTCAAGCACCCTGCGTCCAGGCCGCTACGGAACCCCAATCACCCTCAGTCCCGGAGCCGCTGTAGCCCTCGACCGAATCCTGATCGATTACGCAGCCGTCGGCCTGGGCGATATCGGTTCCACCACCTCGAAGAACTCGGCAAAACTCGAACTTACAAACAGCACGATCCAGAACAGCTTCTACCTCGGCGTCAACTTCGACGAGCCCCAGAGCTACGCCACCATCACCCGCACCGCCTTCGTCGAGAACCGCATCGGCGCTGCCCGGTTCGCTGACCTGGCGTCCATCACCGGCTTCGGCGTCAACGGCCAAGCAGGCAACTACTTCAAGGGCACTCCCGCTGCTCGCCAGGTCTACCTGGCCAACGTCGAAGTCCCGGCCAAGCAAGGCTGGACCTTTGGTCCAAGCCGTGGCGCAATCCTCACACTCGAGAAAGAAAAGTCACTTCTTGTCGACGGCAAGCTCACCGTTCAGGCTGGCTCGATCATCAAGATCAGCACCGCTGGTGTGGAGTCGGCCATCACTGCCCGCACCGGCAGCTCGGTGGCCTTTCAGGGTCAAAGCAAGAGCCCCATCATCCTCACCTCGGTCCTCGATGACACCGCCGGTGGCGATACCAACCTCGATGGAGACGCAACGGCTCCCCGAAAAGGGGCCTACGAAGTAGCTATCCGCCTGCAGCCTGGCTCATCAGTAACCGTTGACTACATCATCTCGAAGTACGGCAAGAACGGCATCGCCGGCGAACGTGGCGAAAGCGAAACCACCGCCAAGTTGCGAGTCGGCTACAGCCTCTTCGAACAAAACGATTTCTTCGGCATCCATGTCAACAAGGCTCCGATTGCCGCACAGATCTACCGCAGCACCTTCAAAGACAACCGTCTCGGCGGCGTACGGTTCACCACCGGAAACTCGCCCGAGAACTTCTACACCGAGGGCAACGCCAAAAACACCTTCGTTGGCGAAGAGTCGGGCAAGCAGCTCTGGATGGGTGGCGCAAAGCTCCCGAAGAACCGTTCGTTCGTGTTCGCTCCCGACGCTGGTGCGGTCCTCACCCTTGAGCACAACCGCTCCCTCATCACCGAAGGCACCGTGGTGATTCAGCCGGGCTCGATCGTCAAGGTCAGCTCCAACGAACGTCAGGCCGGCCTCCACGTTGCCGAAACCGGACGGGCATACCTGAACGGCAGCACGAAGAACCCGATCATTATCACCTCGGCCGTCGATGACTCCTACGGTGGCGACTCGAACGGCGACGGCGACAAAGCCAAGCCTGAGAAGGTCGGCTACCGCACTGCTGTCTGGGTAAGCCCCGGTGGCGTCTTCCAGGCCAACAACACCGAGATTGCGTACGCTCGCCACGCAATCGCCGACCAGAAGGGCGCCGAAGACAAGACGGCGACCATCAGGATTTACAACACGCTGATCCGTGACACCAAGACTGTGGCCATCGACCTTCGTCAACCCACCACCGAAGCTTCCATCACCCGGACAACAATCGAAAACGTTTCCGTCGGCCTCCGAGTCGATAGCGGCAATGTCCGCTTCCGTGGAGCATTCCTCGGCACCGAGATGGATATCAAGGCCTGTGACTACAACGGCGAGTGTTCCGTCGATGCTCAGTTCGTCAACTGGGGCGACCCAAGCAAGGAAGGTCCGTTCGTCGACAACGTGCCGTCCGCTTGTGGAAACGTGCGAGTCAGCTACTGGAAAGACCAGAGCTCATCTGATCGAGGCGTTCACTACACGGGCATGAACTGCGGCGGCTCGACCTTCACCCCGTAGGACAAAAGGGAACGCCTACTTCTTCTGGTTGTTCTTCTTCTGGTTCTGCTGGTTCTGGTTGTTGCCGCCCTTGCTCTTCTGTAACCGGGCCCATTCGTCACGGAGACCAACGGTTCGGTGAAACAGCATTGGCGTGTCGAGATCGTGGGCGAAGTAGCCGAGACGTTCGAACTGCACAACCTCGCCTTGGGTGATCTCGGCCATCGAAGGCTCGAGCTTGGCGCCTTCGAGGATCTCCTTGGCCTGCGGGTTCAGCGAGTCGAAGGGGTCGGCTCCGTCGGCGCTTGGGTGCTCGGCGGTGAACAGCCGGTCGTAGAGCACCACGGTGGCATCGACAGCTTCTGACGCCGACACCCAGTGGATTGTGGACTTCACCTTCCGACCGTCGGGAGCCTGGCCGCCGCCGGTTTCGGGGTCATAGGTTGCGCGAACCTCGATGACGTTGCCCTCGGCGTCCTTCACCACGTCGGTTGCAGTAATGAAGTAGCCGTAACGCAGCCGCACTTCGCGGCCGACAGTCAGACGGAAGTACTTGGGCGGCGGGACCTCTTCGAAATCTTCCTGTTCGATGTAGAGCTCGCGGGTGAAAGGCACCTGGCGAGTTCCCATCGAGTCATCATTGGGGTGATTCGCCGCGTTGAGCATCTCAACCTGGTCTTCGGGGTAGTTCTCGATAACGACTTTCAGAGGACGAAGCACGCCGCTCCGTCGCACGGCGTCGTCGTTGAGATCGTTTCGCACAAACGACTCGAGGAGTTCGATCTCGCGCACGCTGTTGGTCTTTGCCACACCGATATGCGAGCAGAATTCTCGGATCGACTTGGCTGGGTAGCCGCGCCGACGAAGGCCACGAATCGTCGGCATCGCTGCGTCATCCCAACCGTTGACCACGCCATCCTCCACAAGCTGAGCGAGCTTGCGCTTCGAGGTCACGACATGGGTCAGATTGAGGCGGGCGAACTCGTACTGGTTGGGCTTCTCGAACGGCAGATCGATGTTGTTCTGGTACCAGTCATAGAGCTCGCGGTTGTTGTCGAACTCAAGGGTGCAGATGCTGTGGGTGACGCCTTCAATGGCATCTTCCTGACCATGCGCCCAGTCGTAGTTGGGGTAGATGGCCCAGGTGTCGCCGGTGCGGTGATGGGGGGTATTGCGGATCCGGTACATCACCGGGTCGCGCATCTGCATGTTCTCGTGGTTCATGTCGATCTTGGCGCGGAGGACACGTTCGCCGTCGGCAAACTCGCCCGCCTTCATGCGGCGAAACAGGTCGAGATTCTCTTCGACCGACCGCTCACGAAACGGGCTGTTGGTGCCGGGTGTGGTGAACCCGCCACGCATCTCCGACATCGTCTCTGGGTCGGTGTCATCGACGTAGGCAAGGCCCTTGTTGATGAGATCCTCGGCCCACGAGTACATCTGATCGAAGTAGTCAGACGCGAAGTACACGGTGTCGGACGATTCGAAGCCGAGCCACGCGACGTCCTCGATAATCGCCTGAACAAACTCATCGCTCTCGGCTTCGGGGTTGGTGTCGTCGAACCGCAAATTGCATTCGCCACCAAACTCCTGCGCCAGCCCAAAGTTGAGGCAGATCGACATGGCATGGCCGATGTGGAGGTACCCGTTGGGTTCTGGCGGAAACCGGGTTTTCACTCGACCAGCGTAAGTATCGGCCGTTAGGTCGGCCCGAATTTGGTCGCGAAGGAAGTCCGATGCTTCTGGCTCGGTGTCGGACTCGCTGGTACTGGGCTCGGTGCTCACCCCCTCAGCCTACGGCCCGTATTCCTAGGCAGACACAGCGAGGGGGACCCAACGGGTGCATCGCGGTAGCGTCGTGGCATGTCGGATCTCCTCGGACCTTCCACCAACGGGCCTGCCGCACTCCGTTCGCTTTTACGTGGCGCCATCGACTCAGCGACACCGCTCGTGCTTCCCGGTTGCTACGACGCTCTGGGTGCTCGTCTCATCGAACAGGCCGGGTTCGAAGGGGCGTACATGACCGGATTCGGCTCGACCGCATCACTTCTCGGGCGCCCCGATGTCGGACTCCTTGGCCTCAGCGAGATGGTCGACAACGCTCGCCGGATCTCATCGGCCATCAACCTGCCGGTCGTCGCCGATGCCGACACCGGTTACGGCAACCCCATCAACGTCATTCGTACCGTTCAGGAGTTTGAACGGGCAGGGGTCGCAGGGATTCACATCGAAGACCAAGTGCTCCCCAAAAAGTGCGGCCACATGGAGAACAAGCAGGTCATCGCAACCGAACAGATGGTTGCCAAAATCGCCGCCGCTGCCTCAGCACGCACCGACCCAGACTTTTTGCTCATCGCCCGCACCGACGCCCGGGCACCGCACGGACTTGATGACGCCATCTCGCGTGCAACCAAATGCGCCGAGGCTGGCGCCGACGTGCTGTTCATCGAAGCTCTCGAAGGACCGGATGAAATCGAACGAGTCGCTACCGAGTTCAAGGGCATTCCGCTGCTCTTCAACTGGGTCGAAGGCGGCAAGACACCGCGCCTTACCTACGACGAGATTGCCGAACTTGGGTTCGCAATCATCATCACGCCCATCGGAGCGCTCCTTGCGGCAACCCGGGCAATCCAGAACTACCTCACCCGACTCAAGGCCGATGGAACCCCGGCCGGGCTCGTCGACAAGCTCCTAGGTTTCGACGATTTCACCAACCTCATCGGCCTTCCCGAGATCACCGATCTCGAGACCCGTTTCTCCTAAGAGGCCCCGTCATGGACGCATCGACCACTCCAGTTCTCGTCGGCGTGGGAATCATCACCCAACGCGAAGACGACCCGCTCGCAGCGAGCGAACCCATCGAGTTGATGATCGAGGCTGCGCAGGCCGCCGGCGACGATTCAGGTGTCCCAGACCTGTTGCACCTGGTTGAGCGGGTGCTTGTGCCGGTAGGTCGGTGGAAGTACGGAAACCCTGCGGGGATGATCGCCGAAGCCGTCGAAGCACCACACGCAACAACCGTAAGCATCCATGCCGGGATCTCCCAGCAAACCATCCTGAGCGACGCAGCGTCGGCCATCGCCGATGGCTCCATCACTAGTGCCCTCATCGTGGGTGGCGAAGCCGGACACCGACTGGCACGCGCCAAGGCAACAGGTGTCGAGGTGAGCGACATCGAGAACACCGGCACCCCCGACGAGGTATTCACGCCCGAGTACGGCGGGATCCTCGACGATGCCGAACGGGCAGCCGGACTCGGCTTCATGCCGGTTGGCTACTACGGCATCCTCGAGACCGCGTGGCGCCACGCCCGTGGCCTCTCGCTTGCCGAACATGACGAACTGATGGCCACCCGGTACGCGCGGTTCAGCGAGATCGCGGTGGAGAATCCGCACGGGTGGGACGACGACGTTGTCAGCGCCACCGACATCTCAAACGCTCCGCTGCTGGCCTACCCCTATCGCAAGCACCACGTGAGCAACTGGGGCGTCGATCAGGCATCGGCGCTTTTGATGTGTTCGGCCGCCGAAGCCGAACGACTTGAGATCGCCCAAGACAAGTGGATCTACCCACAGGCGTTCACCGAGGCCAACCACGCCATCGTGGTGAGCGCCCGAGGCGAACTCGATCGTTGCCGCGGCGCAGAGATCGCGGGCCAAGCTGCACTTGAGATCGCTGGATGTGGCCCCGACGATCTGGACTTTGTCGAGCTCTACACCTGCTTTCCTATTGCGGTGGCAACGTTCGCCGAGGCCCTTGGCCTCGCCCCCACCGACGATCTTTCGTTTAGCGGGGCCATGCCCTTTGGGGGCGGGCCCTTCAACAATTTCGTCCTCCACTGCACGGCTCAGCTCGTCCAGCACCTGCGAGCGTCGCCAGGCAGCCGAGGCCTCATCAGCGCGGTGTCGGGGTTCCTCACCAAGCAGGGTTTCGCCATTTGGGGAACCAATCCCAACCCTGCCGGCTACCAGTTCGCCGACGTCACCGAGCGAGTCGAGGCCGCCCACGTCACCAAGCCTGTAGTGACCGACTATTCCGGTCCGGCCGTGGTCGCCGGCTACACCGTGATGCATAACCGCGAAGGAGCCGTCGCCGGCATCGTTGTCGCCGACCTCCCCGGCGGTGAACGCTGTGTCGCTTCCACCTCGGAACCTGCGGTGATGGAACGCATGGAATCCGAAGAGTTCTGTGGGCAACAGATCAATGTTGAGGACGCAACATTCACCCTGCAACCCTGACCCAAGCCCAAAAGTAAGAACGCGGGGTCTGACCCCGCGTTCTTACTTTCTAGAATGCACAGATGACTCAACCGTTTCGTTTCGGCATCCAGGTACGCGCCCCCTTCGACGACATGACGTGGCTCGATACGGCGCGCAGGATCGAGGACAGCGGCTACTCATCGCTGTTGATGCCCGACCACTTCAATGAGCAACTTGCACCGATCAGTGCCCTCAGCGCAGCTGCCGCCGTTACTTCCGAGCTCATTGTTGGCGCGCTGGTGTTTGGCAACGACTACCGCCACCCTGTGACTCTGGCGATGGAAATGGCCACGCTCGATCAAATCTCGGAAGGTCGGGTCGAGTTCGGCCTTGGTGCCGGCTGGATGCAGACCGATTACGACCAGTCGGGAATCACTTACGACCGTCCAGGTATCCGAATCGAACGGCTTCAAGAAAGCCTCGAGATCATCCAGAAGTGTTGGGCTGGCGAGCCCTTCGACTTCGCCGGCGAGCACTACACGCTCACCGGACACGACTCGTTTCCTCGGCCATTCACCCCTGGCGGGCCAAAGGTGATGATCGGTGGCGGCGGACCCCGGATGCTCGGGGTTGCTACCAGGAACGCAGACATCGTGGCCCTCACGGCCAACCTGCGAGCCGGCGTGGTCGGACCCGAGGCCGTGACGGACTCGATGCCCGACGCCTTCGACACCAAGTACGCCCGCGTCGCTGAAGTCGCCGGCGATCGTCTCAACGCTCTCGAGCTGAGTTCTCTCACCATGGCCACCATCGTCACCGACGACCCACAGCCAACAATCGACGGCATGGCCGAACTCTTCGGGGCCGACCCAGCGATGATCGCCGAAAGTCCGATGTTCCTTGTCGGATCGGTGGAAGAGATCGCCGACCGACTCATCGAGCGACGCGAACGTTGGGGCTTCAACTACATCGTGGTCCAACCGGGCGAAGGCGCAGAAGACTTTACCAAGGTCATCGACCGACTCGCCGGAACATGACCACTGCCGCGGTTCGACCGCCGAGCTAACTAGAAGACGGTGTAGCCACCGTCGACGCAGACCTCTTGACCGGTGTGATAGGTCAGAGACGGATCGGCAAGGAATGCTCCGACTTCGCGGAACTCTGATGGGTCGGCCCAGCGGCGAACCGGCGTGCGTTTCATCGTGGCTTCGCGGAACACGTCGTTGTCATACGCGAACGATGCCAGCTCGGTGATGGTCCAGCCAGGGAGCAACGAGTTCACCCGAATCTGATAGCGGGCCAGTCCAACAGCGAGTGCCCGCACTAGTCCGTTCACGGCGGTCTTTGCTGTTCCGTACGCCTCGTTGCCAGCAGCGCCATGAATCGCTGAGGTCGACGACACACCCACCAGGCTTCCGCCTTCGCCCTGCTCGATCAGCACCTTCGCCGCTTCGCGCAAGGTGAGAAACACGCCGTCGACGTTTACCGCCATAACCGCCTGCCACTCTTCGAGGGTCGTGTCGACAAACTTCGAGCCGCTGCCACCACGACCAGCGTTGGCGAACACACCATCGAGGCGACCGAAGTCGGCAACCGAAGCCGCCATCGACTCGATGACCTGTTCTTCATCGCTCACATCGCAAGCGTGGGCCGTGGCCTTGCCGCCGAGTTCCTCGATCTGAGCGACCGCCTCGGCGTTCTTGCCTTCACGCCGGCCCCACAGGACAACCGAACCACCAGCCAGCGCAATGCCTTCAGCCATCCCAAGACCAATGCCGCTGTTACCGCCGGTGATGATGAATACCTTGCCAGTGAGATCGGCCATGTTGCCCTCGTTCGTGGTTCGACTGTTCCGGCGGACTCTAAACTCCGGCGTCCTTTTTCGCACTTCTGGCGGCGTTTGCGCCATGCTTACGGGATGAGCGATACCCAAACTGCGGCCCCGTTCGACGTTCGCGAACGGCTCTCGGCCCTCATCCTTGCTGGCACGACCGATATGGCCCCTTCGGTCATGAAGGTTCCCCTCGATAACTACCGGGACCCAGCGCGTCACGCAGAAGAGATCGACAAGATCTTTCGACGCCAACCGCTTCAGGCTGCACCAACAGCAGCCATTCCGAACCCCGGCGACTTCACCGTCCGGGACATACTCGACCGATCGCTGCTAATCAGTCGCGGCGCCGACGGCACTGCTCAGGTACTCCTCAACTACTGCACCCATCGCGGAGCACTTATCGCCGAGGGCGAAGGCTGCACCAAACGCCACGCTTGCCCGTATCACGGCTGGGCGTTCGACTCGGGTGGCACGCTGGTGGGGATTCCGGGAGCCGAGGGGTTCGAAGAGCTCGATCGCGATACGGCGGGTCTCGTAAAGCTGCCAACCGTCGAGGCGTATGGCTTCATCTGGTTCACGCTTGACCCCAACGGCACCATCGATATCGAAGCCGACCTTGGATCGTTTGGCGCCGAACTCGAACGCTGGGGATACGACAAGTTCTGGAAGGTCGCCGTGATGGACCTCGAGTTCGATGCCAACTGGAAGACCACCGTCGAAGCGTTCTCTGAGACGTATCACTTTCCTTATGTTCATGGCTCGTCGATCGGTGGTGGCGTTATCTCCAATACCGCTACGTTCGATCTCTTTGACGGCGCACACCGGTTAGGCGCAGCGCTTGTCGGTATGCGCGATCACGCCGAGGGCAACGCCGAGTTCGATCCCGATTGGCAAACCTCACTGCTGTACTGGAAGTGCCCCGACCTCATGTTGGCCAACACGCCGTTTGGTGTCGAGGTTGTGCAGATCACGCCAACGCTCGATCCGGGTCGTACCCGTCTACGCCACACCATGCTGGCCAAATCGGCCCCGACCACCGACGAAGAACTCGAGATCGCCGAGGTCATGTCGACCCCGGCCGCCGATGCCATCCGTCTCGAAGACGTACCAACCCTCGCAACTTGCGCCCGGGGCCTCGCCGAAGGCGAACACGGCCACGCCACAATCGGCCGCAACGAACCAGGCGTCCAAAACGTCCACAACCAAGTCCAAAAACGGCTAGATACCAACAACTAAACCCAGGTGTCAGAGCAAGTGCCAGACCAGGTGTCAGAGCAAGTGTCAGAGCAAGTGTCAGAGCAAGTGTCAGAGCACTGGTCTGACACCTTGGTTCTTTCGTTGGGTTCTTGGGCGGACTCTGGTGGTGGCGAGGGTTAGTGGCTGGCCGGTGTTCGCGTCGATCATCTGGGGTTGCACCCGCTTTTGGGTTTCCTTGTCGACCAACACAACTTGAGCTCCTGGCGACTCGTCGAACATCCAGTCATCGCCGAATCGCCACATGGCGGCTACGACATCCCACAACGCCACCCCCTTATCGGTCAGGTGATATTCAAATCGTGGCGGATGCTCTTCGTACTGCACCTTTGCAACAACGCCCTCCGACTCGAGACGCTTGAGTCGAGAAGACAAAATTGCTCGGCTGATGTCGAGCGACTCGGCGATCTGAGCGAAACGGCGCTCGCCGACAAACAGTTGACGCAGCACGAGCGGTGTCCACCAATCGCCAAGCAGATCGGTTGTGCGAGCCACTGGGCAATGCGCGGTGTCGAAGCGCGTACGTCTCATGCCGGTACGACTTCGAGGCGGGCCGGAACATGCTTATGCCATGGCGTACCCGCATACTCGTCCTTCCAATCGACAGTGGTCAGCTCGTTCGGAGCAACACCGGTGACCTCAGGTTCGCCACCCGCAGGTGAGTAGTCGAGCCCCATGCCATTAGGAAGCGTGATGTGTCCGGGAAGCAGTGTGTCGTTGACCTCGACCACCGCAACGGCTGTGCCACCAGGGGTCGTGATACGGATCCGACTGCCATCTTCGACCCCAAGGTCGGCGGCGTCAGATGGGTTCACGCGCAGCGCACCCTCTTGGTCGCGCTTGCGCCATCCTGGATCGCGAATGATCGTGTTAGCCGTGAACGCCCGACGTTCGCCTGCTGCTAGAACAAACGGAAACTCGTCGCTGGTGTAGTCGGTGGGCTTGTTCGACAGGTTGGCGAGATCGGCAACCATCTCGGGAATGTTCACCATGATCTTGCGTTCATCGGTACCGAGCAGGTCGAAGCATTGATCGAACTCGTGGCGGGTAAACACCACGCCGTCACGGTTTTCGAGCATCTCATCGAACAGGGCGTCACCCAGCTCGTCGTCGGGCACATCGAAACCTGCGGCTCGGACGGCCGCGGGGAACTTCATTGCGGTTTGTTGGGCTGAGAACCACAGCACTGCTGCACCTTCCATACCTTCCGGAAGCGTCTTACCGAGCGTCTCGTAGAGCACCACGGCGCCCATACCCGCAAGCTTGCGATCAGCCATGGCTGCTTCCATGAATGCTCCAGCAAACTCCTTGCGTCCGTTCACGGCAGCCGATCGAAGTTTGTCGAGTACTTCATCATCGAGCACGCCCATTGCCTTCAACAGCCGGGAATGGATTTCGGGCTCGGGCAATGTGCCTTCCAGAGGAGCAACCAACGGCGCCCGAAGTGTCATGGCATTATCGGGAAAGCTCAGGGCGAAGAAGGTGGTCTCGACCTTTTCGTACTGCGATGACGCGGGCAGTACATACGACGCCTCGCGAGCAGTTTCGGTCATAAACACATCGATGACCACCGAGAAGTCCAGCGCTTCCATGGTGTCGCGCCACTGCTGGGAACCAGCCAGCGAATGCACCGGGTTGGCGCTCTCGATAAACATCGCCCGGTAGCGGTCGGGGTGATCGGTAAGAACCGCTTCTGGGATCTCGTTGCAAGGAATCATTCCCGAGATAACAGCCCCACCGGTGACTGGTGATTCTGGTTCGTTGCCTGCTGCTGAATAGTTGAAGAGCGGCACAAACGAGGAGTGAGTGGTCATGGCGCCTGGGCGCCCGAAACTGCCAACCAAAATCCAGATGAGTTTCTGGAGATAGCTCACGAGGGTCGAGTTGGGAGCCATCTCGATCCCGAGGTCTTCGAGCACCGACACACTCTCGGCCGCAGCAATCCGTTGCGCCGTGGCCCGGATGAGTTCTTCATCGACGCCGCAGCGCACGCTGTAGTCGGCAACGTCAACCTTGCGGAGCTCATCGAGAACCGCGTCGGACTCGACCGCATTCTCGGCAAGCCAGGACTTGTTGATCAGATCGTCCTGCACCATCACACCAAGCAATGCAGCGATACAGAACGCGTCGGTGCCCGGCTTCACCTGCAGGTGAAAGTCAGCCATTTCGGCGGTTTCGGTGCGACGTGGATCGATGACCACCATCGAGCGTTTGTCGTCGTTCTGAATGTCCTTGAGCACCCGGCGGGCTTCGTCGAAGCCGTGCGAGTGCCACACGTTTTTACCAACAAAGATCGAAACCTCGGCATGGTGAAAGTCGCCGTGGAGGTGTGCTCCGAAGAGACGGCCGTCGACCCATGCTTCGCCCGTCTTCTCTTGGGCGAGAGCGTTGGACCGGTGGCGGATGCCGAGCGCACGTCGGGTTGCGGCGCCATAGGCACCGAGCAGGTGGTTCCCCTGGCCGCCGCCGCCGTAGTAAAGGATCCGTTCGCCGCCGTGCTCGTCGATAATGCCCTGAAACTTCGAGGCGATCTCGGCGATAGCGGTGTCCCAGTCGACGGCGTCGTACCCGCCGTCGGCATTGCGGCGCATCGGCGAGGTGAGGCGCCCGGTGGAGTTTTGATAGTGGTTGATGCGAAGGGCCTTTTCACAGGTGTAGCCCTTCGATGCCACGTGATCTTTGTTGCCACGTACTCGGGTGATCTCTCGATCGTCGAGCCGAACCTCAACGCCACAGTTGGCAGAGCACAAGATGCAGACCGACTTGTGCCATTCCTTGAGCGGATCGGTTTCGGTGGGATTCGGCTCGTTCGTCGGCTCGGTGATGGTCATTGTCTGGCCTGCCTCGGTGTAGTGAGTTGTCTTGTTGAACCTACTCATCAGTAGCCCGGTACTTCAACTACGTTGCAGGGATGGACACAGACCATTACGACATTGCGTTCTACTGGGACCCCGTATGCCCGTTCGCCTGGATCACCTCCCGCTGGGTCAACCAAGTCATCGCCCAGAAGGAGAAGGCGGGCGAGGATACGTATCGAGTCGACTGGCGATTCATCTCGCTTCGCATCATTAACAAGAACGTCGACTACGACAGCCACTTCCCCGCCGACTACGAAGAGGGCCATACCGCCGGCTTACGAATGCTCCGCGTCGCCGCCAAGGTCAGGGCCGAACACGGTCGAGACATGATGGGCGCCCTCTACACCCAGATGGGCGCAGGCATCCACGACATCGAGCCGAGTGAGTTCAACAAGAACTTCTTCGGCACGCCCGGTCACGTGGTGCCGATGCTTGAACGAATCGGCCTCTCCGCCGAGCTCGCAGATGCCCTGTACGACGAGTCGTGGGATGCCGAAATCGAGGCCGAGACCGACGAGGCTCGCGAAAAGACCGGCAAGGACGTGGGCACGCCCATCATTCACTTCAACCCGCCCGGGGGCCCTGCCTTGTTTGGCCCGGTCATCAGCCGACTTCCAGCCGACGAGGACGCCGTGAAGTTGTGGGACCACGTCGTTGGTCTCGCCACATTCCCAAGCTTCACCGAACTCAAACGATCGCTTCGAGAACGCCCGGCCCTCCGGTCTCTCGGCATCGACCCCGACGAAGTCGGCATTGTCGAGGACTGGCACGGCGGCTCCCGAAGGCAAAAGAACTAGCCGTAAAACTACGAAACCGAGGCGGCCAGGTGGTTTCACCTGGCCGCATCGGCATTCGCTATTGATTGGTACCTCGATCGATTAGCTGTTGTCGCTCGAGCGGAAACGGCGGCGGCTGATCAGCATCAGGGCAAGGCCGGCGAGAATCATGACCAGGGCAAAGGTTGCCAATGGTGTTGATTCGGAACCGGAGAATGCCAAGGCCGGGGTTGTAGCGCCAGCGTTGAGACCAGCATTGAGGTTTGGTACATCAATGCCGGCTTGGACGTTGACATCGATGGTTCCCGGTGTGGTGAAGTCGACTCCGGCTGGTGCGGTAAACGCCAGCTTGTAGTCACCAGGGACGACGTCGAACTCGTAGGTTCCGTCGGCATTGGTGAGTGTCGTGATGGGGTTGCCATCAGCGTCAAGCACTGGGTTGCCGTCGGCGTCGAGGAGTTCTACGACGATGCCTGCGTGAGTGACTTCGTCGCTGTCGAAGACGCCGTCACCGTTCTTGTCGTCCCAAACCAGACCGGAGATCTTCTGGGTTCCGGTGTAGTTCGATGGGTCGGCGTCGGTTACAGCGGCCATTGGCTCACCGTCGTCACCAATCGCTGCCGAGAACTCGACAACATCGGTTGGCCAGGTGGCTGGGTCGCTTGGGTCGCAGTCGCACGTTCCGAAGTCGGGCATGATCGGATCGCCCGACACGGTTGCGTTGTTGGTGTAGAGACCGCCAACGGCGGTTCCGGTTCCTTCACAGGTAACAGAGTCACCAGGAAGCATGAGCGGAATCACGTTGGTGCCATCAAGAACACCATCGCCATCAACATCACAGTCAACAGTGACACCTTGGTCATCGGAAACCGTCGCATCGGCAAGAGCCGTTGTTCCGGAGTTCACGACCACGTAGGTCCACGTGACATCGTCACCGGCGGGGATTTGTTCTCCAGGAGCCTCGTCGCTATCGGCGCCGTTGGTGGCTTTCTCGATATCGATGGCCGGGGTTCCTGAAGCGGTTCCGGTGTAGTTGGATGGGTCTTCAGCGGCTACCTCGGCAAGTGAGAGTCCGTCTTCGCCAAGTGCTGGCTGGAATGCCGCAGGGTCGGTCGGCCAGGTGGCCGAGTCGCCCGGATCGCATGCACATGTTCCGAAGTCAGGAACCGCAGGGAAACCGGTAACCGATGCGTTGTTGGTGTAGCCACCAGCAACCGCAATGCCGGTTCCTTCACAGGTGACCGAATCGCCCGGAAGCATCAACGGAATCACGTTCGTTCCGTCCAAGACGCCATCACCATCAACATCACAGTCAACGACGACACCTTGGTCATCGCTTACCGCAGCATCGGTGAGTGCTGTCGTTCCGGTGTTGGCTACTTCATAGGTCCACGTAACCACAGAACCAATGATCAGGCTTTCGCCCGGCGCTTCGTCGCTATCGACGCCGTTGGTGGCTTTCTCGATACCGATGGCTGCACCCGGGTCGGTGATACCGGTGTAGTTGGACGGGTCTTCGGCGGTGAGCGCGGCGGCCGGAGTGCCGTCCGGGTTCAACAGTTCGCCGTAGTCGGCCGGGTCGGTCGGCCAGGTTGTTGCGTCTTCGGGGTCACAGTCGCAGGTATCGAAGTCGGGGACCATTGGTGCGCCGTAGACGGTTGCGTTGTTGGTATAGGCACCAACAACTGCGGTTCCGGTTCCTTCACAGGTAACCGAATCGCCCACTGCCATAAACGGGATCACGTTGGTGCCATCAAGAACACCATCCCCATCGACATCACAGTCGACGATGACACCCTGGTCATCGTTGACCGTTGCGTTGGCTATAGCGGTGGTTCCGGTGTTGATAACCTCATAGGTCCACGTGACGGTCGAGCCAGCCACGATCTCTTCGCCAGGAGCGTCATCGGACTGAACACCATTGGTGTCCTTTTCGATATCGATCGCCGGTGCAGCACCGTGGTAGTGGCTGTCGTCGGTGTCTTCAACCTCGATCGGTTCGCCAGTGACTGGGTCGACGTTGGGGCTGAGGTCAGCCATGTCGGTTGGCCAGGTGGCGGGATCGGTTGGATCACAAACACAAGACACAGCGGGAAGGCTGGTCGGGCCAGACACGGTTGCCGTGTTGGCATAGTTGCCGGCAGTGGCGATTCCGGTTGCGGTACAGGTAACCGATTCTCCCGGAAGGAAGATATCGATCACTGCGTCGCCGCCAGCGTCACCGAGTGAAGGCTCACAAACCACGGCGAGCGCCGGATCGGAGTCAGCCACGGTGGCCGGGGTGATTGGAAGCTGGCCAGAGTTGGTAACCACATAGGTCCACGTGACGTCGCCGCCAACAGGAACTGCGGGACCAGCGGTGGTGTCGGCATCGTCGCCGTTGGTTGCCTTTTCGATTCCTACCGCAACGTCATTTGGCAGACCCCAGTAATGCGATGGGTCTGAATCGTCGAGGGTGACGGGGAACACGGGACCGCCGGTTACCGGGTCGGTTGGTGCGCCATAGTCGGCAGGATCGGTGGGCCAGGTGGTCGGATCGGCCATGTTGATGGCTGGATCAAGTGGCCAGGTGGATTCATCGGTTGGGTCGAAGTTGGAATCGCCCTGTGGCCAGGTAGCTGGGTTCGACGCATCGATCGAAGGATCGACCGCAGTCGGTACCACTGGCGTTCCGGAAATCGACGAGTCGTTGGCATATTGGCCAGCGACAGCGATGCCAGTTGCCTGACACGTGATCTCGGCGCCGGGGAGCAGAACCGGGATGATGTTGGTGCCATCAAAGGCTCCGTCACCGTCGATGTCGCAGTCTGGCGTTACCGCAGGGTCGCTATCGTCAACAACTGCGTTGATGAGGGCAACGTCGCCGTTGGTGACCACGTAGGTCCAGGTGATGTCGCCACCGATTGGAACGCCGGGGCCGACGTTGCTGCCAACAGGGGCAGCGAAGTCAAGAACGCCGTTGACGTCATTGGTGTCTTCGCCATCGTCGAGCACACCATTGTCGTTGGTGTCTTCGTCGATGTTGTCGGCTTGGACGCCGTTGGTGTCCTTCTCAATGTCGACGCCAGGTTCACAGAATCCGACCATTGCGGTCACGTCATTCGAA
Source organism: uncultured Acidimicrobiales bacterium (assembly GCA_937934655.1). Taxonomy (GTDB): domain Bacteria; phylum Actinomycetota; class Acidimicrobiia; order Acidimicrobiales; family SHLQ01; genus CALLQB01. Next base: position 10,411 of record CALGZB010000164.1, on the reverse strand, counting down.
CGGATCGGAAGAAGAATGTCGTCGGTACGGGCACCAAAGCTGTTGGTGTACACGTCGTCGCATTCGTTACCGGAGGTTGCGAGGTCGATAGTAAGGAACTGCGACCCAGGGAAAGGGAGCGTTCCGACATCGACGTAGACGGCGGTGATGTCGGCGTTGCTGGCCGGGCATGGGCCCGCACCGAACACTGCTGTACCGCCTGCGGGAGCGTCACACCAAGTGTTGGCAAGCTCCGACGCATCGGGGTCACGACTGATCGAGGTTGCGGCGTCCATCGAGTACAGGACCGTTCCGGTACCGGAAGCCGCTACCAGTTCGATCGTGCCGTTGAAGTCCGACTCGGGAGTGCGGCCGTCACCCGTGAGGGTGGTCGACGCAATTTCAGCCTCATCATCACGATGAGGAAGAACATCGACAACTCGGAAGTTGTCGAGCTCCGCGAAGCCCTGGTTGGCAAGCTCAAGCGAGTAGCGAATGTTGCCATCAGCGACAATCACTGAACAATCGGTTGCCCAATCGTCGGGAGCCGAACCGGCACCGGGGTAGGTACCGCAAGGGCCAACGTGACGGTCGACCATCTTGAGGATACCGGCCTCAACAAACGCATCGCCGGTGAAGGACTTTGCGCTTGCTGACTTCTGGGTCTTTGCGAGACCCGAAAGGGCGTCGTTGCCGTTTAGTTTCACCGTGTTGGTGATGGTGGCGTTCGGACCAGCATCGATAAGACGTACCTCGTAGCGGAGCACGTCGCTCCAGCCGCCCACCTGGGTGCCGAAGTCACAACTGATGACCTGTCCGGTGATGGCGCAAACCGGAGCAACAAGTGCCGTGCCGTCATTGTTTGGAGGCGTGGTTGCGTTGCTGTTGGTGGTAGTCGTAGGAAGCTGGGTGAACTGCACAAACTCGTAGTTCGCAGGCAAAGTATCGGTGAGCGTGATGTCCGACAGCGTGTCGAGACTCGAGCCGACGACGCCGGGCTTGACCTCAAACTCAACGAGGTCGCCATTGGCATTCACATCATTCGGGCCAGCAAGGTTTACCTTGCTGATCGAAAGTTCGGCTTCAACAATGGTCACCTTGTCGGCGTGTACGGCTCGAGGGTACTTACCGGTGTAGCTGGCAGTGCTGTTGCCTTGGTACTCGTAGGCGTTCTCTCCGCCGCCACCAAAGTCGTGGGGGTTGTCGGTGAGGTCAAAAGAGTCAGCGCCGTCATCTTCAAATGGTAAGTTGCACCAACCATTCGGAACGGTCGAGTTGTGGTCGAAGTCATCACCGAAGTGGTCTCTGAAGATACCGACGGTGGTCTGGGTACATGTGGGCGTTCCCGGGTTCACCATAGTTTCCGGATCCCAGATCACGACGTCCTCCGGAGTGTGTGGAAGTGGCGACGGGGTGTACGCACGCGATGCATAGGCAAACAACTCCATATCGGCTTCGTTGACCAGTGGGTCATCTTTAATACGTACCTGGAGGTTGAGGTTTACCGAGGTTCCCCACGTCGCGGAGGATGCGGTTCCTCGGGGGTTTGGTTCGGTTCCAACCCACGCCATAGGGCCTGTGACCCGGAGACGAACGTTAGTGATGTCTTCGTATCGGCCGTCACCGTTCGGGTCGAATACCGAGAGGTCTGCAGCTGAGTCAACCCAACCGCGTGCATCAACATCAGCGTTGTTACAGGTGACTTCGTGCATTGTCACGCTGTTGTCGACCGGGTTGACCGCAGATCCGAATTCGACGACGTACGGAATATCGACAAGTGTCGTTTCGACCGCATGCGTGTAGCTATAGACGTGGTACGGGAAGTTCGGGTGAGCGCCCACCTGAACCTGCGCAAGCGGGCCGGTGTTCGACGACTCCTGCGTTGTGGAATCGTGATCCTGGTTTCCCCAAATGTACGGGTTGCTTGTGGACTCCAAGTGGTTTACATCGAACTGCGCGGGGAGAGCCACGAGTTCCTGGTGCGTGTTGTCGATTGCCACACAGAGTGCCGATGCTTCGTAGTAATACGGATCGGCCGGGGCTGTCTGAGTGTGGTCGAGCTCGGCAGTAATAACCATTTCGTTGCCGCGAGGTGTGATCTGCGACATCGGGCCGGAAATGCCATGTCCCCAACCAAATCCAGTTGCGTTCAGCGTGTTGGTTGCAACACGTCCGAGCCCGCCCTTCGCCTTCGTACGCATATCAGCGCCGCGGTAGATCCGGCCATCAGGTGTGGTCTTGGAGACCTCTTGGTAGGGGCCATCGGAGTACTGAATGACGTGGCGGAATGACCGACCTGGTGAGCCACTAGTTGGCGTCTCGTCGGCGTTCCAGTAGGCGTAGTTGTTGACGACGCCAGCTTCATCGAAGCTGGTCGGCGCCGAGCCCCATACCTGAATCGGGTCGAGGTCGGTTGGAGCGATCACCTGATCGGTGGTGCCAGAGATGCCGTTGTAGATGTCTTCAGGGAAACTTACGAAGGAGGCTTCGGGGACAAAGAAAGCGATCTGGCCAACGAGAAGTTCGCTGGTGTTTGCCGAACCGTCACCCTTGAGTGCGGGCGGGACGCTGGTGTCGTGACCGGAGATAGTAATTTCAACAACCGGGTAACCGTTTGCTGCAGTTGCAGCGGCATCCAAGGTACAAGTCCATGTGCCGGTCGAGCCGACCGCGAAGCTACTGATGCCGTCGTACGGCCCACATGCGGTTCGAGCAGCGCCCGAGGCGGTTGCCGGAACGAATCCGGTGGCCAGCGCAGCGTTATCTGGCATCTCATAGGCATGGTCATAGAAGACGATGTCTTTGGAGTCATCCATCTTCTCAGCACCAACGATTCCGCCGACAGGCTTAAGACGAAGTGGGTACAACCAGATACGGCCAACCTCACCCGAGACCGGGTCGACGACTCCGTGCATCTCTTCGGACGGCTGTTGCGAAACGATGACCGCTGGATCTCCCGCCAACACGTCTTTCCCCTTGACCCAGTCGGCCTTTGGGCGAGCTGAAGCGAATGTCTCAACCGTGTTTGAAAGAACAGGGGGGGCCTCGGTAGTGCCGATGCCGGCCTGCAAGGTCAGTGAGGTTGCATCGAACTGCGAGCCGACATTGGCCGCCGGGTTGATCACACCGTTGGAGCCTTCGAACTCTGAATCGAGCATGCACACCAGGTCTCGGCCATCGTTGGTGTCGATAGTCGACGTTCCGTCGTCGACACAACCAGCGGGTGCACCGAAGCTGGTCGATGGGTCAACGACCCAACTCATGCCTTCGGGCAACGTGGCAGTGATGGCAACGGCGGTGCCGTCGATCTCGTTCACGTTCCAGTCGATTCGGTAACCAATCAGGTCGTTGGTTAGAACAACATTATTGTTCTGGTTCTCATCCTGACCAGGCGTATGAACACCATCAAGATTCGCAGCAAACGGCGCATCGCCGTTGGGCTGCAACCCGTCATAATTCACCGACAGAATGATCTCATTCTGCTGCTGAGCATCGGCCTGGCGAACCAAGGGGACAAGAGCCAACAACAACGCAAGGGAGACAAAGGCTCCGAGGGTTTGTAGACGAGCGAATCGAAAATTCACGAGGATTTCTCCGGATATGCAATACGAGTGAGATGGCTTGTGACCGTGCCCATTCGGTCAAAAGCGCGTCGCTGTGAGGTTCGACCCCAAAATTGGTCGCAAGTTCGAACAGGGTTTATGAACGAACAATTCGGGCCCGCTGCCCAACGAACCGGGCAATCCCCCCACACGGGTTCGATGGGTGCGCGATCATGGGGGCATGCTCATCGAGACCATCCGTGAAGACCTCAAGACCGCAATGAAGGCGAAGAACGCCATCGAACTGCGCACGCTGCGCTCGGTAATCACTGCTGTCCAAGAATCCGAAACTTCAGGAAACGGCCCCGACCAGCTCGATGACGACGGCGTACAAAAGGTCATTGCGGCTCAGGCCAAGCGGCGAGTCGAGGCCGCCGAGGCATTCGCATCTGCCAACCGTCCCGAACAACAAGCGGCAGAGCTTGAGGAGAAGGCGATTCTCGAGCGCTACCTTCCCAAGGGTCTCGACGACGACGAGCTCGAAGCGATTGTTAACCAAGTCCTCGCCGACAACGCTTTCACGAACAAAGCCGACATGGGCTCAGCGATGAAGGCGGTCAACGCCGAGGTTGCCGGCCGGGCCGATGGTCGGCTCGTCGCCGATCTCGTGAAGTCAAAACTCGCGTAGACGTCACCGCTTCGAGGCGTCCTGAACTGGGCAAACACTCAGGCCACCGTGCCCGACTGTCGATACGACATCATGGGACACGATGCGCTTGCCGAATCGGCAAAACACCACGCACTGCGCGCCGCTCTGATGTCGTGGCTCGCTGGCGTTTGGGTCCTGCTCGTCGTCCTCTTTGTCCCATGGGGGTTGAGTCCCGCCGGATTCCTATCGCCAACAACCAGGCTGGTCGCAGCGGCGGTAACCAGCGCTGCGGCGTTCCTTCTTCTACCTCTTCAGGCAATTGGCGAGCGGCACGTCGCAGCCCTCCGAGCCCGACCCGCTTCCGGGCGACTACTCAACGTGGCCCACGAAATGGCCATCGCCACCGGTCACCGCCCGGGCGACGTGTTGATCTACGACTCCGAGATTCCCAATGTGGGCGGCTTCCCCACAAAGGACGGTGTGGTTGTTATGGCCACATCAGGAGCCGTTGCGTCGCTCGACCGAGGTGAGCTTCAGGCACTCGTCGCGGCCCAGTTTGCGGGCATGGAAGACCGGTGGTGCCAACTTGCCACGAAAGCCGAATTCGCCTGGGGATTCGCCATCATCGCCGGTATCGCCCTCTTCCCGTTCTCGCCCCTCGGCTGGACCGCCGCATTGATGCTTCGCTTCCTCCCACGTTGGGTAGAGAACACCCGAGACCTCTGCGCCGACGTTGCCGCCGTGCAGGCGACTCGGAACCCTGCCGCGTTAGCCAGTGGGCTTCGCGACCTTCGCCCCGCAGCCCGTTCAGCGCACAAACTCGACGTTGGCTCAATCTTCATCACGGCGAGCCCATTCCTGGTACTTCCCAAGCGCGTCAAATCAACCACCACCGTGAATGAGGGAAGCAAGAACGAACGCAAGTACACCAGCCATGAAGAGATCGCAGTTGAGCTTGCGTTGCGGGCAGATCGCGCAGAAGCCCTTGCGAGCGGCGCTGATCCAAAGGAATTCACCGGCCGCGAATATCGAAAGCGCTGGTCGCAACTCGGCGAAGAATCTCACCTCACCGCCGTTGAAAAAGAAGCATCGGATGCAATGGCCAGCCGCCACGGCGTCGAGACACCCAGAGAGCAACTCAAAGAAATTGCGAAGCGACACTTCCCTTCCGACCATGAGTATTGGCTCCTTCAATCACAAGCCAGCACCGGCAAGGCCAAGCTGAAAGACCTTCCGACGATGCTGAAATTTGCTGCGGAACTTGAAGCGATCCGTCAAGGGGAAGAGTCAGCGCCGCCCGCTAACGGCGTTACGCACTGATCCTCCTCGACAGCAAATGTGAACCGACTATCGTCGCGCCCATGAGCGACACCACCGGCCGATCCCACGAACAGCGACTCATGGACGGGATCTATTGGTACGGCATCCCGACCCTGTTCAGGGCCCCGCATGATGCCGACCCAGCCAATGCCGACATTGGCCTGGTGGGAGTCCCACACAGCACCGGAAACGGCACCACTCAGCGCGACCAACACCTCGGCCCTCGGGCGGTTCGCAACGTGTCAGCCATCGGCCGCCGAGCCCACAATGCTTTCGAGATCGACCCTTGGGACATCTGCCGGATCCACGACCTGGGCGATGTTCCTCTGTCCGAGGGCAATAACAACGAGCGGTCGATCGAGATGATCACCGACTACTACAAGGCCCTCGATGCAGCAGGTTGCCGGCCCGTTTCCATCGGCGGCGATCACTCGATCACCGGCGGAATCCTCCAAGCAATAGCGGGCAAGGACGCCAAACTCACCGGCGGAGAGAAGGCCTGTCTGCTCCACTTCGACGCCCACACCGACGCGTTCCACAACGTTCCTCACTTCATGGGAGCCATCAAGTCGGCAGCCCACTGGGCCAGTTACCTCGTTACCGACGGCCACGTCGACGCCGAGCATTCTGTGCAGGTCGGTATCCGTGGCAACGTTCGCTCACTCGACTGGCTCGACCCCAGCTACGACCTCGGGTACACGGTCATCAAGAAGACCGAATACGACGAGATGGGGCCGGAACGGGTCATCGAAATCATCGACGAACAGATCGGCGACCGTCCGCTGTACATCACCTTCGACCTCGACTGTCTCGACCCAATGGTGGCCCCAGGTGTCGCCAACATCGAGGCCGGCATCGAAGGCTTCGGCATCGATCAAGTGATGCAACTTCTGCGATCGGTGCGTGGCAAGAACATCATCGGCGGTGATGTGGTCTGCCTCATGCCCACGGTCGACTCACCCAACCAGATCACCAGCTATCGAGCCATGGCCGTCATGTTCGAGATCCTTAGTCTCATCGCCGACGGTCACGCCGCCCGCTAACGAAATCGAGTCGCTGCTAGCTGTTTGAAGCGGGCCACTTGATCGTCCACCGAGTCGAACTCTCCCCGTAGCCCTCGCAAGAGCACGATGAGATAGTCGGCCAGCAAGCCTTCGCCGAGGAGCGAGGCATCACTATCGAATCCACCTTGGTGATGGCTTGCGATGATTTCGGCAAAGGCACGAACGGTACGACTTACGGTTTGTCCGTAGTGCTCGGCCCACTCCCCGTTCGCGAAGAGTGCTTCGCGGAGAAGGTCTGGTGCCACGTCACCATGGGTCGAGTACCACGCGTAGATCGGCCGAACGAACTCGCCCAGGTCGTCGGGCAGATCACTCACTGTGCGCTGACTCGCTGCGTCAACCGAACGCTGCACAACTTCTGCGACCGCATCAGCGAATGCCGCAGTAGCCAACTCTGATTTCGAGCCGAAGTGGAGCATCACCGTGCCCACAGCAACATCGGAACGCTCGGCGACTTGGGCAATCGTCGTTGCGGAGAACCCGTGCGCAAAAAACAACTCGCCGGCCGATGCCGAAATACGGAGTGCCGTTTGCTGGGACTTACTCCGTGGCGCCATGTCGGCAATATAGCGCAAGGTCTTGCAAAACTGAACCTGTTCATTTATAACTGAATGTATTCAGTTTTAGGAGACCGTATGCCCACCCTCAATCCAAAACCACCCGACTGGATTCCTTCCGCCTCCGTGCGTATCGAACACGTCGCCTTTATCGCTGCGTCCGCCGATACCGTCTGGCAACACTTCGCCGACGACGCGGGCTGGGTCGACTGGTTCCCTGGGTTCCGCGAATGTCGATACCTCAGCAATCCACCCCACGGCCGCGGCTCGAAACGATTCGTCCATCAAGACCAGTTTCGAGTGACCGAAGAGATCACCGCATGGGAACCAGGAAAGCACTGGGCGATGACCGTTGTGGAAATCAACGCACCGATCATGACCGCAATGGCCGAAGAAGTGCACTTCACCAGCGAGAACGGCGGCACTCGAATCGACTTCTCGATCGGCGTCGAACTCGCCGGCATCGGTCGACTCCTACGACGCCCGCTTCAAGCGAAGTCGGCGAAGGGTCTACAGACAGCACTCGAAAATCTGGCTGACCTGCACTCCTCATAGGCTCCCATCCAGCGGGAGAGCCAACCAGCGACCTACAGGCTCAGAAGCCTCTACCAGTAGCGTTCGGCGATGCCGATTTTGCTGGGGGTCCTTGCGGCGGTTCTTGTCGGCATCTCCGATGTCCTCGGCCGCGCCACCACTCGACGGGCCAACTCGGTCAGTCACGTCTCGACCGCCATGAGTATCGGCATCGTCATCTCACTCGCGGCAGCGCTCGCCCTAGGATCCGAATGGCGCACCGGCGACATCCTGAGCGGAGCCCTTTCGGGCGTCCTCGTCGCCGGAGGGCTCGGTGTGGCTTACCGGGGAATGGCCGACTCCTCCGCCGCCGTTGTCTCACCCATATCCGCGGTCTTCGCAGCGTTGATTCCGCTGGTCTGGGACATCTTCGGCGGCCTACGCCCCGGCCTCCTCGCCTCCGCCGGCTGCGCGATTGCCATCACCTCGCTCGCCTTCACGACCTTCAACCCCGACCTCTCCGGCAAGATTCGCAACGGTGTCATGTATGGACTCCTCGCCGGATTCATGTTCGGCACGGGTGTGGTCTTTGTGGCCGGCACCGCCGAGGAAAGCGGTGTCTGGCCCGCCTTCTCACAACGCATCGTCGGATTCGTTCTCATGGCAACCATCGCCAACCGACGATCACTGCCGGTGTTTCTTCCTGGCCGGCTCCTCAAACTCGGCCTACTCAGCGGAGTCTTCGGCACACTGGGGATGATGAGCTGGGTCCTTGGCTCGCAGAGCGGGGACCTGGGTACCGTTTCGGTTGCTGGCTCCATGTTCCCAGCGGTCGTCGCCGTCCTCGCCGCCACCTTCGACGACGATCAACTCCGATGGTGGCAAGGCATCGGAATATTCGGTGCCATCGTGGGCATGGGCCTTATAGCGTTAGCCTGATCGTGCCTGAACCCTCGACACCCTCGTCACCCTCGTCAGTTCCACCCGCCGATCTTTCGTTTGAGAAACGGTGGTTTCTCGACGGAATCGTTTCCGGCCTGCCGCTTGCCGCCCCTGCACTTCCCTTCGGGTTCGTCGTCGGATTTCTCGTCTCCGAGTCGGCCAACATCAACAACTTCACCGGATGGGCATCGGCGTTCATCGTGTTCGCCGGATCGTCGCAGTTGGCAGCGGTCGAACTCCTCGCCGACAACGCCTCGGCACTGGTGATCATCTTCACCGTGTTCCTCATCAACTCACGCCACATCATGTACTCGGCAGCCATGAATCCCCGGTTCACCGGAGCACCCACGTGGTTCCGAATACTGGGCAGCTACCTGCTCATCGATCAATCGTTTGCACTCGCCGAGAACCAGCCCGACGACATGGCGCTGCGCGACCGAATGTGGAGCTTCCTCGGCACCGGCCTGACGTTCTGGGTCGTCTGGCAGACCGCCGTTGGGCTCGGCGTCGTCCTCGGCAACGTGATCCCCGAAGAGTGGTCGCTCACGTTTAGCGTGCCGATCTTGTTTATGGGTCTCATGGTGCTGTCGATCAAAAATCGGCCTGGAGTGATCGCCGCAATCGTCGGCGGGGTAGTTGCTTTCGCCACCCGCGACTTCCCGCAGGGCACCGGGCTGCTTTTGGCCATAATCCTCGGCGTCATCGCGGGCACCCTCGCCGAGACCAGACTCAAGGCCGACCTGGCAGAGACCGCGAGCACCTCATGAACACCTTGCTGATCTTCATCGGATGCGGCCTCGTGACCTACTTCAGTCGCGCCAGCTTCATTCTCTTTGGCGACCGAGTGAAACTCCCCGAAACCGTCCAGCGATCGCTCGCCTATGTCGCCCCCGCCACCTTCGCCGCCATCATGGTTCCCGCGGTGCTCGGCGATGACGGACTCGCCAATCTCGTCCCACCCTCACCCCAAGTAGGAGCCATCGTCATCGCGGGCTTTGCCATCGCCAAAACCCGCAACATGGCGGTCGCCCTCGGTGCCGGGATGATCTCGCTCTGGCTACTGCAGTGGGTCGGGCTTTAGCCCTCTCGACCAGCCAGGTATTCCTTGTGGTCGACGTACACCCCGTCGACGTAGAACCCCCAGCCTCGCCCGTGCACGGGGCCTGCCCAAAACAGCGTCCACACCGGCTCACCGTTGGTCAGTTCGACGATTCGGTGCACGTCGGTACCCGAGATTCGATTGAGCTGACCCGCCCGTAGCGACCGGATCTCTCCCCCATCGATACCCCGATGCTCCGTGTACCCGCCACGCAACAACAGACTCACCGAACGAGAAAACGGATGGCTATGCGGATCAGGGTCGCCATCCGGTAAACGAATCTGGTGCAGAAACACCGAGCCGAGCGGAGAGTCAAAACGCCACCGCTTCAGATAGGTCTCATCCGGGTTCGACCAATCAGGAATGAACTGGCGACGAGCAAACGACCAGCGAAACTCCCCGTCTCTTTCGTTTGGTCGCTGCGGCTTCGCCTTCGCTCTTCGCTTCGCTATGTCACCCACTCTTCAACCTCGGCCTCGCTCGCGCTCCGGCACGACACCCATCCTCTTCCGTCAGTTTTGCAACTACCAAAGTAGGAGCGTGGGGATGTTTGGCGGAGCCAAACTCCCGTAGTGAGCGGAGCGAACGGCGTCGACCCCGCGTTCTTACTTTTCCCAGAAGTTCTTCCATGTTTCTTGGGTGGCTGGGATGCTTCCCATTCCTGTTTGGCTGTTGGGCCACTCGGCTGGTGGCAGACCTAGTGGGCTCGCGGCTTGTTCGTAGCCGGCTACCAGAAGGTGCTTCCG